>JAJPJP010000377.1 GCA_021324175.1 Chitinophagia bacterium
AATGATCGAACTTCGAAGATATGGAGTGCGGCAAGCGGCCGGCTATTCGCGGACTTACGTTCGCATGTGCCCATGCCAACGCATGCGGCCATAAGCCCGGACGGACGGATAATTGTTGCCATCTACCAGGATAGCTTGGCGAGAGTCTGGGATGGCGGAGATGGTCGCCTCCTTCGATGTCTTTCGGGCCCTGTCAATCCATTGTCTCCGGTAGTTTTCAGCCCGGGCGGAAAATTTTTTTTGGTCGCGTCATGTTCCAACGACTGCCTCATCTACCGGTCAGGGGACTACCCCACCCCCCAGCTGCTCCGCGGTCACACGGACTGGTTGACTTCGGCCGCCTTTAGCCCGGACGAAAAATATGTCGCTACCGGTTCCTGGGACAGTACGGTAAGGATTTGGCAAATAGCCACCGGCAAATGCCTCAGAGCAATGCGCGGACAAAAGAACGTCGTCGCATCGGTTGCTTTTGACCCGGCGGGCCGCAGCGTCACGAGCGCTTCCTGGGATCATACGGCGATGATTTGGAAATTGTCCGGCACACATTCTCCGTCCGTCCTGCGCGGTCACCGGGATGAGGTACGCAACGCCGCCTATAGTCCCAACGGACTTTATGTGGTTACTTCTTCTTGGGACAGTACGGCAAAAATCTGGCTGTCCCGAACCGGCAAGCTGATCCATACGCTCAAAGGACATCGCGATTTTGTCAACGAGGCGGGGTTTAGTCCCGACGGAGCCAAGGTGTACACCGTCTCCATGGATGGCACAGCCAAAATCTGGGACCTCGTTAGTGGAAGATGCATCCGGACGCTTTCGGGACATTCCCGCGCGGTTATACACGCGATCTTCAGTAAAGATTCCAAAAGAATTTATACTGCCTCCTGGGACAATACCATCAAGATCTGGGAGGTAAAAACCGGAAAGCTGCAGCAAAGCCTGGATTCCCATGAAGCGCCCCTGGAATCGATGGACATGGACCGCGAAGGCCGCGACCTGATCAGCGCCTCCGAAGATAACACCATAAAAAAATGGTCGGCTGTTTCCGGCTCCCTGCAATACAGTTTTTTCCCGGTCGACAGGGATGACTATCTCCTGATGGACGGCAGGGGCCGCTATGATGGCACAGAAGGCGCCAGGCGCATGTTGTACTTTGCCTGCGGACCGAGACTGGAAGACCTCGAACAATTCAAGAACCTGATGTGGGAGCCCTCACTGGCCAAGAAATGCAACGGTTTAGATGAGGAACCGATTACCGCTTCGAGGCTATCGGACATCAAAGTCTGTAACTATTCACCCCTGGTCGAACAGTCTATGCGGGGTGATAGTGTCTTCGAGTTCAAAATCACCCCGGGAGCCGGAGGAGTAGGCAGGCTGGACCTCTGCGTAAACCGAAAACAGGTCGCAAGCTTTGAACCGCAAAATCTCCAAAAAGAAAACGGCTCCTTTTGGTTATCCGTTGACAGGAGGGCGGTCCAGGATTATTTTTTGCCGGGTGAGGAAAACACCGTCTATCTGAAAATTTCCACCCTGGACGGTCAAACCCTGACACGCGGAAATCCCATCGCATCAACAGCCGCCCCGCGCCCCGCTACCAGTGCGAACGTTTACCTCGTCATCGCCGGAGTCAGCAAGTATAAAGGCAAGGACCTCCGGCTCAATTATGCAGCAAAAGATGCCGCTGATTTTTCGGCCGTCATCACCGCTGCAGCAAGGAAACTCTTTGATATCGATGGTACCGAACATGTCCATCCCTATCTTTTTCTGACGGACAGCCTCGCCCGCCAGCCGCTTAAGCGAAATATCGCATCCGTCGTTGACACCATCTCCCGGCTGGCGCGCGCCCAGGATATCCTGCTGGTATTTTTTGCAGGTCATGGGTTGATGGAACCAAATAAAAAAACTTATTATGTGCTGACCAGCGACGCGGCCGATTTCAATATTTCGGGGATCGAAGACCAGGTTGCCGTCAGCACGGATGAACTCAATCAGTGGAGTAGCCGGATTAAGGCAAACAAGCAGGTGCTGATCCTGGACGCTTGCAGCAGCGGCCAGGTGATCAGCAATTTGAGCACGCTGTTTAACCGCGGAGACGTTCCAGCCGATCAGCAACGGGCTCTTGAAGAGTTAAAAGATAAAACCGGGCTATATATCCTATGCGCATCGGCTTCAGGACAGGCTGCACGGGAATCGGGGCTGTACAACCAGGGCCTTCTCACCTATGCCCTGCTTTCTGGTATCAAATTCGGAGAGGCCATGAAAAACGACAAATTTATAGACGTCAGCATGTGGTTCAATTTCGCCAGCCAGGAAGTCAGGAAACTGGCCAGGGAAGCGGGCTCCGATCAACAACCCCAAATTCTTGGCAGCGCGAGCTTTGACATCGGCATCGCTGATAATGACATCGTAAGCAGGATCAACCTGTTTTCCAAAAAAAAGATTTTCCTGCGGTCGCGATTCGTCGACGACGAGGTGCTTCTTACCGATGGGTTGAATTTTACCGGCGTGGTAGATCGCGAACTGAACAACCTGTCCGAAAAAGGCAGGGAAAGCCCGCTTGTCTTTGTGCCCGACAATGGCGCCGACAGCGCTTTTTCCCTGCACGGCAAATACCAGGTGTTTGGAGACAGCGTCAGGATAAAAGTGTATCTCATCATGGGTCAGAAAAAACTCCTATATTCCTTTGAACAAAGGGGGCTGGTCAATGACCGCGATGAACTGGCGGCAGCCCTGGTTTCAAGAATCCGGAAATATATTGTCAATTTCACATTCAAAGAGTAAACGCCATTCGTGAAAACACCCCTCATTTTTTTGAATCCTCTCGGTCTTGCCATGGCCATCTCCCTTGCTTCATGTGCCGGCTCCCCTTTTGGGTCCGCCGTAAATAGCGAGCGGTTACATATGAAAATTAAGGAACAAAAAAATGTCATCGTCGCAGATCAGCTTAAATCACAAAAGGTCCTGACGATGGATGAAAGGGCAGAGGCCGATAAGGACGCCCCGCGCGGGCCGCTGGCGACGATGTCGGTGGATGTGATTTCGCTTGCCACGGATGCGATCAAGAACATCATCGCCAATGATAAAAAACGATATAATGCTTCGTATTCCTTCGGTCTTACTGATCTTTATTTTTATGACCAGTTGTCCAACGAGGGGGCTTTTGACCCTGTGGGCATGCAGTTCAGCGGATTTCGGATTTTCCGGACATTTAAAAACGCCGCGGGCGATGAAGACACGGCCCTTGCGGCAGACTTTGGGCTGGATACCACCAACAGCTATGAAATCATCAACAATTCCAGTTTTCATCTTAAGCTAAGGGATTTTCATCTCCGGTTTGCCAAGGCAAAAATTCCGAAAGGAGGAGACAACAAATTAAACCTCGATTTTGAAATTACATTTCTCACCTCCTATGTCAATAGCCAGGGTCTCATCTTTGACAGTGCCGTGCTTGGAAAATTTTACCTGTTCGTTCGCAACGCGCCTCTCGACAGCAGCAGCCCGGGCTATGCCGGATATTATGCGAGCATGAAGGACTCTTCGCTCACCGGCAGGTCCTTCATCATTCCAAGATCCTTTGGATACCACCGCGAACCCGACGGGCAAACCAAGCCCAGTTATAGCCGTGGTCAATATTCGATTGAAATCAAGGTGAAGGAAAGTTCAAAAAATAGATTTGTCAACAAAGTACTCCTCGAAAATGCCAATATCATTATCGACGCCGGGGGAAGCAGCCTGAAAGCGGCGCCGGTGTTAAAAAAACTTTGACCGTCAGGCAGGGTGCGCCGCAGCGGGTTGCTTGATGGGATCTGTTTTGGTGCTCTTGTCCAAGGTGATTTTCATTTGAATCCGGTCCTGCTGGTATTTTGGCCAGTCAAAGCTCATGAGAAAGTCACAGGCGGCCTGTGCACCCCTGATAAACATCTTAAGTTTTTCCTGGTCAGATACAAAAAAATTGAGCCAGTTAAACTCGAAGAGGGGAATCTTTCCAATGCCTTTTTTGAACACATTGTTTTTGATGAGAAAATCCTTATCGTAATAATAGCGGATGGTATTGAACAGCTTTCCCAGGTAAATCGTAAAACTCCAGGGAGCAATTTCAGTCTTGTTATCCTGGCGACTGGGATCTTCATCCTCCAGGTCGATGCCCCAGGAAGGCAGCCTGGGCTCGACCACACGCGGGTTATAAAATATATTGATAGGGAAATTCGAAAGCATGCCCCCGTCAATAAACCGGGCTATGGCTGGTATTTCCTGGTCATCGCCAAAATGTTCTTGCCACGCATTGCGGATGGACTCGCTGGACGTGTCAATGTTGTCGATAACATGTGATTCGAAAAAAATGGGGATAGACATGGAGGCCCGTACAAAATGGGCGGGGTGCAGGTCATCCACCCTCTCCCTGAAAAGATTGGCCATTTTGGGAAACTCGACCTTGTTTTCCGAAACCAGCTCCGATGTGATAATGGTGATATCGCCCGCCAGCGTATCGGCGTTCTGCGTGGCTGGGTTTCTCACGTTCAAATGCGGTATGGCGGACGCTTTTTCATTGAGTGCGGTAACCGTCGAAACCCCGTTTTCATCCATGATCTTTTTCATCCACTCGAAAAAGAAATTCCCCGGGTTCACCCCATGCCCGCTTTGCCGCAGGCTTCGGAAAAGGTGATTTAAGTACAGGATAAACGCTCCCATGGCGATCAAATGGATGATGGTGAGTGCCACGCAAACAGGCAGGAGGATCCGCGCCCACTCCATAGCCCGAAAGGAAATCATGATCATGTCCAGGCACACGAGCGCAATGAGCCAGATGAGGAGGCCGTCGAAAAACTCCTTAAGGTTGGTCTCAAATTTCTTGTTGGTGATAAAATTCCTGATCAGCCAGCGGATAACCGGCGGTCCGTCCACGAGGTCAAAAAAATTCAGGTCGCAGAGATGTTTCAGAATCTTTTCCGATTTGGGTTCCTCTTTCTTTCCGATCACGACAATCAGTGAGGTATTGATGGCCCCGGCGCTGGTTCCCGCCATGCGCAAAAAGCGGATGCCGGCCTGTTCCAGAATATAGGTATAACCAACCAGGGAGACGCCCAACACGCCGCCGCCCTTTTGAACCAGGTTTACATATTGATGACCGTAATCATCCAGCGTGTCCGAGATAAACAGGTTTTCAAAGTTCTCCCCGAATTTGTTTTTAAGTTGGCTGATGCATGCGGTCACATCCGGGTGTCGTAAAAAATCCTCCGTTGTCAGGGCGGGCTGATCAGGTTTGGCAGTTTTAATCATGGCAGTTTGGAAACCTGAATTTTTACTTTTGTTATACCGGGACCCGATTTATAATTTACTTTTATAATTTATGGGCGCCAGAAAGATTCTAAAGCCTGTCAGGACAAGCCAAGTCATCCTTTCCTGCATCAGCGGTCTGGTAGTGCTCGTCATAACCCTGATTTATCAAAACTTTGATTATACTATTTCAGCAGAGGATGCTTTTATTTCCAAATTTTCCTACTGGAAATTTAAAATCTTTTCGCGAATTCCGAAAAAGAACGCCGATTTTGTTTTTATCAATACCGGCCGGGATCTCGCGCTGGTAGATGATACGGCAAGCGCCGGCAATATTGTGATCAGCGACCGCGAGAAACTCTGGCGACTTTTGCATTTCATCAATGCGCAGGCGACAAAGCCCGCTTTCACCGTCATCGATTTGCAGTTTTATTACCCCTATAGCATCTCGCCGCATATTGATACGCTTATACAGCAGGAACTTGACGGCAATGCCAATACGCTCATTGCGATCCTGCCGCGGCCCGGGAACCTGACAGAATATATGCTCCCACTCTACCGTTGCAAGTACGGGTTTTCCGAATATGGGACATATGGGTCGGGCTTCAACAAGTTTCGCATTTTCAACCGGGAAAATATTCACTCGATACCCGTCCTCCTCGATGAAATGCTCAGCCATTCAGTCTACAAAGACCACGGTCTTTTTTCGACCTGCGACGGCCATTTGTGCATGTCGGATATCTGGCCCAGTTATTATCTCAACGATCAGGCGCTTGAAAACAACCAGTACCTGCCTTACGCCCAGTACTATACCCTCGGCGACCTGCTCACGGGCATCCGGTACTCCCCCGGCGCATTCGCAAAAAATCTGGCAGGAAAAATTATTATGATCGGGAATTTCGAGCTCGACAACCATAGCACCGCGATCGGCGTTTTGCCCGGTTCAGTCATTGTGGCTGACATCTATCTTTCGTTGCTTAACCAGCACCATTTTGTTAATTATTGGTTTTTAGTGATTTGCTGGGTAGTATTCTCAGGGCTAAGTTGGCTTTCCTGGTTCAGCAAAGTGCCGGAATTAAAGATCCGGCTGAATTTTATTTTTTCGCCTCATCTGGTCAATCTCATAAAAACGTATATTTCATATTTCGGTTCGATGTTCTTTTTGTCGCTCATTGCCATGTTCTTTTTCAACATGCAGATCGCGCTTTTCCTGCCAAGTTTTATTTTTTCCCTTATCGAATATTTCAGGCAAAAAAGATACCTTCCGAAAAAATAAATTCGGATTAGCGTTTGGACCGGACCCTGGATTTATTTTAACTTTAAATGGCGAGATGCGGCCTGACGACTGACTTATTTGCACTATGAGACGCTCGATATTCCTACTTGCTTTGACCGGCTGGTTTTTTGCGCGGGCGCAGAATCCGGATCTGGATAAAAAGATCCAGGAATTGTCCGCTGCCATCCAGACCAACAGCGGCAATGTGGGAGCATACATTGCCCGCAGCCAGGCCTATGCCGATAAAGGAGCCTACCAGGCCTCCGAATTGGATTGCCAGGCAGGACTCATGCTTGATCCCAAAAATCATGTGCTTTGGAGGAATCTTGGATATGCACACTACATGCAGAGTAAGTTTGACTCCTCGGTTGCTGACTACAAAAAGGCCCTGCGCATCGCACCCCGCGACACGATTGCCTGGAGGGGCCTCGGGTTGGCTTATTACTACAAAAAAGAGTATGATTCATCCATCAAAATGTTTGATAAGGCAATATCCCTGGACGAAAAATATGTCGAAGCGTATGCAGGCAGGGCAAGTTCTGAACTGGCCTACGACAAACCGGACAACAACCAGCTGGCCCTTCAGGACTATGACCGGATGATTCAGCTCGCCCCGAACCGGGAATTAGGGTGGTATTACCGGGCCTGGCTTTATAACCGCATGCATCAATACGATCATGCCATTGCCGATGCCCGCCAGGCCCTTGCCCTGAATCCCAGATATAGCTATGCATGGCATGAATTAGCACTCGCCTATTATAACAAAGCAGATTATGTCACAGCCACACGGTTTTTTAGTGAGTGTCTCAAGTACGATTCCTCCAACTATGATGTATGGAACTTCCAGGGGTATTGCTATTTAGATGATAAAAAATATGATTCCGCTCTTTGGAGTTACCGGAAGATGATTTCCATGCAGCCCTCAAATCCCGCGGGATTGTACTGGGCAGCCAGGGTTTACAGCACGAAGAACAACAATGATTCAGCCATGGTTTTGCTCAATGCGGCGCTGCAAATAAACGCGGACTACGCGGATGCCCTGAATTACCGCGGGTGGCTTTATTATAAAGCAGGCAAATTTGATTCTGCAATTTCGGACTACGAAAGGATCCTTAGCGGCGATTCCCGTAATGCCCTGGTTTGGAGCAATTTGGGAATCGTCCATTACACACAGGGTAAGTACGGCCTGGCCATTAGCGACTGCAAGGAAGCGCTAAAAATAGATTCATTGAATGCCGGGTACACGACAAATCTTATCGTCGACTATATGGCTGACCAGAAGTACGACAAGGCTTACGGATTGTTTCAGTATTACCGCGAGAAAAAGCTTAACGGTTATGCCGACGGAATTTCCAGCTATTATTTTGTCAAAAAGTATATTGCTTCTGCGGAGTTTCTGCAGAGCGAAGACTATGACCACGCGCTTCCTTCCCTTCAAACTGCCCTGACAGAATATAAGAGAGCAGATACCGCCCGGGATAGCAGCCCCTATGTCTACAGCATGTATTCCAATGTGCTGGCCACGCTGGCTTTTGTTTACCAGCAAACCGGGGACAAGGAAAAGGCTTTGGAATATTACAAGAAATCAGACATTGTCGGGCTCGCAAAGGACTTGCAGAAATCAAAGATCCAGCGCCTGCAGGATGATTTGAGCCGCAGCAAAGCCATCGCCGACAAGGGTCCGCAGATACAGCTCCTGTCTCCAGCCATCGTCCAGGGCAATACCGTCAGCGCTGAAGGTGACGGAAAGTTATTTGTCAGCGGCACCGTGCAAAGTGAAATGGGAATTGACTGGCTGCGTATCAATGGTAACAACGTGACTGTCCAGACCAATGGATATTTTTCTGCAAATCTAACCGGTGACCTGAAGAGCTTTGTGATCCAGGCAGAAGATAAAGATGGCCGTATCAGCTCGCAGAATTTCCAAATCCAGCAGGGAGCCACCTCCGTGCAAGATTCAATTCCCGGCGTGGCATCAGGCCCGCGGCCGGTATTTCATGCGGTGTTGATTGCCTGCAGCAACTATGCCGGAGACAAGTGGTCAAAACTTCCTTCCACTATCGACGAAGCCAATTCCTATAAGGCGTTGCTGACAGCAAATTATGGATTTGACAAAAAGAATATTTTGGAATTGTATGACAAAGGCGGGCACGATATACTGGCTTCGCTCAGCTCAAAACTTGAATCCCTGAATGAAAATGATAACCTGGTCGTCCTTTTTGCAGGGCACGGGACTTATCGCGGCGACGGCAACGACCGGATTGGCTATTGGGTACCCCTCAATGCGAACGACCCGCTGGACTATATCTCTAATATCAAACTCACTGAACTGATCATCGGCTGCCGGGCAAAGCATATCCTGTTGTTATCAGATGCCTGCTACAGTTCCGCGATGAGGGGCGATGAAAATGGTGACGACAATGCCGGGGCTACGCAGAAATATGAATTCAATCTGAAAAGCAGACAGGTGCTCACCAGTGGAGGCTTGGAGAAAGTGCCTGGCAACAGCATTTTTATTCATATGGTTGAAAAAGTCCTCCGACAGAATGACCAAAAATACCTTTCCGTTAAAGAGCTATATAGCCTTATTTTCAGCGCCGTCAGAAACCAGACCAATAACGAACCCGAATTGAATATTTTTGGAACCAATGGAAACGAGGGCGGACAGTTTTATTTTATTCGCACCAATTGAACTGCATGGGAAAAAAGTGGCTCTTATTCCTTTTGGTCATCGCCTGCTCCATGGCAGGACAGGGGCAGTATACCGTGACCAAGGTGATTGGGCATGTGACAAAAAAAAATGGGGAACCAATCGTCACAGGCACAGTAATCAACGACAATGATGAACTGCAATACTCCTCGCCGAACGACATGGTGAGAGCCATTGTACCGGGCAAGGGAATTTATGTGTTCAATCCAGGTCCCAATGCGGAAAAAAAGCAGAATCGGATTGTAGAAGTCCTCCGCTCGACGATGCGCGTGCGGTCAAAAGAGGGTTACCTGAGCGGACGGAACTCGTCCATGGAAACAGTACCCGATGCGTTTGACCTCAGCATGGGCGATAACAAAAAAATCCTGGTGGCAGACACCAATCGTTACCTTTTCGATCATAGCCGTTATCCGGTGCAGGATGGCAGCCGGTTTGTCCTGCAGATAAACCGCGACAACGATAAACCGCTCATCCGGGTGCTGGAAACCCAGGGAGACACCCTTTTTATCTATTCTCAGGATTTCAGCCCGGGCCGCGCACCGGCAACTACCCAAGCACATTTCATCCTGGGATATTATTCCAAACCAAAACGCTCAACCGAAGCGCTGACAGAGATCAGCCCGTATTTTGATTCCTCAGGCGATATGACCACTATTATCAAGGCCATTGTGCGCAGTGAAAAGAAAAATGACGCATCTTCCCTTCAGTCCGAAGCGTATGCGGAAGTCTGGCTGGATTTGGGTAAACCATCGGACATCGATTTCCAGCGCGTTTTTTCTTCCGAATTCGCGGCAGGACGGTGAGGGCGGACGGCGGGTTCGCCGTTGCCTAAATCAATGCCCGGAGACATCGTGGCGGTCCGGTCACAGGTTGTCCGGAAGCAAGTATATTTTCCAAGGTTGAATCTCACCAGGGAGAGCGAAGTAAATTGATCATGGAACTCCCCTGATTCATCCCAATCTGCTTTTTTTCTAATTTGCATCTGGAGGATGGCCAGCTGCAAATCATGCTAAAAAAAGCCAAAGCGATAATCTAAAAAAATTAAGGGCGCAGTCTTTTGGACCGGCGCCCTTGTTGATATGAAAGATTGCGCTCGCTTAATTAATAATAAGGATATGGACGATAGTAACGGGGTCTCGGACGACCGTACATCACTCGACGTTGCGCCGGGGGTAATTCCCTTCCGAGCCCGATAATAACGCCAGCGTTTAAGCTAAATTGAAATAAATTCGACTGGGCCGCGTAAGGCGCACCGGAGGCGTCATTGCCCGCATAATAGCCGGTTCCATAATCAAAGGGCGACATCACCTGGGCCTTGACACGGAAACCAAATCTTGGGGTCACATACATGTCAGCGCCAAATTCGGCACCAAGCGTAAATTTTGTATCACTCGGCCCGTCAACACCAGGAGAAAATACTCCTGCGCCAATGAGGCCACCCAGGAACGGGCGAACTGGCGCGTTAGGATCTCCCAGATACGGTACAAAACCGAGCATAATATAATCGGCTTTCAAATCACCGTAGCTGATCGGCACTCCTCCATAGTAATACAATCCGGTTGTCGTACTCATGTGGCTGTATTGCAATTCCACGCCGAATCTCCGGTTCACGTTGAACATGATCGAACCTCCAAGATTCCCCGCGCCGTCGACTTTGGAGTAGCTGTTTCCAAAACCTGTTCTATCCGCAAAAGTATAACCTCCGGATGGAATCAGATCCACCGTAGTTTGAGCCAAAATTGCTGATTTGGTAACAAGGGTAAGCAGGAAAATGACCAATAGTTTTTTCATACTAAGTTGATTTTTATTTGCACACAATTCAAATCTGGGCCAGAAAAACTGTACTTCATCATAACCTCATGCCCGGGCATATTTGTACGCTGAATTGGACAGTTTTTGAGAGCGAAGGTTTAAATAGAAAGTTGCAATTGATCATAGGCAAGCGAGACATGTTCAGGCAGATTGGCGTTAACTGCTTCATGCTTACCCAGTTGGTGGCTTATGTGCGTGAAATAGGCAGATGGAATTTGCAATTCGTTAACTAAATCGAGCGCATCAGGAAGATTAAAATGTGAAATGTGTTTTTCTTTTCGCAAGACATTGAGAACAACAACCTCGCTCCCTTTTATTTTTTGCTTTTCGCTGTCGTCGATCCTGTTGGCGTCGGTGATATAGGTGAATTTGCCAAAGCGGAATCCCAATACCGGCATCTTGTAGTGCCAAACCAAAATGGGCGTGACCGGAATGTCGCCGACTATAAAGGGGTCTGTGGAGATGGTGCGAAAATTGACCTCCGGTATGCCTGGATATTTTACTTCCGCGAACGCATAGGGAAACTCCCTCACGATGGCCTCCTGTGTCATTTCGTTGGCATACACATCCATCGGCTTGTGCATAAAAAAATTGAAGGCCCGGATGTCGTCAAGACCGGCAATATGGTCCTTGTGCGGATGTGTAAAAATAACGGCATCGAGTCTCTTGACACCGGCACGCAACATCTGGTAGCGAAAGTCCGGGGTCGTATCGACGGCTAAAATCGTGGAAGCAGATTCAACCAGAATGCTCGAGCGGAGCCTCTTATCCTTGCTGTCAGTTGATTTGCACACTTCACAGCCGCAGGCTATCATCGGTACGCCGCTGCTTGTGCCGGTTCCGAGAAAAGTGATTTTTAAAGGGGGATAACTCACCAGGCAAAAATACGAAATGGAGCCTTTAAGCCGCTACTGTGGAGCTGCATGCTTTTCCATGACTTCTTCGTACAGCTTGATGGTATCGGGATGGAGACCTGCCGCATCGACCTTCAGCTGGGGGATGAGGTCAAGAAGTGCATTGATTCGCCCCTCCGTTTGCAAAAATTTGTTGAGAACTGCTACTTTTTTTTGTTCAAGGATACAGTAGCCGCTTTGAAAGGTCCCGCGCTCGTAACGTAAAACATACCCGCTTTCGTCGAGTATTTTTTCAAGACGGTCTAACGTGGTCTGGGTATATTTCATGAAATTCAGAATGGATTTGCGTTGTATACTCTAAAACAAAGATAGTCGCGCACCGGTTTACGCAGGCGTGGTTTTTTCCACATCAGGGCTTGCTCGTCATTTTAATCACGGGAATGATCATCTCTTCAAGGCTCACGCCGCCGTGCTGGAAGGTATTCCGGTAATAGTTTACATAATAATTGTAATTGTTGGGATAGCAAAGAAAGCCGTCTTCTTTGGCAAAAATGAAGGAGGAATTCACGGTAGGCACGGGCAGTCCGGCTAGCCGCGGATCACGAAACGCCAGCACTTCCTTCGCTTCATAGTTCAGATTCCTGCCGTGTTTATAGCGAAGGTTTGTCGTCGTCTGCTTGTCGCCGATCACCTTGCATGGCGTTTTCACCCGCACACTGCCGTGGTCGGTAGCCAAAATGATATTGATTTTTTTGTCCGCCATCTTTTTCAAAGCCTGGTGCAACGGAGAGTGTTCGAACCAGCTCGATGTAATGCTGCGATAACTGATTTCATCGCTTGCCAGCTCTTTCAGGACTTCCATTTCCGTCCTCGCGTGGCTGAGCATGTCGACAAAATTGTACACGATAATGTTGATATCGTTATCATAGAGGTTGTGGATGTTGTTAACCAGGTCCTGGCCTGCCTGGAAATTCAACACCTTGGTGTAACTGAATCGCAAATTGTCCTTGCCGATCCTTTTCAATTGCGCACGGAAAAAATCCTCTTCATAAAGATTTTTTCCACCTTCCTCGTCATCGTTTCTCCATTGCGAAGGAAACTGCCTTTCGATATCCATCGGCATCATTCCCGCAAACATGGCGTTTCGGCTGTACTGGGTGGCCGTGGGCATTATGGCATAGAAAGTATCTTCCTCGGTGATCCGGAAGTTTTCCGAAAAAATCGGCTGGATCGCCTTCCATTGATCAAATCTGAGATTGTCAAGCAAAATGAAAAATGTCGGGACGCCCTTTTCAAGGTTGGGAAAAACCTTGGATTGAAAAAGCGTATGCGACATGACGGGAACACCGGTCGCCTTAGGCTTTACCCACGACGCATAGTTTTTTGAAACGAATTTGAAAAACTCCGTATTCGCCTCCTGCTTCTGTGATTGTAGCACTTCACGCATCTCCGGGCTGTCGCTTTTCTCCATTTCAAGCTCCCAGTATATCAGTTTTTTGTAAATGTCCATCCAATCGTTGTGGTCCGGGTTGCTATTAAGCGCCATGAACAGGTTACGGAATTGCTGTTGATAGGCGGTTGTAGTTTTTTCGGCAACAAGCCTTTTATTGTCGATGATTTTTTTCAGGCTGAGAAGAACCTGGTTGGGGTTGACGGGCTTGATCAGGTAATCAGTAATCTGGCTGCCGATGGCATCGTTCATCAGGTTTTCCGTCTCATTTTTTGTGATGAGCACGACAGGGACCTGCTGGTTGATTTCCTTGATCTTCGCCAGTGTTTCCAAGCCTGTTATGCCCGGCATCGATTCGTCTATCAAGACCACGTCGATAAAATTGTCTCTTACATAGTCGATCGCGTCGAAGCCGTTGGTCATGGAACTAATTTCATATCCCTTATTTTCAAGAAAAAGGATCTGCGAATGCAAGCTTTCAATTTCATCGTCAACCCAAAGTATTTTTGCTAAAGCCATTTCGTATTTTTTTTTGTCTGCCAAATGGTCAGAATAGCAGTAAGCTGCCTGGATCCAACCCACCTGTTCTCATGATTAATTTCCTGGACACTCTGACTCACGCGCTTCAACCAAATTTAATTTATCCATCCTGCAATGCTAAATTTGCAAGTTAATTTTTCGATGATTTAACAAATAAATACCAGAAGTGACGCAGCGAAAGCATACTGGCGCAGAAAGAAAGATCATCAACGATCCCGTTTACGGCTTTATTACCGTCGATGACAATTTACTGCTCGAAATCATCGCACACCCTTATTATCAGCGACTGCGGCGCATACACCAGATGGCATTTGCCCATCTTGTTTACCCCGGCGCTGTGCATACGCGACTCCATCACTCCCTGGGCAGTTATCACCTGATGTGCAACGCCCTGACGGAATTAAAGAACAAAGGCATCAATATAACGCATGAAGAAGAGCTCGGTTCAAAGATCGCTATTCTTCTGCATGACATCGGTCACGGTCCTTTTTCACATGCGCTGGAAAATATACTCATCCCTGGCGCGGATCATGAAACGCTTTCCCTGCATATCATGCGGGCGCTTCATAAGGAACTCGGGCAGGCATTGAATCCTGCCATCGCCATTTTCACCAACAAGTACGACAAACAATTTTTGTATCAGCTTATCTCCGGTCAGCTCGATGTCGACCGGATGGACTATTTGACGCGTGACAGTTTCTTTACTGGCGTATCAGAAGGGGTAATTGGTTATGATAGAATAATCAAGATGCTGACTGTCCATCACGGCGAATTGATGGTAGAAGAAAAAGGAATCTACTCCACCGAAAAATTCCTCGTGGCAAGACGCCTGATGTATTGGCAGGTATACCTGCATAAAACCGTGCTGTGTGCTGAAAAGATGATCGTCAAGATTATCGAGAGGGCCAAAGAACTTATCACCAATGGAACAAAGGTCAGCGCGGCAACTCCTTCGCTTGATCTGTTTCTTCATCTTCCATCCCACTTTGCGATTGAAGAATACCTCGACAACTTTGCTCTTCTTGACGACTATGACCTGACGAGCTCGTTCAAAGTATGGATGGCGCATCCTGATCCGATTCTTTCTTCTCTCTGCCGCTTTATCGTTAACCGCGAGCTTCTCAAGGTCGAATTCAGGAGCGAGCCCTTTACCGAAGAAGAAATCGCTAGAGAAATTGACTATGCGGCAAAAAAATTTAACATTACCAAAACAGAAGCGAATTATTTTGTATTTACGGGCCAGGCCACCAACACGACCTATGATCCCTATGATGAACGAATTAATATTCTATTTAAAGACGGCAGCGTAAGAGATATTTCCCAGGTCGATAATGCGCTGATTCACCAAAGCCTGGCCAGCCCCGTGAAAAAATTTTATATTTGTTATCTTAAAAAACAAGACCAAGTGTGATTGGCGTACCAGTGAACAAAAAATTATGAACTATTCGGCTCGTCAAATTGCTTTGCTTGTGAATGGGATACTCGATGGTGATCCCGAAGTAGCTGTTAACGCCTTTGGCAAAATTGAAGACGCGAAGGCAGGGGAAATCAGCTTCCTCGCCAATCCCAAATACGAGGAATTTCTCTACACGTCCGGGGCTTCGATCATTCTGATCAACGATTCACTGGCACCGAAGCAGAAAATCAGTGCGACGATCATCCGCGTGCCGGATGCCTATTCGGCATTTGCCATACTGCTTACGAAGTATCATGAAACCGTGACCCAGCAACTTGCGGGAATCCAGCAACCAGCGCATATATCAGCTTCGGCAAAATTGGGCGAGAAACATTATGTAGGCGCATTCTGCTATTTAGGCGATAATGTGGTTATCGGGACCAATGCGAAAATATTTCCCAATTGTTTTATCGGTAACAACGTTCGCATTGGTGACAATTGTATCGTCTATGCGGGCGTAAAAATTTATCATGACTGCCAGATCGGGAATCATGTTACCATTCACGCGGGGACGGTAATCGGCAGTGACGGATTCGGATTTGCTCCACAGGCGGACGGTAGTTATAAAAAAATCCCCCAGCTTGGAAATGTCCTGATAGAAGATGACGTCGAGATAGGAGCCAACACCACTATCGACAGGGCAACCATGGGATCCACGATTATCCGAAAGGGGGCCAAGCTGGACAACCTCATCCAGATTGCACACAATGTCGAGATCGGTTGCAATACTGTCATCGCGGCGCAAACGGGGATTAGCGGAAGCACCAAGATCGGCAAAAACGTAATGATTGGCGGGCAGGTAGGCATTATCGGGCACCTGCAAATCGGCGATTACAGCAAGATTGGAGCCCAAAGCGGTGTCACCAAATCCACAAAGCCCAATACCGCCCTCACGGGCTCACCTGCACAGGATAATATAAGCGGGCTGCGGAGCCAGGCAGTGATGCGAAAACTGCCTGAACTTGAAAAAAGACTTCGCGAACTAGAAAGCCTGGTCAGCCAGCTATTGCCGGAGAAAGTTTAACCGTTTTCTTTGAGATTGCCAAATCACCGGGACGAGGATGACCTCCTTCCTTAAAAAATATCTCGCCATGAATAACAAGGATCAATATCCAAGCCCGAATTCAGCCGGCTACAGGTTCGAAAATGCTCGGCTCAGGACATTGAACGAAATTCGTCCGGCCTGGATCATCACAAACAAGATCCTACTCTCTTTCATTTTTCTCGGATTAGCCATCGCAGCAACGGCACAGAACATTCGCCAGCAAAAAACAGATTCGGTGGGAAAGCTCATGCAAAAATATTTTAATGAAAAAAAACCTGATCAGATTTATGAATTAACCGGAGAAGCTTTCAGGAATGCACTTTCGATGGAAAAGTTCAAAGAGGTCTGCAACAATAACCTGTTCCCGCTGGGTGAATTAAAACAAATCCCCCTGGAAAGCTTTGACAATGGCGTGGCAAAGTATAAGGCGGCATTTGATCATACTGTTTTTACGCTCTTGCTGAGCCTTGACGACAAAGACAAAATTCAAATTTTTCTTTTCAAGCCATATGCCGATGAAACTGCAACGAAAAATCGCAGCCTACCTTCAACCAATACCCTGTCCAATGCGCTCGACAGGAAGGTGGATTCTGCTGTCCGGCCTTATACTTCGATGCAGGCAACTGTTGGGCTGAGTATAGGAATATTAAAAGATGGCAAGACATATTTTTATGGTTATGGTGAAACTGTAAAAGGAAATAACCAGATTCCGAATGAGCATACGCTCTATGAAATCGGTTCGCTTTCCAAAACATTTACCGCGATACTGCTGGCGGACGCGGCAAATGACGGCCTGGTAAAGCTTGACGACCCTATAAGCAAATACCTTCCCGATTCGATTCCCGAGCTTTCCTATGAGGGAATACCGATTACACTGAAAACCTTGTCCAACCATTCATCGGGGATTCCAAGAATGCCGAACAATTTTCAACCCGCAGACAATTCCAATCCTTACAAGGACTATGATGACAATAAACTTTTCAGCTTTTATAAAAATTTTAAACCGGCGCGCAAACCTGGCGAGACGTACGAATATTCAAACGTCGCGGCAGGAACGCTCGGTGTCATTATGGAAAAAGTTGAGCGAGACAGCTATGAGAATTTGTTTCAAAAAAAGATTTGCCAGCCGCTCGGCATGAACGAAACAAAAGAGTTTTTAAGAAAAGATGACTCCGGCAGGTTTGCCAAAGGATATCAGGAGGACGGTACGCCGAGTTCAGCATGGGACTTTAAAGCGCTTGCACCGGCAGGAGCCATTCGCTCAACTGCTTTTGACCTGCTCAAATATGCAAACGGGAATTTAGGAGCTGCTCCAGGGCCCCTTTTAAAGGCCATGGATCTCACGCACGCCATTACATTTAACGATGGTACCGTGCGGGTTGGGCTAGGATGGCATTATATCAAACCGGGAACTGATGACGTTATCTTTCACAATGGCCAAACCGGCGGCTATCACAGTTACCTTGCCATGAATCCAAAGAAGCGATTTGCCGTGGTCATATTGTCAAATTGCGCCAGGGGAACTGAAGATGCCGGCAGCGCCATAATGAAATGGATGGAAGATAATTAGTGTAAAATTCAGGTCAGTTGGTCGTCTTCTTTTTTGCCTTCTCGAAGCGATTTTGGCTTTTTGCGTTATTCCGGACACAATTATCGCAGCATCCGCATGGCACCAATTCCGTGTCGCCGAAATAAGAAGCAATTTGCATACTTCGACATTGGTCAGTATTGATATAATGCAAAAAAGCGGAGACCCTTTTCTCGCAGGCATTTTTTCGCTTCTGCCAATTTTCTTCATCAATCCGGAATGCTTCTGCGCGCAAGCGATCGCATACCATGAATAGCTGCGGGGTATTTTTTGCGGGAATATAGCGGATGATTTGGAAGGTCTGCAGTTGACCAAGATCAGCCATGACGGACGCTACATCGATGGAAAGTGAGTTGGCGATTATTCTTTCATTAATCTGGGCAGGTTGATCAAATATCCCGGGATAGTTTCGAAGAAGGAAATCAGCGAGTCGGCCCAGCCGGGGATATTCCTGGTCAAATTCATAAAGTACTTCTTTGCTCACGATGAATACCGCCTGTGCCGGCAGGTAAACCTGTTCAAAAAATGCCAACAATTGTTCCTGTTCGAGGGCCTTCAATGACCGGATAACATCGGGAACCTGGAAGTGGAACTTTTTTGCAAAGTCGGCCGCGTCAAAACTGTAGTAGTTTCCTTCACCCGACCCCGCTGCAACTTGCAGGTAATTCATCGCCGCCTGGTAGATCTGCGATAAATGTGCCACTGAAGGATAAGCCACGCCCGGTAATTGCTTTAATGTTTCCAGGTCCGGCTCGGCATATAGCAATGTGGCATGAGCCACACTGCCGTCTCTCCCTGCGCGGCCCGCTTCCTGGTAATAATTCTCGAGAGAATCAGGAAGATCCGCGTGAATAACCTGTCGTAAGTCACCTTTATCAATGCCCATCCCGAATGCGTTGGTACAAACCATGACACGGGCCTCATTTCGTCGCCATGAATCCTGGATTTCCTCCCGCTCCTCACTGCCTAAGCCTGCATGATAAACACCGGCGCTGATTCCCTGACCGACCAGGTAAGCCGCGATGCGTCGCGTCGAGACCCTGTTCCTGCAGTAGACAATCGCGCTGCCAGGGACTGAGAACAATAATTCCCTGATTTTTTCAAATTTAGATTCAGTCCGTATCACCCGGAATGAAAGGCTGCCGCTGGTAAAGGGCTGACGAAAAATATTGGCCTCCGGTATGGCTAGTTTTCTGCAAATGTCTACCTGCACTTCCGGCGTAGCCGAGGCCGTTAGTGCCAGTATCGGGACTCCCGGTAGTTCTTCGCGGAGGTTACCAATCTTTAAGTATGGTGGTCGAAAATCATATCCCCACTGCGATATACAATGCGCTTCATCGACGGCAATCAAGCTAACCGGTAATGCCGGCAGCCATTCCTGGAAAAGTTTTGAGCCAAGACGTTCGGGAGATAAATACAGAAACCGGCAATTGCTTTCCGAAGCGACACGCATCAGGTTCTCGAGCTCCGGCCGGGATAACCCCGAGTGCAATGCAAAAGCTGTTATGCCTTTGCGGCGAAGATTTTCCACCTGTTCCTTCATGAGCGCGACCAGCGGGCTAATCACCAGGCAAAGCCCTTCATTTTTCAAAACCGGCAACTGGAAACAGACTGACTTACCCGACCCGGCGGGCAACAGCCCAAGCGCGTCTTTTCCCGAGAGGACAGTTTGGATAATCTCCTCCTGCAGGGGGCGAAAAGCGTCGAATCCCCAATATTTTTTCAATATTTCGATTGGCGTTTTTATCATTCAATATATCCTGAAGCCGCACAACCGGCATTAATTTATTCTCTTTGCGAATAACCTGAGGGAATTTGCGACAAGGACAACATCACTGAGACCCATGGCGAGCGCAGCGATGGCAGGAGACAGGTAACCAAAGGCTGCCACCGGTATTGCCAGCACGTTGTAAAAAAAAGCCCAAAAAAGGTTTTGCCTGATGGTGGCAAATGTTTCCCGCCCAATTCCAAGCGCGAAAGGAAAGCGCCTGATTCCATTATCCATCAGGACAATGTCTGCGGTTTGAACGGCAACCTGCGAGGCGTCGCTCATCGATACGCCAATCGTCGCCTTCGCGAGAGCAGGTGCGTCATTAACACCATCGCCAATCATCGCGGTCGGGAATTCTACCGCCATTTCTGAAATCAGTTCCAGCTTCTCGGCAGGGGTTTTCCCCGCGAAAACCTTGTCGATCGACAGGTGCTTCGCAACAGCAGCACAATTCTGCTCGGTGTCCCCGCTCAGCAGAATCGTCTTAATGTTTTTATTGCTGAAGTAGTCGACAACGGCCCTTGCTTCGGGACGCAACTGGTCCTCCACATCGATCCAGCCGAGAAGAACGCCGTTTCGTACGATAAGAACTGAGTGTCCCGCATCTACCGGCAGATGCAGGTCAGCTGCGAGCGCGCGAGAGCCGGCGAGAAAGATATTTCCATCCCGGTCTTCTCCTTTCATACCAAATCCTTTTATCTCTTCGATTTTTTTCCAGCGAATTTCATCCTTCGTTCTCCATGCCGTCGCGATCGAGCGCGCGATCGGGTGATTGGAAAATTTCTCCAGTGAAAAGGCGATCTGTTTAAGCTGGTCCAAAGTAACCAGGCTGTCATCGCCGGCGAGGCTGACATCGGCTATTGCGAACTCGCCGGTAGTCAGCGTGCCTGTTTTGTCAAATACGACCTGGCGGACGTTTTGGAACAACTCGAGGCCTTTGGCGTGCCTGAACAAGACGCCATTCCTCGCAGCTCTCCCGAGACCGACGGCGATTGCGGCGGGTGTTGCAAGACCCATTGCGCAGGGACAGGCAATAACCAAAACGGCAATGCTCCTCGCCAACGAAGTCGCAAATTCCCCGAGATAAATCCAGTTAGCTGCCAGGGTCACGAGTGCGACGCCGAGCACGACGGGAACAAAAATGGCGCTGATTTTATCGGCAAATTGCTGCACGGGCGGCTTTTCGCCCTGTGCCTGTTTGACCATCCTGACGATATTGGCCAATACTGATTCATCGCGGCCGGCAATCACCTGCGCCCGGACTGCTCCCGTCACCAGCACGCTGCCTCCGATCAGTTTGTCTTTGGTACCTTTTTCGACTGGCAGACTTTCACCGGTCACGATTCGCTCATCAGCGGCCGCATCGCCCCAAAGAATTTTGCAATCCGCGGGTACCTGCTCGCCAGCCCTGATCAAAATCAAATCGCCGTTTCGCAGCTGGCTGCTGTCGACCGGAAAAATTTGTTCCTGGTGCTGGTCGTCAAAAGCAATCATATTGGCCATCACCTGTTGAGACCGCGTTAGTTTTTCAATCACCCGCTGCGTGGAACGCACGGTGATTTCTTCCATATAATTCCCAAAAAAAATAAATGTAATGATCGCCGCTGCCGTTTCATAGTAAATATAGGAATCGCCATAACCACCAATTGTCCCCGCAAGGCTGTAAACAAAGGCTGCCGTCGCGCCGAGCGCTACCAGCACATTCATATTGGGAATTCCATTGCGAATACTTTTCAGCGCACTTTTTCCAAAAAAATCCATTCCCACGATATAAACTGGTAAACAAAGGAGCAACTGAACCCATGGATTCATCAGCCAATGGACATGTATCCACCGCTCAACCATGTGCAGGCTTAATGGAATTGTAAAAACCACGCAAAATATGAATTTGCTCAAGTGCCCGGTGAGAAATCGACGTGGACGTTTAGAATGACTGTCGGTCGCGCGGATGCGATAGCCCAATGATTCAATACCCTTAATAATATCCGATGAAAGTTTCTTGTCTGTCGCTTTAAAGCTTACGTCACCACCAATGAGACTGACTTTGACATTTTCCAGCCCGGCCTTTTTTAAATAATTCCCGATCGTTAGCGCACAGTTTGCGCAACTCATGCCATCGACTTTCAAATTAACTGTTTCGATCATTTCACCTGGTTTTGGGGCGGCTGGTCATCCCGGAGCGACATCTTGCCTCCGGAACCGTGAAATTATCTCATCTCGCCGAATCAGACTCCTTCAATCCGTGTTTATAGAAGAGTAACAAAACTCGTGGGCAACAGTTCAAACTATGCCCGGGGCGGATAGCGTTGAGCATTCCCGCCGGGTCTATATTTGCAGCATGGAGTTGGAGTTTTCACTGAATGGGATCGGCGAGGCTGCCCAGCAGTTTTGGGCAAATGCCGGGAACAAAAAGGTCTTCGCATTTTACGGCGAAATGGGCTCGGGTAAGACAACATTTATTAAAGCACTCTGTGAACAGAAACGTGTTGAGGATCATGTAACAAGCCCGACATTCTCACTGATTAACGAGTATGCTTACCCGGGAGGCCGGATGTTTCACATTGACCTCTTCAGGTTAAAGGATGAAGAGGAGGCGATACAGGCCGGCGTTGAGGATTGCCTCTACTCGGGTGCCATCTGCTTTATCGAATGGGCTGAAAAAGGTGAAATCCTCCTTCCCGACGATGCCATCAGGGTCCGAATACTTTCAACAGGTGACCATTCACGGAAAATCACGATGGATCGCCCGAATTCCTAACAATTTAATGCTGGCGCTGCAGGTATGGCTGACAGTTTGCATGGAGGATTTATGGTTTACGGGGTTGCACCAGAGAACAAAGATTTGGCGGCGAATCGCAAATTATAGACGATTGATTTTAAAAAAATTAGGAACAATATTCGTTCCTTGCAAGCTTGAAAATATTCTCTGATCATTGAATTTAAAATTGTAATTTACTTAGCTTAGATTGCGAAAATGTCCCAACAAAGACCAATTATCAGCACCTCTTTCAGTTACGAGACCCTTGAAGAAACCCTTGATGTAAAGCCTAAAGGGGCGCAATTGCACATTGGGATCCCCAAAGAGACGGCCTTCCAGGAAAACAGGATTGCGCTGACCCCCGAAGCTGTCAGCGTATTGGTAAGCAACGGTCATCATGTCACGATCGAACATAAAGCCGGCGATCCGACGCATTACCGCGACAATGAATACAGTGAAGCCGGGGCGAAAATCGTCTATGACCGGCACGAGGTTTTCAAAGCTCCCCTCCTGGTCAAAAGCGCACCCGTAGTCGAAGAGGATCTCCCGCTGCTTCAACTAAACCAGATCATCATTTCCCCGATACATCTGTCGGCAATGAAATCCGAGCTACTGGAAAAAATGATGGAAAAAAAGGTGACGGCCATATCATTTGAGAATTTAAAGGACGATAGCGGCACTTACCCCATTGTTCGCAGCATGAGCGAAATCGCCGGTAGCGCGGTGATGTTGATCGCGGGACAGTACCTTGGCTCCTCCAATCACGGCAAGGGCGTATTGCTCGGCGGCATTTCGGGAATACCACCTACAAAAGTGATCATTCTTGGCGCGGGCATCGTCGGCGAGTTTGCTGCCAGGGCGGCCGTGGCGCTTGGTGCATCTGTCAAGGTTTTCGACAACAGCGTTTATCGCCTGAAAAGACTCCAGAACAATATTGGTCAGCGGATGTGGACTTCAGTGATGGAACCCCGAATACTAGCCAAACAATTAAAGACCTGCGAAGTCGCGGTCGGCGCGCTGAGTTCACAAAGCGGAAGGACGCCTGTGGTTGTTACCGAGGAAATGGTAAGCAATATGCGCGCAGGGAGCGTGATTATTGACGTGAGCATCGACCGCGGCGGCTGTTTTGAAACTTCTGAAATAACTACGCACGAACACCCGGTGTTCCTCAAATACGGCGTAATCCATTATTGCGTGCCGAATATTCCGTCGGGATTTGCCCGGACGGCATCGCAGGCTGTCAGCAACGTACTGACACCGCTCCTTCTCGAGGCAGGCGAAGAAGGGGGATTTGAAAATCTCGTCTGGCACAAGGTCCACCTGAGAAGCGGGATCTATCTGTTCAAGGGCGCATTAACCAATTTTCATCTCAGCCAGCGTTTCGATCTGAAGTATACGGACCTGAATCTCCTCATCGCCAGCCAGCGATGACGGCTCAGGATTTAAACCTCAGGTTTTGTAATCAGCCATGTGCAATTGCCTCGCGCAAAAGCGGTATTCTTCCACATCATTTGAACTCACGACGACCAAACGGTTCTCGGCGTAATTACCAATCAATTGGTGATAAAGCGCAATGCCCTCTTCGTCGAGGTTGGTGCATGGCTCATCGAGCAGGAGCACCGGCGTATCCGTAAAAATGGCCTGCGCCAATTTTACGCGCTGTTTCATGCCCGAAGAAAAATAACGCATTTGTTTGTGAGCCGATTCTTCAAGGTCTAATTCTGCGATAATCTGATCGGAACTCACGATCGAAATAAATGGTTTGAAGAGGTGGTGAAAATTGAGGAATTCCAGGAGGGTCATTTCCTCCACCAGTTCCAGATAAGGAGCTGCCAGCGAAATCTGCGAATAAACCTGCTCGCTTTCGAGCACGCCATTTCCCGATTCGCTTTGCGCGGAATTAGCATCGGTGGCCGGGATATAATAATTGACTTTCCCTTCGGATTGCCCGACGGCGCCCGCGATAACCTGCAATAATGTGGATTTTCCTGAGCCATTCGGCCCCGTTATGGCGTAAGCCCCGGGCGAAGTAAATTCAAAATTAAGGTGGCGAAATATCCATTCACGGTTGAAGCGTTTCCCCAGGTCAGTTAGCGTAATCTTCATCCATGCTGTTTTTTGTAAACCGCTTGATGATTCCCCTGCTGCTTTCACGAATAAATGTTACTATCTCATCCCGCTCATCGGTAGCAGGAAATTCCTCTTCCAGGAATTCAAGCGCCTGCGAAGTATTCAGGCCTTTGTTGTAAATGACGCGATAAATATCCAGGATATGATTGATCTTGTCGATCGTAAAACCTCTTCTTTTCAAACCGACGGAATTTACTCCGCCATAGCTCAGCGGCATGCGACCGGCTTTTACATAGGGGGGAACGTCTTTGCCGACCAGCGAACCGCCGCTCAAAAAAGAATGGTGGCCAATGTGGACGAACTGGTGAATGGCGCACATGCCTCCCAGGATTGCCCAGTCTTCGATGACTACATGCCCTGCGACCTGTGTATTGTTGCTGAGAATGCAATTGTCACCGACGACGCAGTCATGGGCCAGGTGACAATAAGCCTGAATCAGGCAGTTCTTGCCGATTTCTGTCTTTTCGCGGTCCTTGGTTCCACGATTCACGGTCACAAACTCGCGTATGGTTGTATTGTCGCCGATCAAAACATTGGAATACTCGCCCTGGAATTTAAGGTCCTGCGGGATAGCGCAAATGACTGCGCCGGGAAAGATCCTGCAGTTCCTGCCAATCCTCGCTCCCTCCATGATGGTTACATTGGAACCGATCCACGTACCCTCACCAATTTCCACGTCCTGATGAATAACAGTAAAGGGGTCGATCTTCACATTGGTAGCCAGCCTTGCATTCGGGTGAATATAGGTATGCGGGTGAATCATTCTATGATCAGTTGGTTGATTTTGCGGCTTCTCCGTGATATCAGATTCGACCTTGTATAATATGTTCTTCTTCATTAAAAAATGCTGAGATAACCCAGCATCTCACAAAAATAGGCTTATTTATATCAATTTCTTGGCATTAACTTCTTTTTACCAATTGTGCGACGAGGTCAGCTTCGGTAGCTATTTTATTGCCGATAAAGACCGTTCCTCTCATTTCGCATATACCACGCCGTATGGGTGAAAGCAATTCGAGGCGGAGAATCATGGTGTCGCCGGGGACAACTTTTTGCTTGAATTTGCAATTGTCTATTTTGAGGAAATAGGTATCATAATCCCCGGGAGGCATGGCGTTGATTGCCAAAATTCCCCCGGTCTGCGCCAGCGATTCGATTTGCAGGACGCCGGGCATGACAGGGTTGCCCGGAAAATGCCCAACGAAAAATGGCTCGTTAAAAGTAATGTTCTTAATTCCGACGATATGCTTGTCCGATAGTTCGATGATCTTGTCGACAAGCAGGAAGGGATAGCGATGGGGAAGCGTCTTTTCTATCTGCTGAGCCGAATAAATAGGCGGCTGGTTCGGATCGTACACGGGGACATTTTTCACATGCTTATTCTTCTTTAAATACTGTTTGATCTTTTTGGCGAAATCGACGTTGGTCGAGTGGCCCGGCCTGTTGGCAATGATGTGAGCTTTGATCGGGTAGCCTATGAGGGAAAGATCGCCAACGACATCGAGCAGCTTGTGTCGCGCAGGCTCATTAGGGTAGCGCAATTCAAGGTTGTTTAGGTAGCCTTCCGATTTGATTTCGATTTTATCACGTTTAAACACCTTCGCCAACCTTACCATTTCTTCTTCCGTCACGGGCTTGTCCACGACAACGATGGCGTTGTTCACGTCACCTCCTTTAATCAGGTTATTGTCCAGCAGGGTTTCCAATTCATGTAGAAAGCAAAAGGTCCGGCAGGGTGCGATCTCTTTTTTGAAATCCAGCATCGTTTTGAGGCCGGCGTGCTGTGTGCCGAGTACGGGGCTGTTAAAGTCGATCAGCGTCGTCACTTTGTATTCGATGGAAGGCATTGCCACCATCTCGACCCTTTTTACGTCGTCATAGTGCGAGATATTTGAGTCAATGCTGTACCAGGCTTTGGATGCATCCTGCTCAACCACGCCTGACTCCTCGATGATTTCCACAAAAGGCTGCGAGCTTCCATCGATAATCGGCATTTCAGGAGCGTTGATTTCTATGAGGCAATTATCGACGCCCATTCCAACCAGCGCGGCAAGTACGTGCTCTACAGTACTGACTTTCGTTCCATTGTCTTCAAGAGTCGTTCCGCGGGAGGTATCAGTGACCAGGTCGCAATCCGCCTTGATCACGGGCTGACCGGGAAGATCAACACGCTGAAACTGAAATCCGAATCCCGGATTGGCAGGTTTTAAGGTCATGTCCGCATTGATGCCCGTATGCAATCCCGTGCCGGATATGCTGACCGCCGATGCCAATGTGTGCTGTTTATCCGGGTTAAAAATACTATCCATTCGATTTGATTAAGAGCCGACAAATATATGTCTTTGTTGCGGGTTCCTGTTGCTGGGAAGTCAAAGTTCCTCCTCGCGTTCAAGCATGAGGATCGCGCTTTGCGGAACGATAAAATATTTTTCGGATTCGTATAAGACTTCGGTTGCACCGCTGAGCAAAAAAATCGCGATGTCACCTTCCCTCGCCTGCAGCGGCACATACTTCACTTGTTCATCCTGGTTCTTCCAGGGTTCGTCGTCGACGGGCATCGGAATGGCGTATCCCGGTCCTGTTTTGATCACGTATCCCTGTTGGACTTTTTCTTTTTCGTGAACGCCCGGCGGAAGATAAAGCCCGCTGTCGGTTCGTTCATTGGGCTTTGAAAGACGGATCAAAACCCTGTCCCCGATGACGACCAGTTTTTTGAATTTATTGTCAGCTGTGATGTGCATGGCCCGTTTTTCGCTTTGAAATGTGTTTGCAAAGTTACTGCATCGCGCCAGATCTTACAGGAACGATTTGTCAAATCGCGCATATCTTCTTCAATTTCATATAGAATAATTAACAAAATATTACACGCGAATGCATGGCTAGCCGCAAATGATTTAATTTTATTTGTACTAAAATAACGCAACATGGAAGGAAAAAAACCCAAGATATTATTGTGTGAAGATGATCAGAACCTGGGGATGGTGCTAAAAAATTATCTCGAGCTCAATGATTTTGACGTGACACTGGAAAGAGACGGCCGACTCGGCCTGGCTGCGTTTCAACGTGAAAAATTTGAGCTCTGCCTGTTGGATATTATGATGCCGCACATGGACGGATTTACGCTTGCTGAGGAGATTCGCGACGTCGATCCCGATATCCCGCTTTTCTTTTTGAGCGCAAAGACAATGAAGGAAGACATCATCCAGGGCTACAAGCTGGGAGCTGACGATTACATTACCAAGCCATTTGACAGTGAAGTGCTGCTGCTGAAAATAAAGGCGATACTCAAGCGCAACGAAGACATCAACAAGGAATCAGAAAACAGGGAGTTCGACATGGGCTTCTATCATTTCAATCCAAAATTGAGGGAACTATCGCACAAGGGTCAGATGCAGACGCTCTCACCCAAGGAAAATGAACTCCTTAAAATGCTGGCAGAACATATCAACGATCTTTTGCCCAGGGAACAGGCTTTGAAAAAAATCTGGGGCAGCGATACTTATTTCAATGGCAGGAGCATGGACGTGTATATTGCCAAACTTCGCAAATACCTCAAAGACGATTCAAATATCGAAATTGTCAATATCCATGGAAATGGTTTCAGGCTGGTTGTCCAGGGATTGCCCGGCATTTGAATCGCCCGTGATATCAAAACAGGAGATTGTCTATTGATCCGCTCTTGTTTTTCCCGAGATGCTCATAGGCTTTCTCTGTGGCTTCACGGCCCCGCGGCGTGCGCTTTATAAATCCCTCCTGGATTAAAAACGGCTCATAAACTTCTTCCAGGGTACCTGCTTCTTCCGATACGGCCGTTGCAATCGTCGAGATGCCCACCGGGCCTCCTTTGAATTTTTCGATTATTGTCATCAGTATCCTGTTGTCCATGTCATCAAGGCCATGCTCGTCGACATTCAGGGCGTGCAGGCCATGGTGGGTGATGGCCAGGTCGACTATGCCCGTAGAAAGCACTTGCGCGAAATCACGCACTCGCCGCAAGAGCCCATTGGCGATCCTGGGTGTGCCGCGGCTCCTTCGTGAAATTTCCTGCGCCGCCTCGGAAGTAATTTTCGTGTTGAGAATTTTGGCAGACCGTTCGATGATCCGTTGCAATGTGCCAGATGAATAATATTCAAGCCTGGACTTAATGGCAAAACGTGAGATGAGCGGGGCCGTTAGCAAACCGCTCCTGGTCGTCGCGCCCACCAGCGTAAAGGGATTTATTTTTATTTGAATACTGCGGGCGTTCGGTCCGGTATCAATCATGATATCGATCCGGAAATCTTCCATGGCCGCATAAAGATATTCCTCTACGACGGTGCTGAGCCGGTGAATCTCGTCGATAAATAAGACATCGTTGGGTTCCAGGTTGGTGAGCAGGCCGGCCAGGTCCCCGGGTTTTTCAATGACGGGTCCGGAGGTTTCCTTAATGTTCACTCCCAATTCGTTGGCCACGATGCGGCTGAGGGTGGTTTTCCCAAGTCCCGGCGGTCCGTGGAACAAAATATGATCAAGCGCTTCTCCCCGGAGTTTGGCGGCTTTGATAAAAATCTTCAGGTTGTCGATGATTTGGTTTTGGCCTTCGAATTCCCCCATCACTGCGGGGCGAATATTATTTTCGAATTCACGGTCGGACGGAGTAAGCAACGATTGGTTGGTATTCAGGTTGTCGTTTGACATGAATCCAAAGGTAGACTAAAGGCCAGAACGGGAAAAATACGCTGTATCTTCGCAGTAGAACCCGCCGGGACCGAATCTCAATTGACAACTCACTTTTTAATCATCAAAATCACTTTGCATGAAAGTAGGAATACTCGGATCAGGCGATGTGGGCCAAACCCTGGCTGCGGCATTCACGCAGGAAGGTTACAGCGTTTTGATGGGAACGCGCAACCCTGAAAAAAAAGAGATCAAAGAATTCAAAAAGGACAATCCGGCGATCGAAGTGGGCTCTTATGCCGATAGCGCCGCATTTGGAGACCTGCTGGTCCTGGCAATTCCCGGCTCGGCTACGGATGAAGTCATCAAGGCTGCGGGTAAAAACAATTTCAAAGGGAAAGTAGTCATCGATGTATCCAATCCCATCAGCAAGGAGCCGCCCAAAGACGGCGTGCTGCGTTTTTTCACGGGACCAGGCGATTCGCTGATGGAAAGGACACAGAAGGCATTGCCGGAAGCGAGCCTGGTCAAAGCTTTCAACAGCGCAGGGAATACGCTGATGTATAAGCCAAAATTTAAAGAAGGGAAACCCACCATGTTCATTTGCGGCGACGATGACCGGGCCAAGCGCCTGGTAACCGAAATCCTGACTGCATTCGGATGGGAGACCGAGGATATGGGCAAATCCGGAGCAGCCGGCGCCATAGAATCCTTATGCATCTTATGGTGCATTCCCGGTTTTCTTCGTAACCAATGGTCGCATGCATTCAAATTGCTTAAGCCATCATGAACAAGTACAACAGCTGCAGGCTTGTGAAAAAAAAACTTGCGGCCTAACAGCCAAAGTGCGGACCTTTGAATCGCATCAATTAACCAAAGGCTGTGACTACACTCGCGGATTTCAAAGCTTCTCTTTTGTCTGACCATCCCCCTGCCAATCTTTCCAATTACCTAAAAGCGCTTTGGTACGACGCTAAAGACAACTGGGAGAAGGCTCATGATATCGCACAGAATATCGACGACAAAAACGGATCGATCATTCATGCCTACCTGCACCGGAAGGAAGGAGATCTTTGGAACGCGGAATATTGGTACCGCAAAGCCGGGAAATTGATGCCCGATGGCGATCTTCAGCAGGAATGGGATGAGATCGTGGAGGGATTCCTTTAGACGGCTACAAAACTCTTCAGCCCGAGAATCTGATCGGGATCGGGGCAGTTATCCAGCCAGTGTTCCTTTTCGGAATACCTGCATACGCCGGGATAATCGCCATTCCAGTTCCCCAAATCACGGATGATTTGAAAATGAAGATGCGGAGGCCAGTTTCCGTTTTCGAAACGCATGCCGAATTCTGTAAAAACCTCGCCGCCAACAATCCTTTTACCCTCGTAAAGATTCTTGAGTGAGTTTAAGCTGAGGTGCCCGTAAAGTGTATAAAAACTGAGGCCGTCGAGAATGTGCGTCAGGATGATTGTGGCGCCATAGTCGCTTTCGTTGTTATTGAATGCAAAACTGTGAATGATGCCCTGCAGCGGGGCCATCACCCTTGTCCCGGCTGGCCCCCAGATATCCGTGCCCAGATGAAGCCGTCTGGGTTCTTCCCCCGAATCAAAGTGACGGCTTCGACCATAAAGCGTGCGATGCTCGCCATATCCGCCAATCCCATAGGCAGCGCCGCTTGTTGCCAGTTTTGTTTTGATATAAGTTGCAAACTTTTCTGTATCCGCAATATCAGCCGGCGTGAGATCAGGATTATTTTCCGTAAAATCGAGGCGTAGCAGGCTGTCCCTTGTCTCGTCAAATGGAACAACCCGTGAAAACTCATGGCGATGATCTTTCAGCACCGAATCCAGGCGAAGATTTGACGGCATGATCTAAAATTAGGCAAATCCCTGCCGTTATTTTGTTCCATGCAGGATTTCATCGACGGCGCGGTCGAGCTGCGGGTCGCGGTCGTTGATTTTGTCCTCAAAACTATTGACGATCAGGATGTCTGGTTTGACGCCATTTTGTTCGATGTCCTTTCCTTCGAGCGTATAGCACCCCCATGATGGCAGCCGTATAAACGATCCATCAACCAGGCCGGCGCCGCTGGTGAAAATGATCCAGTGATAGGTTTCATTGCCAATAATTTTACCCAACCTGAGCGCCTTGAACCCCGAAGCCGTCATTTCGGCATCGCTCAGGCTTTGCTCGTTGACGAGCAGGACGATCGGCTTGTCACTCGGCGCGAAATTGGGCTGTGGAGTCAGTTTGCCACCGCGGTATTTCCACTGCAGGTAGGACCGCTGCGACAAGAACTGCAGTACTTCGTCATGGACATTTCCCCCGGTATTGTACCGAAGATCAAGGATCAGGCCCTGCTTGCCATTTAATTCTTCGGTCATGTGTACAATGAATTCTTCGAGTTCCCCCCTTCCCATATTCTTCATGCACGCATAGGCAATCCGGCCATTGCTTCGTTCATCCACGCGCCGATGATTCCTGCCGATCCACTCATCGTAGAGATCATTGAAAAGGCTGGCCTGCGGGTGGAGGCGTATCTCAAACGATTTACCCTGGCGGGAAAAAGTCAGCTTCAGTTCCTTGTCGATCGACGGCTCCGTGAAATAGTGATTCCTGTCGGCCTTCTTGTCGACCGCCACCCCGTTAACCTGGAGCAGCTCGTCACCCCGGCGTAGATCAATTCCCTCTTTGTCGGCAGCCGAGCCGCGCAAAACATGGTCTACTTGATAGGGTTCATCGTTTTCAAACAGGATTCCCGTTTCCATCGTGCGGTTACTGAGCCTGATGTCCTCATCTGAGCCAAACGTAAAAAAACCCTGGTGAGATGAGTTTAACTCGCCGAGCATATCGTTGAGCAGGACGCGCACGTCAGCGCGAGTATTCAGGTAAGGAAGAAACCCTTTATAGTATTCCTCAATTTTTTTCCAATTCGCGCCATGGAAATTTTCGTCATAATAATTTTCATCCAGTTCCGCCCATGCCTCTTCGAACATTTGCTTGAACTCTTCCAAAAGGTTACGTCGGAAAGTATAAGCAATGGAAACCTGATCCGCCTTGTTTGATTCCAGGTTGATCTTGTAAATATTTCCGTTGAACAGCGCAAAACATTTATCGGCGGTGCCCTCCACGTCAAAACCTCCTGCTTCAGCGCCATTTATTTTTTCTGTTTTATTTTGCTCGAATGGTTCGATTACCGTCTTCCACAACGCGGTCTTTCCCTGGTCGTGGTCGCTCCTGTAAATGACGTAAGTCTTTTTATCTTTTTGAAAAATGTTGATGAGAATCTGCGTACCGAAATTGGGACTGATTTGTTCAATCCTGTCCATGATATGATCAGCGTCGATGACCACCGGGTGGATCGTGGAGTCTTTTTTCTCAGGCTTGAAAAGTTCCGCGTATTTTTCACTCCGAAATGGGTCATCCAGCTTCCGCAGTGGCAGCCTGTATATATGCGGCTCCTGCAGGCCTGTTGGGTATGCCGGTCTTAACCGCGAAGATTCAAAATAGATATAGTTACCGTCCGGGCTCCACAGCGGGTCGGCTTCCGAAATCCCGGTATTTGTGAGGTCGACGGTCTTTCCTGAACGCAGGTCATGGACAAATATATCCTGTTCAAAACTCCGGAAGGCCGTGAAGCAAACGAAGTTTTCGTCCGGGGAAAACGACGGACCGGAATTCTGGAATGCCCAGATTTCGTCTTTCACGATGGCCCGGCTTTCCCAGGTTTTCAAATCGAGGACGCGCACTTCGTTACGACCGCTCAGGTAGACCGCCTTTGTCCTGGAATGGTTAAAGGCAATTGCCCGGTCATTGTCCTGGTCACTCGTGATTTGTTTGAGCGGTGCTCCGCCGTCTGCGCCCATCGTGTACCAATTGTAAAATCCGTTCAGCGTTTGATTGAACAAAAGGGTCTTGTTGTCGTCCAGCCATTTGACCTCGCTGACGCGTTCCGCTGAACCGCGATTGAGCTGCTGGATGAATTTCCCTTCAGGATCACTGACAAAAATTTCGCCGCGCGAAACATAGGCCAGCTTTTTGCCGTCAGGCGATGGGTCAAAGGAACTGATATGCCCTTTGACATCATAGTCGCTTTCCTCGGGAAGAACATCGTTCCGCAAAACGCCAGGGTTTAACTTCTCTGCTTTTTTCGCGGCGACATCGTAGATATAAAGCTGGTATTCCTTTTCAAAAATCACCTTGCCGCCATTGGCGTTTACAATCGCATTCTTGATCGACACCGGGTAATCGGTTAGCGCCGTTTTCTTGCCATTGTCAAAGGTGTAGAGGTTGTACTCGCCGGTGCCTTCATCGGAAATAAAATAAATGTTTCCGTTCCTGTCCAGCGTTGCGCCGAAATCCTTCCCGATGTAGTCAGTGTACCGTTTATACTTCTTGGTCTTCAGGTTATAGGACTGGATATCGGGGTTGAAGGGTCCCTTATAATGCTTACGTTGCACCTGGCTGCTGCTTTCCCAGGTATCGTTAAAAAATATTTCACCGCTCGAAGGATGCTCAAACAGATTATGGTCGTAAAGAAAAAAATAATTGCCGAATACTCTTTGCGGTGTCCCCCCTTCGATGCTGACCTTGTACCCTGAAATCTGGCCCATTCGACCCGAAGTAAAATAAATGTATTTTGAGTCCCAGCTCCAGGAATTCACTTCGTCGCTGCTGCTGTGAAAGGTTAATTGCCTGATATCACCTCCGTCGACCGGCATCACATAAACGTCGGAATTGCCATACTGACGCCCGCTGAATGCTATCCATTTGCCATCAGGTGAAACCCTCGGGCTCGTTTCATAACCCTGCATGGCCGTCAGCCTCAAGGCCTGCCCCGTTTTCACGTCGGCTTTCCAGACGTCCCCTTCAAAACAGAAAATGGCGGTTTGTCCATCGGGGGTCAGGCAGGGGTTGGACAGGAAATAGGCATCCCTGGATTGGGAGAAGCCCAAAAAAGACAGCAACAAGCTCGCGGAAACAAATAAGAATTTCATCGTTGTTCGGTTTAAATGGGGAATGTACAAACGAATGCAATATTAGGACGAACCACTCATCCATTCCATGGAGGAACTCGCCGAAACGCAGGATCAGACGACAACATTGATCATTTTGTTCTTCACATAAATGATCTTTTTGGGAGGACGCCCCTCGAGCCATTTTTTGACTGTTTCGTTTTCCAGCACAATGGACTCGACCTGGTCCTGGGTGGCATCCAGCGAAATATTCAGTTCTGTCCGAGTCCTTCCATTCAATGCGACCGGATAGTTTTTGGAAGATTGGATCAAATATTTATTGTCGGCCCGGGGGAAAACCGCGTCGAGTATGGAAGAATTGTTGCCGAAGTGATGCCAGAGTTCCTCGCAGACATGGGGGATGTATGGACTCAGGATGATGATTAGCGGTTCAAGAACTTCGCGCTTATGACAACCCAGCTCGCCCAATTCGTTCACGGCAATCATCGAGGCACTGACCCCCGTATTAAAGGAGAACCTCTCGGTATCTTCTTCTATTTTTTTGATCGTGCGATGCAGCACCCGCAACTCGGCTTCTGTGGCCCCGGTTTCGTTCCAAACCCTCCCCTTGTTTTCATCATAAAAAAGTCGCCACAGTTTTTTCAGGAACCTGTAAACGCCTTCTATGCCTTTGGTATCCCAGGGTTTGCTCTGCTCCACGGGTCCAAGAAACATTTCATACATACGGTAGGTGTCGGCTCCGTACTTATCGCAAAGGTCGCTGGGGTTGACTGTGTTAAAATACCTCTTACTCATCTTTTCGACCTCTACGCCGCAGATATAGCGCCCGTCCTCGGTAATAAAAACCGCATTCGCAAATTCGCCGCTGCGCCAGGTCTTAAACGCCTCGATATCCAGCTCAACCCCATCAACGATATTCACGTCAACATGAATCGGGCTGATCTGGGCGCCGGCGACGCCTCCTTCGGCAGCGACCAGGCCGAAATCCGGCGACTGTTTTTTGACCCATGAAAATATTTCATGCGCAGGCATCGGCATTAGCCGCTTTGCGATACCCGACGAAACGAATATTTCGACATTATTTTTGTATTCCAGTCCGGTAAAGTCAAGCCGGTACACGAAGCGGCTGCTGCCCTGGATCATACCCTGGTTGACCAGTTTTTTGTATGGCTCCTGGTACCCGATCAGGTCGAGATCATAAAGGACCTTTGTCCACAACCGGCTGTAGAGAAGGTGACCAACTGCATGTTCGGTCCCGCCGACATAGAGGTCGACCTGGCCCCAATAATCGCTCGCCTTCCTGCTGCAAAATGCGCGATCGTTGTCGGGGTCCATGTACCGCAGAAAATACCAGGACGAACCTGCATACCCCGGCATGGTGTTCGTTTCAAGCCCGCGCTTGGTCCATTCGTCAATCACAGCGAGCGGCCCTTCGCCTTCGGAACCAGGGCCATAATTGGCCACATGGGGCAGTTCAAGCGGCAGTTCTTCAACGGAAAGCGGGGTGGCTATTCCGCTTTTCCATTGAATCGGAAAGGGCTCGCCCCAGTATCGCTGGCGGCTAAATGCCGCGTCACGCATTTTATAATTCTTTTTTCTTTTTCCCAAGCCGAGAGACTCAAGCCTGGAGATCACGATTTCGATGGCTGCGCTCATCACCACGCCATTCAGAAAATCGCTGTTTTCCAATTTGGCATCCCTGGTATCATTTGCCTGTTGGCCATTAAATTCCCCTCCGATAATATTCGTAATCGGGATATTGAAGTGTGAAGCAAAACGGAAGTCACGCTCATCGCCGCAGGGCACAGCCATGATGGCGCCGGTCCCATAGCCCGCCAACACGTATTCGCTGACCCAGATAGGAATTTTGCGCCCATTAAAGGGATTGAGGGCATAGGCGCCTGTGAAACAACCCGAAATCTTTTTTTCCGCCTGTCTTTCCCTGTCGCTCCGGTTTTTTACATACTCCATGTATTCTTTAACTTCTGCTTCCTGCGCCATGCTGACGATATCGCCAAGCCAGCCGGTTTCGGGAGCTACCACCATGAAATCGACGCCGAAAATCGTGTCGGGCCGCGTCGTATAAACGCGCATCGTACGCGTGCCGCCTTTTTCGCTCTCCACAGCAAAATCAATTTCGGCTCCATGGCTCTTGCCGATCCAGTTGGCTTGCATTTCTTTCATCGATTCGCTGAAATCTACGTCGGCCAGCCCTTCAATCAAACGGTCTGCATACTCGGTGATACGCAGATACCACTGGCGCAACTTCTTTTTGACGACAGGATATCCGCCCCGTTCACTGACGCCGTTGATGACTTCGTCGTTCGCCAGCACCGTGCCGAGGGCTTCACACCAGTTTACTTCACCGTATCCGCAATACGCCAGGCGATATTCCATCAGGATGTCTTCCCTGGCTTTTTCATCAAACGATGCCCAATCCGCAGCCTTAAAGGGCTGATCAGCGAGAGCGGAAAGTGCAGCAGACGGATTTTGCCGGAGACTTGGAGGCGAGGGAACCGGGTGGTTTTGATTACCCTCCTTCTCAAATATGCCTGCAAGGCCTGCAATGCTTTCAGCGCGGTTACTGGAACGATTGTAATAGCTGTTAAACAGTTGGAGAAAAATCCATTGTGTCCAGCGATAGTATTTGGGGTAGCTCGTATTCACTTCCCGGCTCCAGTCGAATGAAAATCCCATCCTGTCGAGCTGGCTGCGAAAATTCTTGATGTTAGTAGCCGTACTGATCGCCGGGTGGACGCCATGCTCAATGGCATATTGTTCGGCTGGCAGTCCGAACGCATCATATCCCATCGGGTGAAGCACGTTAAAACCTTTGAGCCGCTTGTAGCGGGCAAAAATATCGCTGGCGATGTAGCCCAATGGGTGACCGACGTGCAGTCCCGCGCCACTCGGGTAAGGAAACATGTCAAGGACATAATATTTGGGTTTTGGCGAGTCATTGTTCACACGGTAGACCTGGTCTTTGATCCATTGTTCCTGCCATTTCTCTTCAATCCTTCTAAAATTGTACTCCATACGATGATTTATGATCCCTGGTGAACCCGATCCTTTCCGGCAGGCGACAACGCGTCAAAACTCAGCCAAAGGTTGGGGAAAAGTTAAAGCCACAGTTCATTAAAATAAGGACCCAACGTCCCCGTTTATGAAGACAGCAAATTTAAGATTTTACTGCTAAATCTTCTATTTTTGCGCATTGCCATCACTTACTAACCAGAAAACTTTTTTTAAATCATGGCTCAATTTGGAAGAGGTTCGGCAAAACGATCCAAACCATCATATTTTATGGTCATCCTGGGCGTTTCGCTCGTGTTGTTTTTCCTGGGAATGCTCGGCTGGATCGTGATTAATGCCAAGAGGCTGGGACAGACTTTCCGCGAAAATATCGAGGTCCAGGTCTATCTCAGGGAAAATATTAATCCAAAGGACAGTGCAGATCTTCTCTCCTACATTGCATCGCAACCCTATGTCAAATCCTATGAATATGTTACCAAGGACCTGGCAAAAAAAAGGTACCTGCAGGACGGGAATACTGACTGGGCGACCGTACTTGACAAAAATCCTCTTCCGGCCAGCATCAATTTCAAGATTAAAAGCGATTATGCGACAGTCGACTCCCTGACAGCCATTACCAATACACTTTCGCAAAATATGAGTGTGAGCGACGTACATTATAACAAGTCGCTCGTGATGAATCTCGACAGCAATATCTCCAAGATCAGCATCGTCCTCCTGATTATTGCCGTACTGACATCTGTCCTCGTCATTTTCCTGATCGACAATACGATCCGCCTGGCCATGTTCAGCAATCGTTTCCTGATCAAAACCATGCAGATGGTCGGTGCAACGCGTTGGTTTATCGCTAAACCGATGGACCTGCGCGCATTGATCAACGGTCTGGTCAGCGGGTTAATCGCTGTTGCAGGCATTGTCGCTATTATTTTTGTTACCGAACAATGGATACCCGAAGTAAGGGCACTACGCGATTATACGCTGCTGGGAGTTCTTTTCGCCGGCATGATCCTGCTTGGGATCCTCATCTCATTCGGCAGTACACACCGAAGCGTGATCAAATACCTTAAAATGAAACTGGACGATCTCTATTGATGGTGACCCTGATCGACCACAAGGTTTTTGATTTAATCCGGCATCGTGACGATTGAATCGGTGACTGATCATTGGATGATGGCATGAACAACTCAGAAAATTTGTGCAATACGTACGGATGATTTGGCCCGTTAGGATGTATTTTTCAAACTAATAACAGTTCCGGCGTCCTATGCCACCGACCGACTAATAACTATTCCCTATATTTGCCCCTCAATTTTTGAATAATGGCCGAGACAAAAAAACCCAAAACTCCTGCCAAACCCAACCTGAACCGCGCTCCTCTTTTCGACAAGGAAAACTACCGTTGGATGGTGATTGGAATTGCCATTGTCGGGCTGGGCCTTATTCTCATGAGCGGTGGGAAAAGCAAGGATCCAAACGTTTTTGACCCCAACCAGGTCTATAGTTTCAGGCGCATCACTGTTGCACCCCTTCTCATCCTGATCGGCCTCGGAATTGAAATCTATGCGCTTTTCAAAAAGAAAAAAGAAAATAACGGGACTGCCTAGCCGCCAATCGGATCCTGCAGCGCAGCCAAAATATTTCCGGGTTGGCTTTCATTGATCAAAGTTTCGACTATTTTTACCGACGGATAAACCCATATCATATGAGCCCGCTACACACCGTCATATTGGCCATCGTGGAAGGACTAACTGAATTTCTTCCCATCTCGTCCACGGGGCACCTGATCATAGCCAGTTCATTTATGGGGATCGAGAAAGACGAATTCACCAAGTTATTCGAAGTCGCCGTTCAGCTGGGCGCCATCCTGGCGGTCGTCGTTCTCTACTGGAAGAAATTCTTTGATCGTGGCAGAATAAGGTTTTATGTGAAACTGCTGGTTGGCGTCATTCCTGCGGTCGTCCTTGGACTGCTTTTTTCTAAAAAAATAGACGCTTTGCTGGAAAGTCCCCTGACCGTGGCGATCAGCATGCTGGTCGGAGGCATATTCCTGGTATTTATCGACAAATTGTTTACAAGACCAACCATCATAGATGAATCAAAGATCAGCGCACGTCGATCATTTATCATCGGGATTTGGCAATGCCTTGCCATGATTCCGGGTGTGAGCCGCAGCGCCGCGTCCATCGTTGGGGGGATGCAACAAAAACTAAATCGCAAGGTAGCCGCCGAATTTTCTTTTTTTTTGGCGGTGCCCACCATGATCGCCGCGACGGGTTACAAGCTGTTCAAGGCATATGAGCAGTCACCTGATATGCTCCGGAGCCACGCCAATATTTACGCATTGATTGTGGGTAACCTGATCGCATTCGTCGTGGCGATGATTGCCATCAGGTTCTTTATCGGGTTTCTTCAAAGGCATGGATTCAGGCTCTTCGGGATGTACCGGATTGTTGCAGGGATTCTGCTCCTTGTGCTCATATGGTCCGGTTATTTCGCCTGAGCGGAACCGATGACAAAACGGACAATTTTTTCCAATGACCCTGACTGCATCTAAGAGAGTAATCAACGGATGGGCAATGTATGATTGGGCGAACAGTACCTATAGCCTGGTTATCGCCTCTACGATTTTTCCCGCGTATTATACATCCGTCGTACCCCGGCATGTTTCTTTGTTCGGCCGGATGGTTGACCGCGATGCGCTCGCGTCCTATGCTATCTCCTTTTCCTTTTTGCTGATTGCAATCCTTTCGCCGATACTTTCATCCATAGCGGACTATAAAGGCAACAAGAAAGCATTCATGCGCTTTTTCTGCTACCTGGGCAGCCTGGCCTGTATACTGATGGTTTTTTTTACCTCCTCCAGTATCGGCCTCGGGTTGACGCTGTCCATCGTCGCCGCCGTCGGTTATTGCGGCAGCATTGTTTTTTACAACGCCTACCTGCCCGAGATCGCTGCTGAAGAAGACCAGGACAGGGTAAGCGCCAAAGGATACGCCCTCGGTTATATCGGAAGTGTCATCCTCATGGTCGGGTGCCTTGTCGCCATCATTCTGAACGATGAGCTGCAATTGGGCTGGGGTTCATGGCCGGCGCGACTTTCATTTGTTTCTGTAGGATTATGGTGGGCAGGCTTTGCGCAGGTGACATTTAATGTATTGCCCGCGTCGAAGTCATCCGAACAACACCCCGAACACAGCATATTGGTCAACGGTTTTTATGAACTGAAAAAAGTATGGAACCAGTTGAAGAACTATCCACTGTTAAAACGGTACCTGCTGAGTTTCTTTTTTTATAACATGGGCGTTCAGACCGTGATGTACATGGCGACCTATTTTGCGGCGGATGAAATTAAAATGAAGTCGACCCAGCTCATAGCCACGATACTGATTATTCAGTTGGTAGCCATCTTCGGTGCCTATTTGTTTTCCGTCCTGTCGAAGGCAACGAACAATATTTTCACCATAGCAGTCGCTATTTCGGGGTGGATATTTATCTGCATTTTTGCTTATTTCACCACCACGCCGATGCAATTTTACGCCCTTGCTTTTTGCGTCGGGCTGGTCATGGGCGGCATACAATCGATGTCAAGATCGACATATTCCAAACTGCTGCCGGAGACGACCGATACCGCGTCATACTTCAGCTTTTACGATGTTTGCGACAAAATAGGAACGGTTCTTGGGACGCTCTCATTCGGGTTCGCGTCCGAAATCTCCCACGGCATGCGCAATTCCGTCCTGGCGCTGATGGCTTATTTTATCATTGGATTTGTACTGCTCATGTTTGTTAAAATGAAACACAAATTGGCTTTTGCATGAAGCTTCATACGATCAATACCGGTTTTTTTAAACTCGATGGCGGTGCGATGTTCGGCGTCGTTCCAAAGGTTATCTGGAACCAGCTGAATCCCGCCGACGAGAATAACCTCTGCAATTGGGCGATGCGCTGCCTCCTGATCGAGGAAGGCGATAAATTGATCCTGGTCGATAACGGTATCGGCAATAAACAGGACGCCAGGTTTTTCAGCCACTATTATCTCCACGGCGAAGAGTCCCTCGATTCTTCCCTGAAAAAAAATGGATTTTCGCGCGATGATGTTACCGATGTCGTTCTTACCCATCTGCATTTTGATCATTGCGGCGGTAGCGTTGTTCGTGAAGGTGACAAACTTGTCCCGGCATTCAAAAATGCCAGGTTCTGGTCTAACCAACGGCACTGGCAATGGGCCGTCCTGCCGAACGACCGTGAAAAAGCTTCGTTTTTGAAGGAGAATATTCTCCCGATCAAAGAAGCGGGACAACTGGCATTTATCCGCCTTCCGGAAAAAAGGGATAATCGTTTTGCGGCGCAGGATGAGACTGGAGGGATCGACAATATCCCGGTGTCGGATGGACCGTTGCCCTCACAACTTTCTTTCCGGTTTGTCGACGGGCACACGGCCGGCATGATGCTTCCGCAAATCAAGGCGGGCGAAAAAACAATCGTTTTTGTGGCCGACCTGATTCCTTCAGCAGCTCACGTTCCGCTTCCATACGTGATGGCCTATGACATGTTCCCGCTAACAACGCTTGAGGAAAAAAAATCATTCCTCAGTGAGGCAGCGTCTGGCGACTATATTCTTTACCTCGAACATGACCCAATTGATGAATGCTGCACGGTTAAAACAGGTGAAAGAGGTGTCAGGAAAGAAGAAACTTTTCGCTTGAGCGATATCTGAATCATCGGCTTTTCGTATTTCAGATATCCTGCCCGTTGCTTCCGGGTAAAGGACTAGAGATCGACAAGGGAGGTCAGGGGGTGGCGCCGGTTTTGAAAGTTGATCATATCAACGACGATGTCTCCGACAACGATTGGTGATTCTACCCGGACGGGTATGTGGTTAAGATCATCACTGACCCAGACTGTCATTTTCTCGCCGCCGCTGAATATGGTGCCCTGGATGAGTAGCGGTTTGAATTTTATCGTCCTGAATTTTCCGTATTTGGTCCTGATCGTTTCCTTGCCGAGATACCGGATATAGAGATTATAGACCCTGTTATCCAGGAACATCGAAAAAGGAATCTTGTCCCCGGGCTTAAGATTGTTGAAGTCAACGTTTCGCGTATAGTACATCGTACTCATGACGTCCTGCACGCAGGCCGGAACCTTAAATACGCCCTGGTCGGTAAGGGCCGTATTGGTCAACTTGTTGAACGTTACGTTCTCATAAGTTTTGTGCCCGCCCTCATCCACATCCCTGACAAATTTATAGGGCTGCAGGGTCGAAGTATCAATATAGGATTCGTACTTATCGCGCACCCTGAAAAAATTATCATAAAAACTATAGGTCTTGCCATCTCCCTTAACATGATAAACAGGCTTGCCGTTCAGGTGGTCAAGAGCCGAACTAAACACCGCTTCGCCCGCGCCGACATAAACACCCGCCAGCTTGTAGTAGACTTTATAGGTGATGGATTCGCCAGCCTGGAATGCGAAATTGTGGGTGCCGCAGGATCCCGCTTCGGGGTCCACCTGCAGCGAAACGCCTGTGGTCAAAAGCGCAAACAGAGTAGTTGCTATTTTCATGGTCCTTATTCAGTTATAACGGTAAAACAATCCGTTAATTACTGATTTTAAATAATTTAATCCCCAAAATTAACAAACTCCCGGCCAATGCCGGTATAATTAGATTAACAACCCAAATGCCAAATGATGCGGCAAATATTCCAACAGTCCCCGCGCCGAATAGTTCAAGCACCTGGATCGATGCTTCCCAGCGGACTCCCAGTTCGCTCAAAAAGGTAAAACTGGGGATAATCGCAATGACCAGGAAAACAACGCCCATTCCCGCCAAAGTCTCTGTCAAAGTCAGGGAAACGCCGCAAACCGAAAACATGATTTGGTACTGAACGATAAATACAATATATCTAATTAACGAATATGACAGAATCCGCGCAAGAAAAGTTGCGTTAAAATCTTCCAAATCTTTGACCCAAAGCGTGAATTTTGAATTTGGCCAATTCCTGGTCAACAACTTGGTTAAAATGGATATCCGGAAATACAAAACGGATAAAATGAGCAGGCAAACGAAGCTACCCAGGAAAAAAATGTCAAGCCACCAATTGAAAAGGCTCCAGTTCAGCACCAGGTCATAGTGGCTTCGAAGGCGGAGATATAACAACCCGGCGCAGCCTGTGGCCAGCGTGACCACCATTTGGGCAAAACTGCCGAGCATGGTCAGCGATACCGACCGGGGTCTATTTTCAGCGCGCAGATAAAGCATGCGTCCAAAATATTCCCCTGTGCGGTTTGGCGTAAAGGATGCCAATGTCACACCAGTCAATGTACCCATCAGCGATTGCCAAAGCGACAGTTCCTGCACCGGCCTGATCAACAGCTGCCATTTCCTGGCCTCCAGGCCCCAATTCAGGACCATCAATAAAATGACCAGCCAAATTTTCCATTGATCGCCGCCTACAATCGCCTGGTGAAGTATCCGCACTGACCGCTGCCATCCATGTTGTGCCTGCATCTGCCTGTAAACGGTGAAGGCGAGCAGAAGAAATACGACCGGCCCCAGGACATAGTTGATTATTAATTTGATATTTTTGTTTAGCAGCACCACGGCTGCCAAAAATAAATCTCCTGGTGCAAACAGGCTCCAAAATAATTTTAGGGATTGACCCCGGAACCCTCATGATGGGCTTTGGCATTGTCAGGATCAAAAACAGCCAATTGTCCATGCTGGAAATGGGCGTGCTAAAGCTCTCTTCCAGAAAAAACCCCCACGAACGCCTGCAAATGATTCACCACCGCGTCATGGAACTGATCGATGCATTTCAACCGACGGAGTTTGCCATCGAAGCGCCATTTTTCGGAAAAAATGTCCAAAGCATGCTCAAACTTGGGAGAGCCCAGGGGGTCGCCATTGCTGCTGCTATCCAGACGGGCCTTCAGGTTACCGAATATTCTCCACGGAAGATAAAACAGTCCATCACGGGCAACGGGAATGCGGATAAAAACCAGGTTTGGAAAATGCTCCAGCACCTCCTGTCGCTAAAAGAAGAAATTTTTCACTACGACGCTTCTGACGCGCTTGCGGTAGCCGTTTGTCATCATTTCCAAAATGGCAAGGGAAAAAATGGTTCAACGAAAACATCATCGAAGACCGTAAGCGGGTGGAACGATTTTATCCAAAAAAACCCGCATCGCATCGGAGGGAAATAGAGGCCTTCTCTAGCCCGAGATCACCGTTTGCAGAACCGGGAGGGATTTCAAGGTCCCGAAGTCCGGGACATGCAGTGCATAATAATTTTGAAAGGTGCCGATCAGCACCCGTCTTGTATCCCTGTTCATTTTCAGGCCGCCCAGTTCATCGGCGGAAGTTATTTTAAGCACTTTGGAAAATAACTCGCTGAAAGGCTCGCCGATAAAATACAGGTGGCCGGGGCGTGATTGCACAAACCTCCCTTCCTGCAGATCAAGGAAACGGTTGTCTTCAGCGTAATTGTCCTGGATGCGAATGCCCAGGAAAGCAGCTAAATTGGCCGCAAAAAACAACGGGTAATTGGCCATCTCCTGGTCAGAGCTTGCGTCCAGGCGAATCAGGGCACTCTCGACAAACTGGAACAGTTCTTCATTCTGTTCGGGCTGTTTCAGGCATTTTGCAAGCAGTTCGACGATGAACATGGCTACGGCATTTTTCGCGACATTAAAAAAAACATGGTCGTACATGTACGACCAGCCGCTTTCCCTGATGCGTTGAAGGTTTTTCAACTCGTTATGGTAAACCGAAAGCTGGAGGATGGCGCCAGGCTGAAAAAGATTGGATTTGTTCTGAATCTTTGGTGAGCTGGTTCTCACACCGTTGATCAGGTAAGACTGCATGCCAAAAGCCTCGGTCAATATAGAAACGATCACGCTGGTTTCGCCGAATTTGACCGTGCGCAGCACTATCCCTTTGGTTTTGAAAATACTCAATCGGTAAACGCCCGGGAAAAGTCGAGCGGTCAATTCCAAAGGTAGTGTCAATTCGGTTCGCTTCTGATGGAAAACCGGGCGAAATTGAGTTTCTTTGCAGCGTATCATCCTGTTCAAATAACTGACGACTAAATATGTGGGAATCAATAGCCCGTTTCGTTCTGAAGAATAGATGGGTGTTATTAGTGGTCTTGCTTGTCGCCTCTTCGTTTATGGCCTACCGTGCGTCGCAGGAAAAAATAGGATATGAATTTGCCCGCGCCATTCCCGTCGATAATCCAAAATATATTGAATACCAAAATTTCAAAAATAAATTTGGTGACGACGGAAACACGCTGCTCATCGCCATACAGACTGACAGCCTTTTTTTAGAGAGCGTTTACAATGATTATGTTGATTTGAATAACAGGCTAAAAAAAAGCGAAGGGGTTGAAATGGCGCTCGGTGTTCCTTCGCTGGTGAATTTCGAAAAGGTCGAAAAACCCGATAGTTCGGAAACACTCAAGCCGGTTAATATTTTTCCTCCGGGTCATTTGACGCAACGACAGATCGACAGCTCCAGGAAAATATTTTTTTCGCTTCCATTCTACCGCGGCCTTGTATATAACCCGGAAACAAATACCTACCTCATTGCTCTTTTTGTGAACCGGCAGTTGTTTAACTCCTCGCGTCGAACCGAAGCGGTTGCGGCAATTGTCGCGGCAGGTGATGCGTTCGGGGCAAAAGATCATATTGAAATGCATTACAGCGGTCTGCCGTTCATACGAACAAGCATGAGCGATATGATCAAAAAGGAAATGAAGGTTTTTCTTATCGGGTCGCTCATCTTGTCCGCAATCATCCTGATGGTTTTCTTTAGAAGCCTTGGCACCACGGTGATGTCGCTGCTCGTCGTCATCATGGGCGTGCTCTGGGGGCTTGGCACCATGAACTTGCTCGGATATAATATTTCGCTGCTCAATGCCCTCCTGCCATCACTGGTGGTGGTCATCGGCATACCCAACTGCATCTATTTTCTCAATAAATACCATACTACTTACCGCGAAACAAGAAACCGGGAAACGGCGCTATATGAGATGATCCGAAAGATGGGAATTGTCACCCTGTTCTGCAATATCAGCGCGGCGATCGGTTTTGGCGTGTTTGCCTTGACGAGAAGTCCTGTGCTCAAAGAGTTCGGTGTCGTGGCCGGGATCAACATCATGTTGCTTTTTTTGATTTCCTTCGTCTTCATCCCCGCAGTGCTAAGCCTCCTGCCCGAGCCAAAGCCCAGGCACATGGTTTACCTGGATAACCGCTGGCTGCTGGCGATACTTGACAGGATCGAGATTTGGTCGTTGAACAACCGCAAGATCGTGTATGGGCTTACCGTCTTGGTTGTCATCGGGGCAGTTATTGGCATATTCCGTCTTCGCTCCGAGGGATTTATCGTCGATGATCTGCCCAGGACGGATAAGATTTATACGGACCTCAAATTTTTTGAGAAAAACTTTAAGGGCGTCATGCCGCTCGAAATTGTCATTGACACGAAAAGAAAAAACGGTCTGAGAAGCAATTACCTGCAGACACTTCAGGCGATCGACTCACTGTCGCAATACATTGCGGCAAATCCCAATATGGCAAAGCCCCTGTCAATTGTCGAAGGACTGAAATTTGCCAGGCAGGCATATTACGAAGGCGACAGTTCAAGCTATGCGCTGCCAAACCAGTTTGACGCAAGCGTTATCGCACCCCTCCTCAGTTTTAAGAAAGACAGTTCGAAATCGACCAAGAACAATTTGACCCAGCTGTTGAGATCTTTTATTGACAGAACAGGAGGAGACCCGCATGAGTGTCAATATCGCCGATATCGGCAGCAGGCGGCTCCCAGGCCTGCTTCGCATTGTGCAGGAAAGATCTGACCAATTGTTTGATTCAGCCAAATACCGCGTGCAACTGACCGGCGGGAGTGTAACTTTTATCGAACAGAGCCGGTTTATTATTAACGGACTGCGCTCGAGTATACTTTGGGCATTTGTGCTCATTGCTATTTGCATGCTTTACCTTTTCAAATCCTTTAAGATCCTCCTGTGTTCCCTGATACCCAACACGATTCCACTCATCATTACCGCGGGAGTCATGGGCTGGAAGGGCATTGCATTAAAACCATCGACCGTACTTATTTTCAGTATCGCGTTGGGGATCGCCATTGATATTACCATCAGGTTCCTGGTAAATTACAAACAGGAACTCGATTACAAAGAAGGGGATGAACAAAAAACGGTGGTGAGTACGATTCACACGACGGGAATCAGCATCATTTACACTTCACTCGTTCTGATCGCGGGCTTTATCATTTTTTGCTTCAGCAATTTCGGGGGAACGCAATCGCTGGGATGGCTCACTTCGCTGACACTCGTCCTGGCAACGCTGACAAACCTCATATTCCTGCCGGCCCTGCTTATTTCGCTGTCGCGCAGGCGAAAGCGCGCTGATTAGGTTGCTGCGCGTCAATGGAGTACTTCCTTCAGTTTATTTTCGAGCGCTTCACCGCGCAAATCCTGCGCAATGATCTTGCCTTGCGGATCGATGAGGACGTTAAAAGGTATTCCACCAAACTTAAAAACCTCAACGGCCTTACTGTTCCAGAATTTCAGATCGCTCACTTGTGTCCAGGCGAGTTTATCGGCAATGATCGCCTGCTGCCAGGGATCTTTTTCCTTGTCCAGTGAAATGCCGAGGATTGTAAAGTTCTTGTCCTTGAACTCGTCATAGGCTTTGACGACATTGGGGTTTTCCATCCTGCAGGGGCTGCACCAGCTTGCCCAGATATCGACCAGGAGGAATTTCCCTTTGAAGGAAGCCAGGGACACCGGGTTTCCGTTACCGTCGGGCAATGAGAGATCGGGCGCCGGCTTATCTACCCATGAATTATTTTGTTGTTGCATCTGCGCCAGCTGCGCCTGTTGCGCGTCATAGTTTTTCTTCATTTCTGCCAAAATTTTATTCCCCGGGTAACGCTTGATCAGGTTGCCCATTTCCTTCTCAAAATCTTCCTGCGACAAGCTGCGCGAAGACCAGCCGAGGGCAAGTGTGCTCAGCGTAGGGTTGGTTGATGATTCTATAAAATGCTTGAGATAACTGTTCAGGTCATCGAGCGCATTGTTTTTTTCCGTTGTTGCCCCGAGCAGGACGCTGTCCGGCGAGCCGATTCGCTTGAGGCTGTCCAGTTGCGAAAGGTATTTATCAACCAGGAAACTCTTTTTGCCTAAAGCGTCGATAAAGCCTTTCAACTGGACGCTCGCCTCGGAACCGCTCACTTTATAAAAATCATCTCTTTTAGCAAGATCGACATCCACGTTGATATCCTGTTCATCGGCGATGATCGGTACGGCAAGGATATTGTTGCTCATGTCTCCAAATACCAATTCAAAAATTTCTTCTTCGCCGCCCTTTGCGATAGCATTCAAACTAAATGATCCGCTATTCCCGGTGATTTTTGCGGAGTCGAGCGCCACGGGCGCCTGGTCCTTTCCTCCCGAAACTTCCTGAAGGTAGACCCTCCCCCCGGTACTCGGAAAGAGCGTTCCCGCATGGGCATATGTACCGCTGATATGTATCGCCGACTTCGATCGGTGCACGCATGCAAGGCCAAAAATCGAGATCGCCGCTGCAAGGAGAATAAGTTTTCTGTTCATTTCTGTATTTTAATCGCTGTTGATCCTATTTTTTATCAAGCTTTTCCTGTAACAATTTGTTGGTCAGTTTCGGGTCCGCCTTTCCCTTCGAGATTTTCTTGACCTCTCCGATGAAGAGGCCCATCAGTCCTTTTTTGCCCTTTTTATACTCCGATACTTTTTCCGGCATCCTGGCGAGCACCTCATCCACCCAGGCCGCGACGGTATGGTCATCGGAATTCTGCAGGATGTTGAGTGCAGAAGCAATTTCCCGCGGATCCGCACCCGGCCTGTCCATCAGCCTCGGCAGAATTTGTTTTGAAGCAGTCGAAAAACTGATGGTTTTCTCATCAACCATGTCGATCAGCCTCGCGAGGCCCGCGGGAGAAAGGGGAACCTGCGAGAACCCGAGGCTGTGTTCATTTGTATACGATTTTACAGGGCCCAGGAGCCAGTTTGCCGCGGCTTTATAGTTATTGGTCAGTTTGGTCAACTCCATAAAATAGGCGGCGGTCTCACGGTCATCACAGATCACGCGGGCATCATATTCAGGCAGGTGAAATTCGCGGGTCAGTTTTTCAACAAGCTGTTCCGGAAGGGGGGGTAAGTCATTACGCACTTTTTCCAAAAGCGACTCAGTCACATAAAACTGAGGCAGGTCGGGATCGGGAAAATACCGGTAATCATTGGCTTCTTCCTTGTCACGAAGCGGAAAAGTGATTCCGGCGCCGGCGTCAAAACTCCTCGTCTGTTGCACAACTGCACCCCCCGCGTCAAGCAATGCGGCCATTCTTTGCGCCTCAAATTCTATTGCCCGCCTGACATTGCGGATCGAGTTTAGATTTTTTACTTCGACTTTCGTGCCAAGCGTTTTGTCTCCCAAAGGGCGTATGGAAACATTGGCGTCGCAACGCATGCTGCCTTCCTCCATGTTCCCATCGCAGATTTCCAGGTATCGAAGAATCCTCCTGAGTTCAGTAAGGAACTGGACGGCTTCAGCACCGCTTGAAATTTCCGGCTCGGTAACGATTTCGATGAGCGGAACCCCCGCCCTGTTCAGGTCGATGGAACTGTAATCCGTATCGTTGTCGTGAATGTTCTTGCCTGCGTCTTCTTCCAGGTGAATCCGGTTGAGGCGCACTTTTTTCTGCGTGCTGCCGGCCTGGATGCGGACGAATCCGCCTTTGCAAATCGGCGTGGTATGCTGGGAGATCTGGTAGCCCTTTGGCAGGTCGGGATAGAAATAGTGCTTCCTGGCGAAATAATTGACCGGTTCGATCGCGCACTCACAGGCAAGCCCGATCCTGATCGCGTATTCGATCGCTTTCCTGTTGAGAACCGGCAGCGTGCCAGGAAGCCCGATGGAAATTGGGCTCACTTCCGTATTCGGCTCGGCCCCGAAGGCCGCGCTGTCACCACAAAACAGCTTGGTTTGTGTTGACAGTTGCGCGTGGACTTCCAGTCCGACCACGGTTTCGTATATGGTGATATGGTCTTCCCTGCTCATTAAATCTTCCACGGGCTTTGCCCCTGCGATGCTATCTTCGGGCTCTTAGCCGAAGCCTGCGAAATTACCGCTTTAAACCCGAATTTCCTGTCGCCGCGTGAGCAGCGGAGCTATGGAATGACCTGAACGGAAAAAGCCGCTTTTCAGCGGCCTTTTCAGATTGAACACATTCACAATTTATAAATCAGCGGTCTTCAAATTCCTGGGAATCTTTACGTCAATCTCCTGCGTTTTCCCGTCGCGGGTAAACTTGACTTTATAAATATACTTTCCCTTTCCTTCGTGCGCCAGCCTGGCAAGATCATCTGCATTCTCAACCGTCTTTCCGTCAAATTCTGTGATGACATCGCCTTCTTTTATCCCCGCTTTGTCTGCCGGAGAATCGTCGTCAACATCCAGCACTTTGGCCCCCTTGCCTTCCTCAAGATCCTGTGCTTTTATCCCCAGGCGTGGCCTGCCAATAAACGCCAAAACATCGTTATCCCCGTTAAAGTTGAAGTTTTGATTCATGCGGGGCATTTTCATAGTAAAGTTTCTCACTTTCACCTGCTTCATTCTGCCCATCGTCACCGTCGTTTTCTGTTCCTTTCCATCTCGCAAATAAGTCACCGTCACCTTGTCTTCGGGTTTGTATTTGTGGACCGCGTCTGCCAGATCACCGTCTTCGATCTTCGTGTCGCCGATTTTGGTGATGATGTCGCCAAGTTTTAAACCGGCTTTTTCCGCTGCGCTTTCCTTGGTGATTTGTGTGATCCGGGCGCCCTTCTCTTCAGTATTCCAGGTCACGCCCAGGAAAGCCTGCTTGCCATTTTCGTTATCATAAAACACATTGTCCCCGCCATATGACCAGCCCGGTGCGCGGAATGGAGACTTGGGAGCGATGAGCGCGTAATTATCGTCCATGATAAAAGGCCTTGTCATCTTTTTTATGCTGACGGCGTCATCTTCATAGTCCGTTATTGGTTTCCCGTTGACGAATACCTGGTTGTTCTTTATCTCGACGGTAACCTTAACGTCTTTCTGATCTTTTCTCCGGATGATAATGGCGTCGCCGTCGTCTATTTTTTCCTGGCGAACCTCGTCCTTTAACTTTTGCTCATTATTATCGTCGCTCTTGTCCTGGGCAAACAGGGGCAAGGACAATACCACCGCGATGGCTGCCATAGTGCAAAGTCTTCCTCCATATTTTTTCATGGTGCATTTTTTAAAATGATGATTACTACGTTAAGTTTCGTAGATCAAATATAAAGGATTTTCCGAAATACGAAAAATTTCGGAAATGTTAAAACTGCTCCAAAAGGTCGAATCGCCTAAAAAGCGGAGAACCAAAACATTTTACCGGATCAGGCCCTTTACCGCTTCAATGACGGCGTGCAAATCACTAATATTCTGACCACCGGCGGTGGCCAGTGTTTTCTGGCCTCCCCCTCCCCCGTTGATGAGCGGCGCCACCTGGTCCTTGATCATTCGCGAGGCATCGAGGTTTCTTGCGGCAAGAATTTTTTCGTCGACCATGATCGCAACGGCAGCTTTTCCATTCACGTTTGCCGCCAGTACAATCAAATAATCGGAGAGCTTGTCCTTCAAATCAAAACAGATTTTTTTTAGCGCGTCCGCAGTCGTGACTTCCACCACTTCGCCAATAAAATTCACGCCGTCCAGCACCTCGGTTCGTTCCATCAGTTTTCCGGAAAGCGCCGACTGCTGCCTTGCTTCGTAAGATTCCACTTTGCGTTTTAATTCCGCATTCTCCTGGAGCAGTTGCTCAACAGCAGCGCCAAGGTCTTTGGGACTCTTCAGCGTTTCGCGAACGGATGCGACAAGCGCGACCTGTTCTTCGATGTATTGTTCCGAACTGCTCCCGCTTAACGCCTCAATTCTACGCACCCCCGCGGCAATCGCCGTTTCGTGGACAATCTTGAAAAACCCCAGGTCGCCCGTCGAGCCCACGTGCGTGCCGCCGCAGAGTTCTACAGAAAAATTCGGATCGATCATGACCACGCGCACCAAGTCTCCGTATTTCTCGCCGAAAAGTGCCATTGCTCCCATGCTGAGGGCTTCATCCTTGGGCATTTCGCGAATGATGACGGGAATATTCTGACGAATTTTCTGGTTGACGATTTGCTCGATCATCCTGAGTTCCTTTTCCGAAACCTTCGCGAAATGCGAAAAGTCGAACCGGAGGTGCTCATCGCTGACCAGGCTGCCTTTTTGCGCAACATGGGTTCCAAGAACCTGTCGCAGGGCTGCATGCAGCAAATGAGTTGCTGAATGATGGATCGCGGTTGATCTGCGCTTGTCGGCATCGACCTGCGCCATAAAGTCCGCTGTCAGATCAATGGGCAGGCGTTCGGTAACATGAACGGTCAGGTTATTTTCTTTTTTTGTATCCATGACGCGAACGCGGTCTTCGCCTGCAACGAGCAAACCTGTGTCGCCAACCTGGCCGCCGCTTTCCGCATAAAATGGCGTAACGTCAAGGACAAGCTGGTATGCTTCCTTCGCACGGGCTTTGATTTTCCTGTACTTGACAATCTTCGATTTGACTTTCAGCGAATCATAACCGACAAATTCGCAGACCGCGTCCTCCATCAGGATGGTCCAGTCCCCAGCGTCAACCGTTGCCGCAGCACGGGATCGCGTCTTTTGCTTTGCCAGTTCCTCCCGGAATCCCTTCTCATCGACTGCGAAGCCGGCTTCCGCCGCAATCAGTTTGGTCAGATCGAGAGGGAATCCATGTGTATCGGACAAGGTAAAAGCTAGTTCTCCGGTGATCGTGGGTTGTACGCTTCCTCCATGCGGTGCCCTTTTGAAAAATTGCTCGAGGAGACTGATGCCTGACCCAATCGTCCTTAAAAATGACTCTTCTTCTTCACGGATCACTTTTTCTACAAAATCCAATTGCTGGTAGAGCTCGGGAAAAACCGTTCTGAATTGTAAGGCGACGACCGGCATAAGCTGGTGCAAAAGCGGCCTTTCATATTTGAGATACGAATAATAATATCGCACTGCCCTTCGCAGGATCCTTCTGACTACATAGCCTGCGCCGTTATTAGAGGGCAACTGGCCGTCAGCCACGCAAAATGAAATGGCGCGAATATGATCGGCCATCACACGAAATGCCACATCCTGGCGGCTGTCAGATCTTCCATATGGAATGCCGGTTATCCTGCTGACTGCATCGATGGTGCCTGAAAATATATCCGTGTCGTAATTGCTCTCCTTGTTTTGGAGAAAACAGGTCAGGCGTTCCAATCCCATTCCCGTATCGACATGTTTTTCAGGCAGCGGTTCGAGCGAGCCGTCTTTGAGGCGGTTAAACTGGATAAAGACGTTGTTCCAGATTTCGACGACCTCCGGGTGACCGGTATTGACGAGAGCATGACCATCGATTTTTTTTCGATCCTCGTCCGATCTCCGGTCAACATGTATTTCTGAGCAGGGGCCACAGGGACCAGTATCTCCCATTTCCCAGAAATTGTCTTGTTTGTCACCCATGAGTATACGGCCTTTGTCGATCCATTTTTCCCACTCCGCGTATACCTCGCTATCCTTCGGCAATTTTTCGGCTTCATCTCCCTCAAAAACGGTCACGTATAAACGATCAGGTTCGATATGGTAAACTTTCGTCAGCAATTCCCAGCTCCATGCGATGGCTTCCTTTTTAAAATAGTCGCCGAAGCTCCAGTTCCCCAGCATCTCAAACATGGTGTGATGATAGGTATCCACACCCACTTCCTCGAGGTCATTATGCTTACCGCTGACCCGAAGACATTTTTGGGTGTCGGCCACGCGCCTGAAGGGAGGTTTCCTGTTTCCAAGAAAGTAATCTTTAAACTGATTCATTCCTGCGTTCGTAAACATCAGCGTGGGATCGTTCTTAATCACAATAGGCGCGGAAGGCACAATTTCATGGCCCTTTGATTTGAAAAAGTCGAGAAAGAGGCGACGTATTTCGCTGCTTGTCATCATAATCTGTCCGCTGTTTTAGAAGCAATTTTCGAGGTAAAAACGATATATTTGTATGCTCTGGATTAATTGCTGCGCAAATGTAGCCATTAACCGTAGTAAAGCATGCACATCCGAAGAGCGCTTGCGTGAAAAAAATTAAATATTTCTATAACGCCAATACCCTCCGGTATGAAAAACTGGAAACACCTCTGCGGGTCAAATTGCTGCGCCTGCTTGGATTTTTATCTGCTGCTTTTGTAACAGCCATCATACTCGTCTCCCTGGCTTACAAATATTTCCCTTCGGTCAATGAAAAAAGGCTCATGCAAAACAATGAATCGCTTCGTTACAACTATGACGTACTCAGCGACAGGGTAAAAAAATTGCAGGACGAGGTGGGCGATTTGGAAAAGAGGGACAACCATGTTTATCGTGAGATCTTTGAAGCCAACCCGATTCCCGACAGCGCCCGCGCCAAAGCGTTGTACCAGCAGGATGAGCGCAAACTGGTTGAAGGCATGGACCAGGACAACCTCGCCACTTCGATCGATAAAACGCTAAAAAACCTTTTCGCCCATGTCGCTGCGCAAACCAAATCGTACAATGAATTGGAAGGGTTTGTTAAAAATAAGGAACAGTTGCTGGCCTGCACGCCGGCCATCCAGCCAGTGAGTAACAAGGACCTCAGCCGCATCGCTTCAGGATTTGGTTATCGCATCGATCCCGTCTACAAAACGACAAAATTCCATGCGGGCCTGGATTTTGCAGCTCCGCAGGGAACGCCGATTTATGCGACGGCCAACGGCACTGTTGTCACAGCCGGAAACACGGGAAACGGCTACGGGAACCATGTCGTCATCAATCATGGATATGGCTATGAAACGCTGTATGGCCACATGTTTCGGGTGAAGGTGCGGCCTGGTGAGCGTATCAAGAGAGGCGAGATCATCGGATGGGTGGGCAGCACAGGGAAAAGTACCGGGCCTCATTGCCACTATGAAGTCCATCGTAACGGCGATCCCGTCGATCCTGTTTACTATTTCTACAATGATATCACGCCCGAGCAATATGACAGATTGTTAAAGCTCGCATCATCCAGCAACCAGAGTTTCGATTAAGCCTAAACCTGATTCTTTTTTTTAATAATAAATGCACACTGCAAATCAGTGTCTTTTTAGGTCACAAAATCTTTCTTTTTTGTGTATCTCGCCAGAGTCTTAATTTTAGGCCTGATTATTAATCGGAATAATATTTGTAATACTTGGACATTATGGAACCACTCAATCAAACAAGCCTCTCATTTAGCGATGAAGCGGCCACCGAGGAACAAACGGCGAAAGCTGTCCAGGAAGAAGAAAAGCCCGTGAACGTCGGCGTGCGTATAAAAGCACTGAAGCAGCATGCACCGATTGAAGAACCCGTTGCATCAGAAAAAGCGGCGGAGCCTGAGAAGACAAAGAAAGTAAAATCCACGAGGGGACGTAAGTCGATCAAACAGGTTGAAGCAGAAGCTGACCTGATTGAAGTCCCGGAAGACGAAGTATTGTTTCAAAAACAATATTACTCCATGGGGGAGGTGGCCGAAATGTTTCGCGTCAACCATTCATTGCTTCGATTCTGGGAAAATGAATTTGACATCATTCAGCCAAGAAAGAACCGCAAAGGTGATCGCTATTTCAGGCCCATTGATATAAAAAATCTGCACCTGATTTACCACCTCCTTCGTCAAAGAAAATATACCATCGAAGGCGCAAAAGACTTTTTGAAAAAAAGCAAAAAGGCGGAGGAGAAGTTCGAGACCATAAAAAAACTTGGCCAGGTAAGAGAATTCCTGCTTGAGCTCAAAGCAAGTTTATAAATTACCGTCTTCGGAAATCACGGAGCTGAGCCGTTCAATCTCAGCGGCAGCTTTATAAATAAAATTGAATTGGTCAGCCACGGGCTTGAACAAGGACAGTTCTTTCCTGGTATCACTGTCTATGATGCCGTTCTCCAACTCGTTTTTTCGCTGGCGTAGAAGGGTCCCGAGCACCCCGTTGAGACCGCGCATGTCCGGTTGATCGCGCTGCGCCGGGGCCGCAGCATGCCCGTCGAAATAATCTTCGGCCCTTTTTAATTTGCCAGAAATATTTTCAACGGCCCCGCTAAAAAGTTGTTTGTTCGCCGGTGTGAGCGGTTCGGGGTTGAATAATGAAAGAGTCGCGATATTGGAAGTTAGCATGTGGTTCGCCACCACGAACTGATGAATTTGCTGTGCACTCTTTTGCCTGTTTTTTGGCTCAGAAAGCATCCTGTTGAAAGCATCGGAAAGATTGGCAAGCGCCACCAGCGCTTCCTTCCGTGAAAGCCTGTATTGGGCTGATGGACTCGCTTTGCCAAAAAGCGAATTGGCGAGGTCGAGAAAATATTGCCGGTTTGCACCGATCATTTTGATCAGATAGTCCCTGATCTGCTCATGCTCCCAAACGGGCAGGACCAGGACGTTGGCAAGAAAGGCAATCGCCGATCCAATGGCCGTGTCGATCAGCCGGTCTTTTACCACTGCGCTGAAATTGCTCGCATTCAATAAATGAAAGAGCAATAAAATATAAGGCGTCATCAATGACACGAACACAAGATAATTGGTGCGCATAAAACTGTAGGCGCCGATCATCAGGATGATCATGATGACAAATACCGCCCCATTGTCTTTCACAGACAACAAGATCAAAAATCCAAAGACGGCTCCCACCACCGTCCCCAGAAGCCGGTGGAAATTTCTTTTTTTCGTCAGGCTGTACGCGGGTTTCAGGATGACGATGATGGTTAAGAGGATCCAATAGCTGTGGTTGACGGGAAATAGCTTTGACACGAGGAAACCGGCCGTAGTGGCAATACTCAGCCTGATCGCATGCCTGAAAGTATTTGAACTCAAAGCAAGGTTGTCGATGAAAAGCTTGGGTTCGATGTCCTGGTGAGCGGGAGGCAGTTCCTGCTCTGCCATTTCAGTCAATGGTGAGTTGTCTTTTTTTGCGGGTTCAGAATAATCTAGGATGGCGTAGATTCTTTCCCCGACGTCAGCGATGTTTTCGAGGATCTGTCGAAGGCTGATAAATCCCTCAAGATTTCCTGCGTTGCGATTCTTGTCGCGAAAACTTTCGAAATCATTTCTGAGGCCGTCCAACCGGTCACGAAGTCCTTCGCCGATGCGTGAGGGCTGACCGCTTTTTATTCCAAGGCCGATGTCGTCGAGCCTGTCTGCCATATAGCGAATCACCAATTCGAAGCGGGTGAGGATTCCGTCGTTTTCAAATTGATGATGCAGCGTCCTGTAATCCTCGTGGACGGTGATGATTCTCTCAAACAGGTCTACGAGGTCAAGATAAATCATGACCATGCGCCTGCCGGTATCTGTCGATTCTTTGGTCAGGTTGCGACTTCTAAAAAGCAGTTCGCGGACGAGATCTTGCTTGGCCTGGACATCCGCCTGTGCGACGAGCAGATCTTCATATACCCGCCCAATATCTTCTCCGCTACGGTAAAAACCCGCCCGAATGCGCAAATAGCCCGCGGTTGCCTGGATGCATTCGCCCAGGGCCTGCTGCGCTAACTTAAACGGTCTGACGCTTTGCATCGTGAGGCTAAGCAGGGTGTACCAAATTCCGCCGAGCAGAATATAGACCGCGTTGACGATGATTGCGGCGCCGCGCTCGGAACGATCGATACTCAGCACCATCACCAGTAATGCAGACAGGCCGATGGAAGTAGCGCGCGCTCCAAACACGCCGATCATCGAAAAAATAAAGCAGGAAATAAATATGGAAATTGCGAGGAGCAATGGGTTAGACGTGACAAGGCCCATGACGAGCGCTACGATAAATATCAACGCGTCGCAGACGAGCATGGCATTTCTTCGGTGCAATATCGGTCCGGCGTTATCGGGTACGCTCGCGCACATCGCTCCTATCGATACCAGGATACCCGCGGGCAGCTGATGAAGCGAATTGAGCACGATCGCGGGCAGGGCGATTCCGATGGTAATTCTGACCCCTTCTGTGAGGTAGTAACTATTGACGAAACTGCGGTATTGCCTGAGATAGTCCATGCGATTTTATCGGAAGCAAAAATAACTCCCGGGACTTGATGAGGGGTCTCGCAGGGCAGAGAATCTGAGCCTGTTGATTATCGCCTGTTAAATGGCCGCCTTTTTAGATACAACCTGCTGGAAATACCGGCAGGCAGGCCGAAGGCCGCAATCCGCACATTTTGGATTGCGGGCAATACAGACATACCTGCCGTGGAGAATGATCCAATGATGAGCCTTGTGTATCAAGTCTTTAGGAATGAAACGTGTCAACTGGCGCTCCGCTTCCAAAGGGGTTTTCGCATTCCTGGTGAGGCCGATCCGTGCCGCAACGCGAAACACATGGGTGTCGACTGCCATATTGGGCTGCCGATCAATCACGGAAGTGATCACGTTTGCCGTCTTGCGGCCCACGCCGGGCAACTCGACCAGCTCTTCAACAGTCAGCGGAATTTCCCCGCCAAACCTGTCCGTGACCATTTTGGCCATGGCGATCAGGTGCCTGGTCTTGCTATTGGGGTAGGATATGCTTTTTACAAGCGGAAAAAGCTCGTCAAACTGGGCAGCTGCAAGGCTTTTAATGTCGGGAAATCTGCTAAAAATGACAGGCGTAGTCATATTCACGCGCTTGTCGGTGCATTGCGCCGAGAGGATGACGGCTACCAATAATTCAAAGGGATCGTCGTAGAGCAGTTCGGTCTCCGGGTTTGGGTCGTGTTCTTGAAAATAGCTAAGAACAAATTCATAGCGTTCTTTCCTGGTCATTGGCTAAAAATGACCACGAATGTACGACCAGAAACCATCAGGGATTGCCAACAGATTCGGGGGCAGTGGTACGCGCGTAGTTCAACACGTTGAGAATTACATCAATTCGGGGGGTAAGAGTCAATTTATCAAGCTCATTAACCGAGGTGCTAAGCACTTGCATCTTTTCCCGAAGCGTCCAGTCTTCGTTCAGTGCAGTCTCGATGGCTTTTGTTAACTCCGGCGAAGACTCTTTGTATAAATACAAAAGAAGATCTTCTGGCGTAAAGAGCGGCATAGGCAAAACCATTTAATGTCCAAATTTTTTCGAAGCAGTAACCTGAAACGTCCGCAATAGAAACGGCATATGCTCATTCTTATTGCATTATTTTCAAAAAAACGTCTGTCTGGCGATATGGGGTAACGATCAACA
>JAJPJP010000389.1 GCA_021324175.1 Chitinophagia bacterium
ATATAATTCATTTCCACCCGCTTGAAGTCATCTTCGCATTCGGCGTAGATTATTCCGAAAACTGCTTCGGCGTCCGTCGTGCCGTAAACGTGCGGAATTCCCCAGTTGTCCCGGATAATGGTTACCTGGGCCGCCTCGCTTTTCCACCGGGCAAGATCCCCGGCATGCTGGGCAGAAGTTGAGTTTATTAAGAACATCATCATTACTAGGCAGCGACAAGCCCTGTCGCTTGCTATCGGCCGAATGTCGATCGTCTTACTTTTAATTCTCTCCATGTAGTTAAAATGATTTTTTCATCTGCGAGAGCTTTCTTAAGCGCCGGATCCATCATTGCCAAAAGGTCACCACGACGACCTGGTCCTGAATCCGATATACGCTCGAAGGTCGTGGTGGTCGCCGTACAATGCATGATCATCATGGTCACTCCTGGCTTAAGTGACCGAATGGCTTCAATGTATTTTCTGGTTTTGAATTCTCTCAGCTTCACATCATCTTTGTCGGCTTCGTCTGGTATTTTCCAGTCATAGCTGTTATTTTCAAGATCATCAAGTACGGGAAGGCCCGATGCCCACAGCATGCGTCCGGCTTTGCGAATTTGTTCTAAGTAGGCTTCCGGAAAGCGCATTTGCTTTTGGATGAGTTCATCGTGACCTCCAGGCAACATGATCGGTATTTTATATTCGATCCCGATTTTAATATAGCGTTCCGTAAACGCGGGTGAGCCAAAAAGTGTACCCATATGTGTGTCGAGGTGTGTTGGCTCAAACCCCATGGCACGCGCACGCTCAAGTTGAGCCCGAATCTCTTTCTCCACTTCATCGGCGCTGGCATGCTGGACGACAGCCGGTACATTCGACCATAAATCTCCTTCCTGGTCCACCAGTCCAGGAACCGAACTCCTGCCAGCCAGCGGCCCCCACCGGTAATCCCTCCACTCGCTGGTCAGCGTCAGGTGGAGCCCCGCATCGATATCAGGATGATTTTTTAGCCAATGGATAAAGCCCGGAACCCACGGACAGGGCATCATCACACTGCAGCTGGTCGACACACCCTTGGTTAGTGCTTCTTCGCCGCCTTCGTTTGAATCGAAGCTCATACCCATATCATCGACGTGCATGATAAGCACGCGGGATCCTTTCGGATATCCGAGTTTTTCCGCATAGGTAATCGAGTCTGCCTGCGCGTTTGTGCAAATCCTGAACGACAGGAGAACAGCCACGAAGAGGAGCTGTTTGGGAGGCATGGTTGTTAGTCTTTAGTTTGATCAAACGGGAGATTGAAGATAGTACGAAATTTACAGTTGAGGGCAGTCGTCGCCGATTGCCGAAGACGCAGTAGAGAAAACAAGAAGGAAGCTTCCGGCGCCCTGGTGGCCTCAAATGCACTTCGGCCAGATGTTTGAAGGTTTTTAGTAATTTCATCACAGCGGCATCACGCAAACAAATTATGAGGTTCAATTTTTCAGGGAAAGTCAGAAGCGGGTACCTGACAGCATTTGTTTTGCTGCTGTTTTCTTACGTCTTTACAATCGCCGCCGTTCTCCAGGTAAAAAAGCAAAATCAGTGGGTGAGTCATACCAGGGAAGTTATTAATGAGCTGGAGTTGCTGGTTTCCTATCTTAAAGATTCCGAAATAGGCCTGCGTGGCCTCATTATGATGAAGGACGAAAGATTCCTTTTACCCTATTATACAAGCGGGCGAAAAGTGGACTCAATGTATCGCGCCCTGGTTGTTTCGGTATCAGACAGCCATATTGAATCCGACCGAGCACTGTTACTGAAGGGATTGCTTGACCGCAAATTTGAACTTATATCGCAGCAGCTGGACACGCTACGAAACAATCACCTCGAAGTCGACGACTTTATCCATGGCTCTGCTTTTACAAGCAAAAAAATGATGGATTCCATTCGCGACCTTGTCGGTTTCATGGAAAACCATGAGAGTGATCTCTTGAATAAACGGATCGCCGAAGTCGGATCCTCAAACTATGCGCTGTATGTGGTAATCGCGGTTTCGCTATTGATCTCAATCCTGTTATTAAGCTATTCTGTTTTTACATACATTATTGAGAACAGGGCAAAACGCCTGGCCACGGAGAAAGCAGAAGAGTATCATAATCAGCTCGAGAACAGGGTAACCGAACTAAAGGTGGTTAATCAGGAGCTCGTCGAATTAAGGAGTATGGAAAAATTTGCAAGCACCGGCAGGATTGCCAGGGTTATTGCACATGAAATCCGAAATCCTCTCACCAATATCAATCTTTCTGCCGATCAACTTTCAGGTCATGATACGACCGAAGGGGACAAGAAATACCTTCTCGACGTCATCGAGCGAAATTCAACGCGTATTAATCACCTCATTACAGATTTGCTCAATGCCACCAAATTTTCGGAGTTAAATTACCAGCCCGCCGACATCAATTTGCTGCTTGATGAAACACTCGATTTTGCTACTGACAGGGCTCAGCTGAACCATATTAGAATAGAAAAAAAATACGGTTTTAATATTCCTGCTGTCAAGGTTGATCCGGAAAGGATAAAAATCGCATTCCTCAACATTGTCGTTAATGCCATTGAGTCAATGGATGGTGCGGCGGGCGTCTTACTGCTTGAAACCTTTGCTAAAAGCGACGTGTGCGTGATTAACATCGGGGATAGCGGCAAAGGTATGTCCAAAGAAACCCTCTCGAAAATTTTTGAACCCTATTTCACTTCAAAAACAAATGGAAACGGACTTGGATTAACCAATACACAAAACATCATCCTCAACCACAGGGGGAAGATTCAGGTTAACAGTGAGCCCGATAAGGGAACGACATTTTCAATCCTGTTGAATATCGGGTAGACTTTTTGCATGCGCCGCAGCATCAGCGCCAAGCGGAACCTTGATGTGGTCATGCAATTTATGCAATTCGAGGATAGTAGTTTTACCGTCGTCACTTTCATGGTACATCGGTACGAATTTGCGCCCAAATATAATTTCGTTGTAAATATAAGAGGTTCTTTGCTGAACGATTGTAGAATATACGTCGTCAAAGCCCCTGACGAGAACATAAAGTTCTACATCTGCATTTTTCATGTCTTCATAGGTGAATCCCAGGAGGGGGCTGTTATCGTCGATTGGATGCACCACAGTCCAGTTCATGGGCAAGTTGTCTACGCGACTTCGTTCGAGTTCCAGACTGTAAAACTTAAACATTGGTTCGCCACCATTCTCGCGCAACTGAAGGCCTATGGTCACCCTGATCTCCACGTCTGTCAATGCGTGGTTTTCTTTATAGGAGGCGAAACGGAACATCAGCGCAGTCTTGCCCCGAAAAGGCGAAATCAACGCCTCATTGCTGAATGCCAAATACGACTTTGGTTTTGCAAATCTTCCATAGATCAGGCCGGTTGCTATAGCGAATGAAAGGAATCCGCTGACAGCTTCTATCGACGCGATTGCATTTGCTGTATCGCCTAGCGGATTGACGCGTCCGTAGCCGACGGTTGTGAAGGTCTCGGTGCTGAAAAAAAACAGTTCCTTAAACTTGGCCCAGGGCGTTGTCGCCACGATGCCTATGAGCTGCTCGGAACCGGCAAGCCAGTACAGAAAAGTAAAGACAAGATTGGCAAGAAAGTAGAAAATGAAAATCGTTGTGATAAATTTCCACCTGGGCATATTGAGCATGATATGATAAATATCGTAGCGCGCCATGAGGGAAATGCCTTCCTTGCGCAGGTTGAAGCTTCCGTCCCGGTTAATGAACCTTCCTCCATAATCACTTGCATTTGTTCCGAACCCCGTGTCATCATTGGACTTCGAAGAGGGATTGATATGTTTATGAGTGGCCATCTGGAAGCTTTTTTTGATTATAGTCCAACTAGTTGGTTGTTGATGTGATATATGGCTAATTCGCGAATCGACGGATCCGCCTTTGACCTGGTAATCGAGATCTCTGCAGAATCGGCCTGCGCCTCGTTAAAAGTCAGGATCCTTTTGCGGCCAACACTAAGGCCGTCTATTTTTTTTACGACCCGACCGTTCAATTTCAAATTGATCATGAATGATTCTATTTTCTGTCCCGCCTGAACTGCTTCACGCAACATGACGCAATTTACGGTTGAGGCTTTCGGAAATTTAACAGCATAGGGTCCCGAATAGGCTGCTCCGAAATTTGCATGTGCGACCGGATGATCGAAGCTTTCCTCGCGCAACTTTCGGAAACCGATCAGCGACTGGATATCGTGCTCGTTGAACTGACCACGCCTGTCAGGGGGAACATTGAGTAAAAGCGATGCCCCGCGGCCCACGGATTTAAGGTAGATTTGGAAAAGAACATTGGGACTCTTGACCTTTTCATCTTCGTTTTGATGATAGAACCATCCGGGGCGAATACTGACATCGCATTCGGCGGGTATCCAGTTCTTTCCATTTTCGTTGCCGTGATTCAGGGTGTCCGTCGGAGGGGCGCCATTGCCCCGCGTGAACCCCGCCGTGTCCAGCGAGCACCAGTCTGGGTCGCCTGCGGCTCCGTTTTCATTTCCCACCCACCGGATGTCGGGACCGATATCGCTGAATACAACGGTAGACGGGGCTACAGTTCTAAGGGTTTGTTCAAAACGATGCCAGTCGTAAACCTGCTTCTTTCCATTGGGACCTTCTCCATTTGCGCCATCCCACCAGAATTCAAATAATGGGCCGTAATTTCTAACGATCTCTTTCATCATGTTAACATATATGTCATTATATGCACGCGTGCCGTAAAGGGGATGATTTCGGTCCCATGGTGATAAATACACACCGAATTTCAATCCGTATTTCCTGCAAGAGTCACTAAGTTCCCTGAGAACGTCCCCTTTCCCGCCTTTCCATTTGCTTTTAGCGATGGTGTGGTTAGAATATTTGCTTGGCCAGAGGCAAAAGCCATCATGATGTTTTGCCGTTAAAATGATTCCGCTTGCTCCGGCAGCCTTCGCTGTGCGGCACCACTGACCACAATCCAATTTCGTGGGGTTGAATATTTCCTCGGTTTCCGAGCCTTTGCCCCATTCCAGGTCAGTAAATGTATTTGGTCCAAAATGCGCAAAAAGATAAAATTCATTCTCTTGCCATTTTAGTTGTCGTGGCGAGGGCACGGGCTGACTCCGTGCATCGACGGTTGCACAACCAAATAGTAAAATTGCCAGATATACTTTCATCATTTGAACGATTTTAAAGTTAAGCCAGCGGTCTGGGAATGATCTAAAAACTATGCAATTTTACAACATTGTTTATTTGTAGTTCTTTTGCAAAAATTCTACCCCCATTCAAAGCTGCGGAAGTGCAAAATTTTTCTAAACCGATCAAAATTGCGGGATTCAATGGATAAAGCGCTGGCCGAATTGAAACAGGAGTTGGAAGGGCAGCTATTTGCAGATGATGTTATGCGCATACTTTATGCAACTGACGCTTCGGCATACCGCGAAATGCCGCTTGCCGTAGCTGTTCCTGCATCAGTAAGCGACCTCAGGAAACTGATCATGTTTGCGCGCGCCAACAAGACATCTCTGATCCCCAGGACAGCCGGCACTTCGCTTGCCGGCCAGGTTGTAGGGAGTGGTATTGTCGTTGATGTGTCAAAAAGCTTTACGAAAATCCTTGAGGTAAATACGGATCAAAAGTGGGTCCGGGTCGAGCCGGGAGTTATCCGGGACGAACTCAATATGTTTCTCCGACCGCTGGGATTTATGTTTGGACCGGAAACATCCACGGCAAACAGGGCCATGATTGGCGGCATGGTAGGCAACAATTCCTGCGGATCGAACTCAATTATTTACCGGAGCACCAGGGAGCATTTGTTGGAAGTCAAGGCCCTGCTTAGCGACGGGTCGGAGGCAGTTTTCAGATCGATGGATCTTGAAGAGTTTGAATCCAAATGCGATGGCTCAAGCTTTGAATCGTCCATTTACAGGAAAGTGCGTGCTTTACTTGGCGATTACAACAACCAGGAAGAAATCCGGCGTGAATTTCCAAAAAAAAGTATTGAGCGAAGGAATACCGGTTACGCAGTCGATATCCTGCTGGATTCTGCGCCCTTCGTCGCCGGCGGCGCTGACTTTAATTTCTGCAAACTGATTGCCGGTTCAGAGGGCACGCTCGCATTTCTGACGGAAATCATATTGAATATCGTTCCCATCCCTCCGCGTGAAACCGGGCTGCTTTGTGTGCACTTTCATACTGTTGACGAATCATTGAGAGCAAACCTGATCGCCCTGAAATTCAAGCCAAGCGCCAGTGAACTGATCGATCATTATATTCTTGAATGTACCAAGGATAATATCGAGCAAAGCAAGAACAGATTCTTTGTGCAGGGCGATCCGGGGGCCATTCTTGTTATAGAGTTCTTGCGGGATTCGAAAGACGAAATTGAGTCCGTGGCTACGAAGGTAATAAACGAATTGCGCGCGAGCAATCTCGGCTATCATTTTCCTCTGCTATTCGGCGACGACGCAAAAAAAATATGGGCCCTGAGAAAGGCAGGCCTCGGTCTTTTGGGCAATATGCCCGGGAATGAAAAAGCGGTACCGGTAATAGAAGATACGGCAGTGGATGTGAATGATCTGCCGCAATATATCAAGGAATTTAATGAAATATTGAAGCGGTACGGCCTTTACTCAGTGCATTATGCGCATGCCGGCAGTGGCGAATTACACCTCCGGCCTATCATCAACCTGAAAACCGCGGAGGGGAATGAATTATTCCGTCAAATAGCCGAAGAAATTGCCAGCCTGGTAAAAAAATATAATGGCTCGTTGAGCGGGGAACACGGCGATGGAAGACTAAGAGGGGAATTTATCCGTAAAATGATCGGCGAAAAAAACTATGACGTTGAGGGCGATAAAGGCGGCTTGGGATCCGGATCAAATATTCAACCCGAACAAGATTGTCGATACGCCACCGATGAATTCGATGCTCCGGTACGCGCCAGGCCAAAGTGTCCCAAAATTTCAAACGACTTTTCGTTTTTATAACCAGGATATTTTACAACACGCCGAGCAGTGCAACGGATCGGGCGATTGCCGCAAAACCCAGCTGTCGGGCGGAACCATGTGCCCCTCGTATATGGCTACCCGAAATGAAAAAGATACTACCCGGGCGAGAGCAAATATTTTACGTGAGTTTTTGACCAACTCCAGTAAAATGAATCGTTTTGACCACCGGGAAATATATGAAGTCATGGATCTTTGCCTGAGTTGCAAAGGCTGCAAATCAGAATGCCCATCCAATGTTGATGTGGCCAAGTTAAAAGCGGAATTCCTTCAGCAATATTATGATGCAAACGGAGTTCCTTTTCGAAGCAAACTTATTGCACAATTTGCCCGGACCTCGGAGTTGGGTTCGCGAGTACCAAAAATCTACAATTTCATGATCGGTACCAGGCCTTTTTCAATCCTAACCAAGCTTGTTGCCGGTTTCGCAACGAAGCGTTCATTGCCGACAATGCATAGGACCACCTTAAGGAAATGGTATGAAAATCAAAAGAGAAAGAAGACTGCGAATGGAGTCTACAAAAATGGTCGATTACTTTTGTTTTGCGATGAATTTTCCAACTATAATGATGTCGAGATTGGAATTAAGACCATTCTTTTGCTGGAGAAGCTGGGATACGAGGTAATGATGTGCGAACATCTCGAAAGCGGCCGGACCTGGCTATCGAAGGGTCTCCTCAGGGACGCTCGCGACATTATTAACAAGAATATTGATTTTTTGAGTTCGCAAATTGGTAATGAAATGCCGCTGGTTGGAATTGAACCATCTGCGATTTTAAGTTTTCGGGATGAATATATTGATCTCGCCTCTGAAGACAGACTTGAAATAGCCAGGCAGATAGCGGGACTGGCTTTTACGATTGAAGAATTCCTTGCCGGGGAAATTGACAAAGGGAAAATTAAAAGCGGCCAGTTTACCAATCAGAAAAGGGATATTCTTTTACACGGGCATTGCCAGCAGAAAGCGATTTCCTCAGTCACGAACAGCGTCATGGTATTGTCATTGCCCTCAAACTATAGCGTGTCCGTCATTCCATCGGGTTGTTGTGGTATGGCAGGGTCTTTCGGATATGAGAAAGAGCATTATGAGATCTCGATGAGAATTGGCGAACTCGTGCTCTTTCCGACAATTAGAAAACAATCAGAAGATAAAATTATTGCTGCCCCGGGAACGAGCTGCCGTCACCAGATCAAGGACGGTACCGGGAGGCTTGCCAAACATCCAGTAGAAATACTTTACGAAGCGTTGGAATAGGTATATTTGAAACTCTCGTTGCTTGAAAATGAAATTTTGTACAATGACTGCCACGTTGAAAAAAATCGGCTGGGCCAATTTCTTATGGTATTATTTTCTTTTGATAGCCTGTGGTCAACAAAATGATTCAACCGATAAACCAATGGATTCGACGAATTTTAAGAAAGGCAGCTACGGATTCGACCGGGCATTTCTCAAAGACGACTTGGGAAGCGTAATCGAATTGTCGGATCATAGCAGCAGCGCCAGAGTCCTACTTAGTTCCGCGTGGCAGGGAAGAGTGTTGACCAGCGCTTGCATTGACAGCGGCAATAGTTACGGTTGGATCAATTACCACCTGATTCGTTCCCATAAGAAAAAGTCACAATTTAATCCGATCGGCGGCGAAGAGCGATTCTGGATAGGGCCGGAGGGAGGGCAGTTTGGTTTCTATTTCAGAAAAGGAGATTCCTTTAATATTGCGCACTGGCAGGTTCCGTCGTTGATTGACACCGACCAGTTCGACGTAACTGGTTCAACGGACAGTAGTGTGCAGTTTTCGAAAGAAGGTACCCTGACAAATTATTCGGGAACAGTTTTTCATTTTAATATCACAAGGTCAGTCAAAATTCTCAACAGGCGGGAGGTCGAAGGCCGTCTTCTAACACATCTTCCGGATGAAATCAGGCTTGTCGCCTATGAAAGTGATAATGCCATCCGAAATACCGGCGAGAAGGATTGGAAAAAAGAGTCTGGCCTTCCGTCGATTTGGCTATTGAGCATGATGACACCCAGCGAGCAAACCGCCGTTTGTATTCCCTTTGAACCGATGGCCGAATCGAGAAAATACATTACGGATGATTATTTTGGCGTGGTACCGCCCGATCGCCTGATAGTGAAAGACAGCGTATTATTTTTGAAATGCGATGGCAGATTTCGAAGTAAAATAGGATTATCGCCGGTCCTCGCCAAGCCTTTTGCTGCCAGCTATGATTTCAGGAGAAACATCCTCACAATACTTCATTTTCCTGTCGACAAAAGTTCCAGCTATGTTAATTCGAAATGGGAAATTCAAAGCGAACCATTTAGGGGAGACGTGATCAACGCTTACAATGACGGCCCGCTGGCCGATGGTTCGCAGCTTGGTCCTTTCTATGAGATCGAATCCTCTTCGCCGGTAAAACAGTTAAAAAAGGGCGATTTCCTGGTTCACCGGCAAATAGTTTGCCATTTGGAAGGAGATTACCGTCAGCTGCGACAGGTTGCGCTAAACTTATTGGGCGTAGATCTTGACGAAATAAAGCGATCATTTCACTTTTAATTTCATTTGATGAAACTATATAAACTTCGGGAAACCGTGATTATTGACGACGGCAACGAATATTTTGCTATTGACAGGGACTGGGACGACCTAACAAATCGAAACGAATTATTTCAATGTCTTTCGAGGGAGAAATCCGCTGCCCTTCCGCTTTCGCAGGAGTCTGCCATGAATTTATTGGCTGGCGAAATTCTGCCGCCCATTGGGACCCAGGAAGTCTGGGCGGCCGGGGTCACATATATGCGCAGCAGGAACGCGCGAATGGAAGAGGCAAAAGAATCCGGCGGAGCAAGTTTCTATGATAAGGTTTACGAGGCGGAAAGACCGGAATTGTTTTTTAAATCCCTGCCGCATCGTGTGGCCGGGCACAACCAGCAAGTTTTTATTCGCCGTGATTCAGACTGGAATGTGCCCGAGCCTGAACTGACATTGTTTTTAAATTCTTCGAAGCAAATTCAGGGTTATACTATTGGAAACGATATGAGTTCCAGAAGCATAGAGGGAGAGAACCCGCTTTATCTTCCACAGGCCAAGATGTATGAGCGAAGTGCAGCACTTGGCCCATGCCTGCTCGTGCCCGAAAATCCACTGAAATCCGGAACGACGATCCGGATGAAAATAATTCGTGATGATCAGTCTGTCTATGAAGATGCCGTGGAAATTAGCCGGATCAAGCGCACTTTTTCCGAATTGATCGACTTTCTTTGCAGGGAATATTTTTTCCCCCAGGGTTGTTTTTTGATGACTGGTACCTGCCTGGTTCCACCCAATGACTTTACCCTACGAAGCGCAGATCGCGTAGAAATTTCCATCGATGGAATTGGCACGCTGTCTAATATTGTTGAATACAGCTGGAGATAAATCAAAATATTTCGATTTTGCGGAAATAAATGTTATTTTGACACGTATTTCTATGTATGGCACATGATTCTTTTGTCATCGGCGTCGACTTTGGAACTGACTCTGTCCGGTCCGTTATAGTCGACGCCCGTAATGGAACTGTGGTGTCTTCCGAAGTTTTCAATTACCCCAGATGGAACGAAGGCCTGTTTTGCAGCCCTTCGGAAAATCGTTTTCGCCAACATCCGCTCGATTATGTGGAAGGGATTGAGCACACTGTCAAAAATTGTATTAAATCGGCAGGGTCTTCTGCCGCAAAGGCTGTCAAAGGTATCTCAATAGATACAACGGGTTCGACACCAGTCGCCGTAAATGCCAGGGGTACGCCCCTTGCTCTGTTGCCAGGATTCGAAAATGATCCGGACGCCATGTTTGTGCTGTGGAAGGACCACACTGCGGTGGAAGAAGCACGGGAAATTAACGAACACGCGAAAAAATTTTCGATCAACTATCTTCGGTATGTCGGTGGAATTTATTCCTCAGAATGGTATTGGGCCAAATTGTTGCGGGTGCTCCGAACAAATACTTCGGTAAGGAAAGCGTGTTATACCTGGGTTGAGCATTGCGACTGGATACCCTTCCTTCTTACGGGCGGCGAGCATGCATCGAATATCAAGAGAAGCATCTGTGCGGCCGGACACAAGGCGCTTTGGGCATCGGAATTTGGCGGTCTCCCACCTAACGATTTCTTTGCAACGCTTGACCCTCTTTTAGACGGGTATTCGCTGGGGAAATTTGACCAGGTGATGACGGCGGCTGAATCAGTAGGTCGTTTGTCAGGACAATGGTCGGAGAGGCTGGGATTACCGCCTGGTACCGTCGTGGGAGCCGGAGCATTCGATGCGCACATGGGTGCAGTCGGAGGGCAAATCGAGCCTTATTTTCTCAGTAAAGTGATGGGTACTTCAACCTGCGACATGATGGTGGCGCCTTTGGAAGATTTTGGATCTGTGCCGGTTCGGGGGATCTGCGGGCAGGTACCTGGATCGATTATCCCAGGTATGATGGGCATGGAAGCCGGCCAATCGGCATTTGGTGATGCCTACGCCTGGTTTAAAAATCTGCTTAGTTTTCCGATACGGGATTTATTTATGCATTTGCCTCTGCAGGACGGTGCCGATTTTAAAAGACTTTTCGATGACATTGTGGAGAAAATTGTTCCAAACCTTACGGAGAAGGCATCCTGCCTGCCACCGAATCCCGATGCCGAGATCGCTTTGGATTGGTTTAATGGCAGAAGAACGCCTGATGCAAACCAGGCCCTCACTGGCGCCATCGCAGGGATTGGGTTGGGTAGCGACGCTCCTTCTATCTTCCGGGCCATTGCGGAGGGGACCTGTTTTGGCGCCAGGGCAATCGTAGACCGTTTTATCGAGGAAGGAGTGCTGGTAAGGGGATTAATTGGTCTCGGTGGCGTTGCCAGAAAATCTCCATACATTATGCAAATGATGGCTGATGTCATGGACATGCCCATTCGAATCCACAGTTCGGAACAGACCTGTGCGTTTGGTGCAGGGATGTTTGCGGCCACAGCGGCGGGATTATATGAAAAAGTGGAAGACGCGATGGTCGTGATGGGTAGTGGTTTTGATAAAGAATACCAGCCGAGGAAAGAATCGGTCGGGTACTATGCAGCCCGATATCAAAAATATCAGAACTTGGGCCGTTTTGTAGAAAAAGCAGCGATTAACTGAGAGGGCATCGAATCTGCGAATGGCAGCGGTTGTTATTCCCGATACAGATGAATAAATATCTGCACATACAGGAAGCGGCATATGAGGCAAATATCGAGCTTCCAAAACTTGGGCTCGTCAATTTTACATTTGGCAACGTCAGTGCCGCAGACCGCGGGCTCGGCGTCTTTGCGATTAAGCCCAGCGGTGTCCCGTACGACGAACTTTCGCCTCAGAAAATGGTCATCCTCGATTTTGACTGCAAGCTGGTTGATGGAAAACTGCGCCCTTCTTCGGATACCGCCACGCATGCGGTTCTGTACAAATACTGGAGCGGTGTTGGTGGAATTGCGCATACTCATTCTCGTTATGCGACTGCTTGGTCACAGGCGCAGCGGGATATCCCGATCTATGGAACTACTCACGCCGATTGCAGCGCAGTGGATATTCCTTGCGCTGCGGCTATGAAGGATGAAATGATCAGCGGGGATTACGAGTATCAGACGGGTTTTCAAATTATCAATTGTTTTAAGGAACGAGGGTTGGATCCCTCGGAGGTACCCATGATGCTGGTAGGCAATCATGCACCGTTCGCGTGGGGTGAATCTGCTTCAAAGGCGGTGTATAACAGCGCCATGCTTGAATATATCGCCGAACTGGCATACTTAACCGAGAATATCAAAGCCGACGCCCTAAGGCTGAAGGATTCACTCATCAGGAAACATTTTCAACGAAAACACGGTCCCGATTCATATTACGGTCAATAGCACGCTGGCAAGAATAAAAACGCAAAAAAGGCAAACATGGACCTAAAAAAACTGGAAGTTTGGCTGATTACCGGCAGCCAGCATCTTTACGGCGATGAGACATTGCGGCAGGTTGCCGAACACTCAGGTATTATCGCTGACGCATTTAATCATTCAACCCAGATTGCCATTAGAATTGTCTGCAAGCCAACGGTAAAGACGCCTGATGAAATTTTCAGGGTTTGTTCCGACGCCAATATTTCTCCCGATTGTATTGGAATTATAACCTGGATGCATACGTTTTCGCCTGCGAAAATGTGGATCAGGGGATTAAACGTTCTCCATAAACCTATTTTACATCTCCACACCCAGTTTAATCGCGATATTCCCTGGAGTGACATAGATATGGATTTTATGAATTTGAACCAGTCCGCCCATGGTGATCGCGAATTCGGTCATTTATTGACCCGAATGCGAATCGACAGGAAGATTGTCGCCGGACACTGGCAAGATGAAAAGACACTTGACCAGATCAATACGTGGAGTAGGGCTGCCGCAGGCTGGCATGACTGGCAGGGAGCGCGATTCGTTCGTTTTGGTGATAACATGCGCCAGGTGGCCGTTACAGAAGGCGACAAGGTTGAAGCTGAGATCCAATTTGGCTATTCTGTAAATACGCACGGGATTGGCGACCTGGTGAAAGTGATCGGTCAGGTGAGTGAAGAATCGATCGACAAACTTGTTTCGGAATACGAGGAAAAATATGTGGTGAGCGATTCATTGCGGAAGGGAGGGCAGCGCCATGATTCTCTGCGCGAAGCAGCAAGGATTGAAAGAGGTTTAACCGCGTTTCTCGAAGAAGGCAATTATAAAGGCTTCACGGACACTTTCGAAGATTTGCATGGCCTTCGGCAGCTGCCCGGAATTGCCACCCAACGACTAATGGCAGCAGGCTTCGGGTTTGGCGCAGAAGGAGACTGGAAAACCGCGGCCCTGGTGCGCGCGATGAAAGTGATGGCCGCAGGCTTGCCCGGGGGAAATTCATTCATGGAAGATTACACATACCATTTTGAGCCCGATAATCAACTTGTACTTGGTGCCCACATGCTGGAGATCTGCGAAAGCATCGCGGATTCACGTCCGTCCTGTGAGATACATCCTCTCGGAATCGGAGGCAAAGAAGACCCTGTGCGGTTGGTTTTCAATTCTGGCGAGGGACCTGCAATCAATGCATCGTTGATTGATTTGGGTAACCGGTTTCGACTGTTAGTGAATGAAGTCATTGCAGTCGCGCCGCTTCGTGCCCTACCCAAACTGCCTGTAGCCAGGGTTCTTTGGAAACCTTATCCTGACATGCGGGCCGGCTGTGCTGCCTGGATCCTCGCTGGTGGTGCGCATCACACCTGTTACAGCCAAAACCTGGGCGCCGTCCATATGCAGGATTTCGCCGAGATGGCTGGTTTGGAGTTTGTTTTAATAGGAAAGAATACAGATATTTATCAGCTAAGGAACGAGTTGCGATGGAATGACGCCTATTATAGTGATGAACGCAAAGCCCGATAGGTGCGCCATCGGAATGTTAAAATCGAACGGGGCAAAAATCTAATATATAACATCGATTGACTGCTTATGGAACGAAATCTGGTCGCTGCCGATTACTTTGTTTTTATTATCTATTTCATTATTGTCGCAGGATATGGGTACTGGATCTATCGCAGAAGAAAAACCCGCGAGCATGATTCCAAGGCTTTCTTCCTGGCAGAGGGATCACTGACCTGGTGGGCCATCGGTGCCTCGCTTATCGCCTCAAATATTTCTGCTGAACAATTTATCGGAATGAGTGGCGAGGGTTATTTCTTAGGTATTGCCGTGTCGGCATATGAATGGATTGCCGCGTTTTCATTGATCATTATTGCCATCTGGTTTATTCCAGTTTACTTAAAGAATAAGATTTATACGATGCCGCAGTTTCTGCAAACGCGATATAATGAAGCCGTCGCATTAATTATGGCAGTGTTTTGGCTCTTTCTTTACGTTTTTGTCAACCTGACTTCCATCTTATATCTCGGCGCGGTAGCGATCAACGGGCTTGTCGGAGGTCAACACCTCCATACAATCATGATCGGTCTGGCCATTTTCGCCTTAATTATTTCTCTCGGAGGTATGAAGGTAATTGGTTACACGGACGTAATCCAGGTAGCGGTGCTTATCGTCGGAGGTCTTGCTACGACCTACCTTGCATTAACTATTGTTGGAGACAATTTCGGCGTCGGTCACGATGCGGTTGCAGGCTTCAAAGTTTTAATGCAAAATGCGCCAGAACATTTTCACATGATCATTCCCAAGCCGACGGCGGCCTCGTCACAAAACGATATTGACAAGTATCTGACTTTTCCGGGCTTTGCTTCGTATTTGGCGGGGATATGGATCATCAACCTCAATTATTGGGGTTGCAACCAGTATATCACCCAGCGCGCGCTTGGTGCAGACCTTCAGACTGCCAGGACCGGAATTTTGTTTGCGGGATTTCTAAAATTACTGATGCCTGTAATCGTCATGCTGCCGGGAATTGCAGCTTTTGTCCTTCATCAGAGCGGCCACCTGCAGATGGCGGGTGGTACAAAAGACTCGGCCTACTCTTCAATTCTTGGCTTCCTTCCAAGCGGCCTAAAGGGTCTGTCCATAGCAGCGCTTACGGCCGCGATTGTCGCCTCGCTGGCGGGTAAAGTAAACAGCATATCGACCATTTTTACCTTGGATGTTTACAAAAAGTATTTCGGGAAGGATAAAGACGAGAGAAGCCTGGTCATCACTGGCCGTGTCACCGTTTTTATCGCGATGATTCTGGCGATCCTCTTCACTTGGCAGGACCTGCTTCATATCGGAGGAACCGGGGGCTTTACATATATTCAGAAATATACCGGGTTTATCAGCCCAGGTGTGTTCGCTATGTTTCTGCTTGGAATGTTTTGGAAAAGAACAACCGGGCCGGCCGCTGTGGCAGGAGTAATTACAGGATTTGTAATGTCGGTATTCTTTAATGAATTAGCGCCAAAGTACCTGGGACATGAAACTTTTCTTTATACTTCGTATTATTCTTCCTCAGACAAAGCTTATGAGATTCCATTTCATATATGCATGGGTCTGGCATTTGCTTTTACAATGCTCATGATGATATTAATAAGCCTTGCGGGCCCCCGCGTCAATCCAAAGGCATTTGCCCTTGATCGGTCGATGTTCAGGCTAAAACCTGCGACGCTTGCATTGGTACTTGTCATTTTTCTCATTATAGGGGCGCTCTATGTCAGGTTTTGGTAAGCCAGGGACCCATATCCCCCGCCAGTAGTTTGACCAGCATAGGATCGTTATAATTGTTTATCATCGAAATAACATTTGGCATAAATGAAAATTCCTTCCGGGAATGTGTCGTCAGGACGACTATGGAGGACATCTTAGCCCGTAAAGCAGCTTCTACTCCTTTTGGTGCATCTTCGAAAACGATGCAATTTTCAGGTTGCAGTCCAAGTAGTTTGGCGGCTTGCAAAAAAACTTCCGGATCCGGTTTGCTAACCTGTACATCATCTGCACTGACAATAGCGCTGAAATATTGCCGGATCCGAAGATTGTCCAGGACGAAATCGATATTCGACGTGATTGCAGCTGAGGCGATGGCCATGGGCAAACCTTTTTCCTTGCATGCTGCCAAAAATTCCGGCAGTCCGTCGATCAGCTTTAAATGGGGCAAATACGCTTCCTGGTACCGGCGTTCCTTTTCAATCGAAATTTCTTTCAATTCCTCCGAGGAAAAATATTCTTTGCCGAAGATCCGGCCTAGCACTTCTTCGTTCTTGCCATACATCTGGCGTCGAACTTCCTCGTCGCTGAGGCCAGCATTCAAATCATTGTTGAGTATTCCTGACCAAGCCGATGCATGATAGTTCATGTCGTCAATCATCGTACCGTTCAAATCGAAAATTATTCCTTTTGGCTTTTTGCTAATCATTTGACTCTTATCGGCCTGAAATAAAATAAATATCGGATCTTCTTTGCAACTCTCCTTTAACTACCAAGGTTAAACGGAATTTCTTCCCGGTTATTCTTAAGTTTGTCCCCTAAAATCCCGGACAAGGGCCAGCCTATTTATTTTTAATTTCGTCAAAGTAGACATGAATCGTTATCCCTTACAAAGGCACGTACTGCTAGCAGTCGACTGCATCATTTTTGGATTTGACGGCCACGATATCCGTTTATTGCTCATAAAACGCGGATTTCGACCCGAGAAAAGTAAGTGGAGCCTGATGGGTGGATTTGTTCAGCAGCGTGAGAGCCCCGAGGACGCAGCCGTGCGTGTTCTTAAGCAACTGACAGGACTGGGCGGTGTGTACCTGGAACAATTGCATACGTTCGGAAACCCCGGCCGCGATCCGGTCGAAAGAACTGTTTCTGTCGCATATACCGCGCTTATCGACATTCATCGATATGAAAAACAAATAAGTGATGACTATCATGCGGAATGGTTTCTGCTTTCGAAAAAGCCTAAATTGATTTTTGATCACGACAACATGGTTGAACTAGCAAAAAAGCAGTTACGCTATAAGGCTGCTTTTCATCCTGTCTTGTTCGAACTCCTCCCGGAAAAATTTACCGTTCCCCAGCTCCAGAGTCTTTATGAGAGTATTTACGATACGGCATTTGACAATCGCAATTTTAGCCGGAAGGTCCTCTCTACAGGCCTCCTGATTAAGCAGAAGCAGAAAGACAAGGTCAATTCAAAAAAAGGAGCATTTTATTACAAGCTGGACGAGAAGAAGTATAAAGCTGACTTTAAGGCATTTCTCAATTTCGTTCCCAATCCTGACAGGTTTGTTCTTTAAAGTTAGCTTGATTCACCAGCGGGAATTTCAGGGATAAATTCAAGCGACTTTGAATTTGAAACCAAATCGACTGCCGATGCCAATGTTGCTTTGCGCCCAGATCTCTCCTCCCTGGGCTTCGATGAATTCTTTGGAAATTGCGAGACCAAGCCCTGTTCCGGTTCGCTCAAAGCCGCCGGGAACCTTATAGTAACGGTCAAAAATTTTTGGCAGGTGTCTTTCTTCAATTCCCATGCCGTGGTCCTGCACGGAGAATTCGACGGCTGAATCCTTTTTGTAGACATCGACCTCTATAGACCCTGAGTCAGGCGAAAATTTAATGGCATTGGTAAGAAAATTAATCAGGACCCAGGCAGTTTTCTCGGCGTCAACGGCGATGTGGGGAAGCGACGGTTCCTGATGAACATTGATGGCAACATTCTTTAGCTGAGCCTGCGACCTAACCGCATTGACGGATTGCTCAACGACCAAGGCCGGCGCTGAAGGCTGGATCTTCAGTTGAATATTTCCCGTTTCTACCTGCGTCATGTTAAGTAGCTCCCCCGTTATTTTCAATAGCCTGTCCGAGTCTTCGACAATACTGCCGCTCAACTCCCGCTGCTCCATGCTCAGGGCTCCGATCCGCTCGTCATTGAGTAACTGCGCGCTCATTTTGATCGAGGAAATAGGCGTTTTTAGTTCGTGGGAAACTGTCGCAATAAAATTGGTTTTTGCCTCATTAAGCTCATGGAAAATGGTTATGTTCCTAAGTACGATTACCTGGCCGATCACGCGGTCGTTTGTAGTCACATTAATCATATCCTTGTTGAAATAGCTTTCCTTATTGTCAGCGAATATCTTAAGCTCTCTCTTTTCCTCGTCGCCGGAGGGGGATCGTAGCAGGTTGCGCATCAGATCGTTTTTCAGGGCGATATCAGGAGCATATTTTCCAACGATTTCCTTTTCTTTGAGTCCAAGGAGTTTTTCAGCCACTGCGTTTAGAAAGAGAATATTCCTGTTGTCGTCGAGACCAAGAATACCATCGTGCATTTGGTTGATGATGGTCTCGATCCTGCTCTTTTCAAATTTGATTTCTGCTAAGTTGCTATTTTCATATTCATCCAGTTTTTGCGCCATAACATTGAATGCGTCTGCAAGATCTCCGAATTCATCGGTTTGTTTCAGGTATATGCGCTTATTGTAATTTTTCATGGCGATCTCCTGGATCCCTTCGGAAAGCGATCGGATAGGGTCGGAAATTATGCCCGGCAGATTGAAAATGAACGTAAACGACGCCAGGGTAAGAATGGTAAACAATATTGTCAGACCCAATTTAGCTTTCTCCGCCGTCTGTTGCGCCATCAGGCTTTTTCTCAATATCGCCATCTGATTCAGCTCCTGGATTTCATAGATCGATTCCCGTATCTCGATATAATTTGTACTGTCATTCGGATCGGCGAGAAGTTCGCCAAAATTCTTCGTCAGATCATCGGTTGCCTCTTTTTCGCCGATCTCTGTGATATTGGCCTGCTGTTTCGCCAGGTTGTCCCTGAATTGTGACATCGCATCTTTGCGCTGGCTTATTGATTCGAGCGCTTTGAGCATGTTGCTGCAATAAACGAGCGATTCATAATTGTTTTTCAAGACCAGGCCTGCGTCGTTGCCGAGCCTGTTGACATAATATATTCCCAGGATCCCGAACAGAAGGATAACCACAAACAGAAAGATCAGCCCAATGGATAATTTTGTTTTTAATCGTACTCCCATGGTGTTTGATTAAGAGAGGATAACCACGTCTATGTCTGACGACGCCAGTTTGTTCAGCAGCTGGTTGAAAACCGCTGTGTTCAAAATTACGTTGAATAAGGCGAGGTGGGGCTTCCCGACGCAGATGGTTGTGACCTTCTTTTGTTCTGCCACTTCAATAATGCCTTTGGCGACATTGTTTTGTTTTACCCTGATCACTTCTGCGCCCAACTCGGTGGCCAGCTTGAAATTGTTGATGAGATGACGCTGGGCCGCCAGGCCTATTGAGTCGCCATCCTCTCGCGAAGTCTGTACATACAGCACGAACCATTTCGAATTGTAATAGGTAGCCAGTCTCGCGGTTTTACGGATCACCTTTCTGGCTATTTCGTGATTGCTGCTGATGCACGCAAGGAAGTGCTCCTGCCTCGGCTGGACACTGCGCGGCACCTCGGTCTCAATTTTTCGCTCAACCTGGGTAGCGACTTCCTTGAGCGCCAGTTCGCGCAGTTGAAGAATCTTTTCTGACTGAAAAAAATTCCTTAGTGCAATCGGCACTTTATCCGACGCGTATATCTTGCCTTCCTTTAGGCGGGTGATCAGCTCGTCCGCGGTGAGATCTATGTTAACTACTTCATCCGCTTCCTGCAGGATCCGGTCAGGGACACGTTCGCTGACGCTCACTCCCGTGATTTCACGTATCTCCTCGTTAAGACTTTCGATATGCTGGATGTTCACTGCACTGATGACGTTGATGCCCTGGTCCAGGATTTCCATGACGTCCTGCCATCGTTTTTCGTTTTTGCTTCCTTCGATATTGGTGTGTGCGAGCTCGTCCACCACTACAACCTCGGGATGAAGATTAAGTATTGCCTGCATGTCCATCTCGTCCAATTCCTTTCCCTTATAAAAAAGAACTCTCCTAGGAATAATGGGAAGTCCATCCAACAATTTTTCAGTTTCCTTGCGATTGTGAGTTTCCACGTACCCGATTTTTATATCAACTCCGTTTCTTAACAAAGTCTGTGCCTCCTGAAGCATACGGAAGGTTTTGCCGACGCCGGCACTCATGCCAATATATATTTTGAACTTACCGCGCCTGGACTGACGGATAAGTTCCAAAAAATGCTGAACACTTTGGTCTTTGTCGGGCATGATTGTCAATTTAACAAAAATGGTACTACCTGGAAAGGAAGTACCGGTTTACACGGTTTACAACCTGTAAACCAAAATTAAAACCAAAAGTTTTTTGGCCGATCAGCAGGCGACCATGCCGGTCTAGCGCAATTGGTCCAGGTCGATATTCAACGCCAGGACATTTACCCGCTCGGGACCGAAGAGACCCAGTAACGGCTTATCAGTATGATCGTCCACTAATTTCTTGATTTCGGCAGCCGAAATCTTTCGGATTTTGGCTATCCTGGGGATTTGAACGTATGCCGCAGCAGGCGAGATGTCCGGGTCAAGTCCGCTTGCCGATGATGTGATCAATTCAGCCGGAACAATCTCACGGTTTATAAACCGATTATGGACTAGAAAGGTGTCGATCTTATGTTCAACATCCTTTAGATAATCTTCGCTATACGGACTTTTGTTCGTTCCGCCGCTGGACATGGCATTATAGGAACCGGCCGAAGGTCGACCTTCGAAATAGCGATCCTGAGAAAAGTTTTGACCTTCCAGGGCGTAGCCTACCACTTTGCCACGAAGAATCACCTGCTGGCCTTCGCCTGCAGCAGGAGCCAATTGTCCGGCGAGCCAAATCACCATGGTGTAAATGCCACTGAAAAATATCAGGCAGACCAGTGTGAGCCTTAATGCCGTTAAAATATGTTCTTTCATGCAATCTGATTTTTAAATTCGATCAATTCCCGGTGCCGACGTCAAAACCATATGCGCACGAGAAGGTCGATGAGTTTTATCCCTATGAACGGCGCGACGATGCCGCCGACACCATAAATCAAAAGATTTCTGCGCAGAAGTGCGCTCGCGCCGATGGGTTTGTACGCTACGCCGCGTAAAGCCAGCGGAATCAACAACGGAATGATAATGGCATTGAAAATTACCGCCGACAGGATTGCGCTTTCAGGGCTGTGAAGGTGCATGATATTCAAGGCCTGCAGCCCCGGTATGGAAGCGATGAACAAGGCCGGCACAATCGCAAAATATTTTGCCACGTCGTTAGCGATTGAAAAAGTGGTGAGCGTCCCGCGAGTCATGAGCAATTGCTTGCCAATTTCCACGATTTCAATCAGCTTGGTTGGGTCGTTGTCCAGGTCAACCATATTTCCTGCCTCTTTAGCAGCCTGCGTGCCGCTGTTCATGGCTACGCCCACGTCGGCCTGGGCAAGTGCAGGTGCATCATTGGTGCCGTCTCCCATCATGGCCACCAGCTTGCCCGCAACCTGTTCTTTTTTTATATAGTTCATCTTGTCCTCGGGTTTGGCCTCAGCGATAAAATCGTCAACTCCCGCCTTGGCTGCAATGAATTTTGCAGTCAGCGGGTTATCGCCGGTGACCATGACAGTCTTGACTCCCATCTTTCGAAGACGCGCGAACCTTTCCTGGATTGCAGGCTTGATAATGTCCTGCAATTCGATAACCCCGATCACATGCGCGTCCTGACTGACAACGAGGGGAGTCCCCCCGTTGGCGGCGATTTGCTTGACCTTGGTTTCAGTCTCCAGGGGAAAATCGTTACCAGCCCTGCTGACTTGCCGGCGGATGGCGTCAGCTGCTCCTTTACGTATCTTAAGACCAGAAGAAAGATCGATTCCACTGCTCCTTGTCTCGGCAGAGAACTCGATAAACTTTGCACCATTGATCGCAAAACTGTTTGGATTGACAGCGGCCAATTCAACAATTGATTTGCCTTCCGGTGTATCGTCAGCAAAGGAAGCCAGGGCGCAGGCTTCAATGAAGGATTTTTCGTCAATCCCGTCGGTAACCCAAAAATGCGTGGCCTTCCTGTTCCCGATTGTTATTGTCCCAGTCTTATCAAGCAATAAAGTATTTAAATCTCCCGCAGTCTCTACCGCTTTGCCACTCTTTGTAATAACGTTGGCACGCAGGGCACGATCCATTCCGGCGATCCCTATGGCGCTCAGCAAACCGCCGATCGTAGTTGGAATCAGGCATACAAAAAGCGAAATAAAGGCTGCAATGGTTATTGGCGTGCTGGAATAGTCACCAAAAGGCTTTAGCGTAACGCATACAATGATGAAGATGATCGTGAATCCGGCCAGGAGGATTGTCAGGGCGATTTCGTTGGGCGTTTTCTGCCTCGAAGCGCCTTCAACGAGAGCGATCATTTTGTCCAGAAAGCTTTCGCCGGGTTCTGTAGTGACTTTCACCTTGATCTTATCTGACAAAACTTTTGTTCCTCCCGTGACGCTTGATTTGTCACCACCGGCTTCCCGGATGACGGGAGCGCTCTCCCCGGTGATTGCCGATTCGTCGATCGTTGCAAGTCCTTCTATAATCTCCCCATCCATCGGGATGATGTCGCCGGCTTCGCAGATGAAAACGTCGCCTTTCATTAGTTGCGAAGAAGGAACTATTTTCATTTCGTCGACAAAAATCTCACCAACAGGGAAAATTTTTTTGGCCGGCGTATCCTCCCTTGTTTTCCTGAGGCTGTCCGCCTGCGCCTTGCCTCTCGCTTCCGCGATAGCCTCTGCAAAATTTGCGAAGAGTATCGTTATCAAAAGAATGAAAAAAATGAGCGCATTATACAATAAACTACCCTGAGAGCGTTCGCCATTTAGAATCCATATGCACACCGCTAACATGATGGCAGTACCGATTTCGACGGTGAACATTACAGGATTGTGAACGAGTATCCGGGGGTCAAGTTTGATGATGGAGTGTTTCAACGCCTGCCTGACCAAGGTTGGCTCAAATAATCTGTTTTCTTTCCGCTTTTTTACCATTGTTCGATTTTTATCTCTTGTGCGTCTGGTTTATTTCATAGAAAAAAATTCAGATACAGGTCCCAGTGCAAGCGCCGGGAAAAAACTAAGTGCAGCGACAATAATAATTACCGCGTATACCATTATTCCGAAGGTGCTCGTGTCAACCTTAAGGGTGCCGGCGCTTTCCGGTATGTGCTTTTTCGCTGCTAATATTCCCGCTATGGCGACGGGACCTATAATGGGTATAAATCTTGAGAAAAGCATGACCATTCCGTCGGATATATTCCAAAAAGGTGTATTGGCTCCCAATCCGGCAAACTCCGAACCGTTGTTTGCAGATGCAGAAGTATACTCGTACAGCATTTCGGAAAACCCATGATGCCCGGGATTGGTAAGCCAGGCCGCATAGTCTTTAGGACTATGGGCAAAAAGATATGATGACAATGCCGTGCCACAAAGAATGAGCAGCGTATGCAGCAATGCTGTAATAGTTGCAATCTTCATTTCCCTCGCTTCAATTTTTTTCCCGAGGAATTC
>JAJPJP010000114.1 GCA_021324175.1 Chitinophagia bacterium
GCTTCATTTTCATCAAGCGCCTCGTCGACATTTTGGAAGGCGATCAGCTTGTAAATTTTTTTTTCCGTCTGGAAAGCGGTCGCGGAGAGAAGAACTTTAAATACGGAATTATGGCGGGAAACAGATATCACTTTATTGTCTCCCGGCTTTAGCGCCAGGACCTCTTCATAGAGAATTGCATCTCTTTTTTCCAAAGACTGAATTGTGCGCAAGTACGGTATACCCAGCATTTTTTTTAACGATTCATTCATCCATCCGATCTCTCCGTTTTTATTTTCATAAGAAAGTATTCCTGTGTCGACGAGCTCGAGAATTTTCTGCAGATATTGATATTGAGTCTCTCTTTCGCGGCTGATCACCTTAAAAGTGGTATTGATTTCATTGAAACCCTTGCGAAGGGGTTGTAATTCGAGGGGGGCCTGCTTGACATCAAAGTGACGCGAGAAATCCCGATAGTGAACCGACTCGACAAATTGCTGAACTTCATCTTGGGCTTTCCGGTTAAATCTATAAAAATCGATTAACTGAAATATAATCACCACACACGCCAATAGCAGGTAAAGCCATAGTCCTTTAATTAAACAAAAAGACGACGCTCCCAGCACGATAAAGAGCAGGATGACCCGGAAAACTAGTCGTAACTGGTATCGATCAAATATCATATTTGCTTAGACGCCTATAAAGGGCGGTGCGCGTAATTCCGAGTTCCTTTGCAGCTTTGGTGATGTTCCCATTGTATTTTTCAATTACCTGCAGAATTGTATTTTTTTCAATCGTGCTTAACTTCAGGTCCTTTGGCTCATCTTCAGCTTCCTTGGCTGATTCTATTGGCGAAAAAATAATGTCTTTTGCGCTAAGCACGTCACTTTCCGCCATGATGATTGCCCGTTCAATCGCGTATTGCAGCTCCCGGACGTTCCCAGGAAAGTAATAAGTTTTCAGTTTTTCGAAAGCAGACTCGTCGAACTGGTGAAATGTTTTTAGATATTTGCTTGCGTAAATTCGTGCAAAATGCTTTGCCAGCAAAATGATATCGTCACCCCGTTTGCGGAGCGGAGGCATCACGATTTCGACGGTGTTGATGCGGTAAATAAGGTCTTTTCGAAATCGATTTTCGTTTGCCAGTTCGCTCATCGGTACATTGGTTGCACAGATGAGGCGAATATCTACCGGTATCGGTTGATTGGTTCCAAGGCGGATAACCTGCCTGCCTTGCAAAATAGACAAGAGCTTAACTTGTTGATGCAATAGTATATTACCAATTTCATCAAGAAATAAAGTGCCGGTATCGGCCATTTCGAATCGACCCTGTCGATCTTCTCTTGCATCGGTGAAAGACCCTTTTTTATGGCCAAAGAGCTCACTTTCAAACAGGGATTCGGTCAGGGCACCCACGTCGACTTTAACGAATGGCTTTTCAGCCCGAAGCGAATGCTGGTGGATCGCCTTGGCGATAAGATCCTTTCCCGTGCCGTTCTCACCCAATATCAGGATATTTGCATCTGTAGGCGCAATTTTCTCCAGCTTGTAAAAAATGTCCCGCATGGCTTCAGAATCGCCAATAAGCTCTGAGCCGATCAATCGGCCTGGCGGAGGCAGGTGCGGGCTCGCCACTTTGTACTCCTTTTTTTTCAAAGCTTCCCTCATTGTGCCAATCAGTTTTTCATTATGCCATGGCTTAACGATGAAATCGGCTGCGCCTTCCTTGAGAGACCGGACAGCCAGGTCGATATCGCCATATGCGGTTATCATGATGACAGCAGCCTCAGAGCCAAACTCCTTGATCTTCTTTAACCAGAAAAGACCTTCATTGCCCGTATTGATGGAACTGTTAAAATTCATGTCGAGCAGGATAATATCAAACGATTGCTGGCTGAGTATGGACCGAATGTTTTCGGGGTTTTTTTCGGTTACCACCTCCGAGGTTTCAGTTTTCAATAGCAGGCGTACGGCAGTCAACACATCCGTATCATCATCGATCACCAGAATGGAGGCATTTTTTAGAACCATGTTTTGTATGAAAATTAATATTTTCCGAAATGCAACAAATTCATTCCACAACTATACCTTAAATGTAAGATTGTGGCTATTAATTTTTTAGCGTGAAACTATGAAAATTAACTGTATCAAAATCGGACAGTTTGTGTATCGGAAACGAACTAGCTCGTATAAGAACTTCCCCTAAGCCTTTGTAAATCATTCCGATCATATTCTGGCATGTATTTATAGCTGTTGGGGAAGAATTATAAGCTCTTTAGAAATTTCCTTATGTAGTAGAACAAATGCCCGGTATCTCTATATCGGGTTCTTTTTAACTTTGCAAAATAAATCTTGAAAAAAGGAATCAACAAATGGTAGATAGAGTCATTGTTAAAAAAAGGTGGTCGACCAAAAGATTATTGAGCATCGGCGGCGTCCTGGCGCTGGTGCTGTTGATTGGCGGCAGCTTTTATTTTACTTCAGGTAAATCAAAATTAAATGTAGATAGTGAACGACTTACAGTTAGTACTGTTACAAAGGGCCCTTTCCAGGAAACGATTCCGCGCAATGGCGTGGTTTTGCCAATCCTCAGTTATTATCTGGATGCCACCGAAGGCGGAAGAGTTGAACAGAAATACGTCGAGGACGGCACGATCATGAAAAAAGGGGATCCGATACTCCGGCTGTCGAATACCGATCTGATGGAAAATATGATGACGCAGCAGAACCAGGTCTACAACACACTTACACAAATGCAGATTAATCATAACAACGCCATGCAGAACACGGTCAACAAGCAGACCGCGGTGGCTGACGTTGAAAGTCTGTTTAAAGAAGCAGAGCGGGTTTATTTTCTGGATAAGAAACTTTATGCTGAAAAGGTCATCGGATTGCAGCAGTACAAACAGGACGAGAATAATTATAACTATCTGTTGAGTAAAAGGCAGTTGACCTTGCAGATCCTTGCCCAGGACTCCACCTCTCGTGCGCAGCAGGAAGCACAAGATAAGCGCTCTTATCAGGCTTCCCAGGAAGCCTTGAAGATCATGCAGGAGAAAGTCGGGGACTTGATCGTCCGGTCGCCTGCCGATGGCCAGTTAACTTCTTTGGATGCAGAAGTGGGGCAAAACAAAAATAAGGGTGAGCGACTCGGTCAGCTCGACGTTATGAGTGGATTCAAAATAAGGGTAGACGTGGATGACCACTATGTCGCGAGAGTATTTCCTGGGCTGAAAGGACATTTCGATTTTAACCTGCAGACCTACCAGCTGGTGATCAAGAAAGTTTACTCACAGATTGTAAACGGAGTCTTTAACGTCGATATGGAATTTGTCGGCAAGACCCCCACTGGATTGCGTCGCGGTCAGACTTTACAGGTTTTCCTGGAACTGAGTGAAGAGCGCCAGTCAATTCTTGTTCCCAGGGGTGGTTTTTTTCAGACGACGGGCGGCAACTGGATCTTTAAACTCAGTGACGATGGAAAGCGCGCGTACCGTGTCGATATTACACTTGGAAACCAGAACCCGGATTATTACGAAGTGGTGCAGGGACTGAAGCCGGGCGACAAAGTGATCACCAGCAGCTATGAAACCTATGGAAATATGCAGGAGCTGATCTTGAAAAATTAGCCTCGCAAAATGTAACACTTTGTAAAAATAAACGTCAAAACAATACTCATCATTCAAATTAATAATCATGATTAAGATCACCGATCTCGAAAAAATCTATCGCACGGAGGAAGTCGAGACCATTGCATTGAATAAGCTGTCAATTGAAGTAAAGGATGGCGAATTCGTGGCAGTCATGGGACCTTCGGGCTGTGGAAAATCTACACTTCTTAATATCCTTGGACTGCTCGACGATCCCGATAACGGAAGCTTTATTTTCAACTCGATTGAAGTTGCCCACTTTAACGAGCGCAAACGCGCGGACCTCCGGAAGCATAATATCGGGTTTGTTTTCCAAAGTTTTAATCTGATCGATGAGTTGACCGTTTTCGAAAACGTCGAATTGCCCTTGATTTATACGGGGGTAAAGTCA
>JAJPJP010000128.1 GCA_021324175.1 Chitinophagia bacterium
AGCGTCTTTACCCTCTTTAAGGAGGATCGCAATCTCATGAATTCCGCTCCCGGTGCCAAGCAGCTGCCCAAGGTCATCCATGCGCGTAAAAACCGTGGTTTCATCAAAGACTGCATTGCGCGAGCGAAATATACCGGCAATCCGGAATGAGCCTGCCGTCAGCGTGCCGTCCGCAGATTGAAAAGTGAGGACAATCTTACTGTGCAGTCGTACGTCGAGTTTTTCGGCCAGTTTTCGTCCGACCAGTATTTCATTGTTCTTGCCGTTGTTGAAATAAGAACCCTCAACAATATCCTCTGATATGGTGCTGATTTTTTTTTCATCATCCGGAACGATGCCATGTATTTCGACGCCTGCGGCCGTTGAGGAGGACGTGATCATCCCCTTGGTAACCACTCTGCCGGATACGGCTTTTACACCGGCTTCCTTTTTGAGCTGGTCGATCATCGCTCCGGCAAGGGCAATCGTGTCAAAGGGTTCTTTGTCGTCAGGAAAGGCCGGGGTATGGATTTGTATATGAGAGAGCTGGGTTTCCACGGCGCTGTCAATTTCCTGTTTTGCGAGTCCCCAGAAAAATGCCATCATGAACATGCCTGCAAACAAGCCGACGCCTACCGAGGCGATGACGACCCCGCTTCTCGTTCTGTTTCTCCAGATATTTCTCCAGGCTATCTTAAAAAGCATGCTTAACTATTTATGGCGCTTATGGCTTTAATCTTGAATATCTTAAATATCGCATAGGTTGACAGCAGCAACGCGATCAACAGCACCACGTATCCCTGGATGGCGAAATTGGAAATGGCGACAGAAGGTTGTATGAGCGGTTCGAAATTGAACTGCTCTGCCTCCGCACCCCAGGCTCCTCCCATCCGGATCGGATGCAGCCGAAAATAAAGCACGATGGGAAAGGCGATCCCCACGCCGCAGAGCGTCCCTGCCAGTGACATCAGTGTCAACTCGATCACAACGATGGTCGAAAGGATCCCCTTCTTCATCCCGATGGCAATAAGAATCCCGAACTCGTGCATCCGCTCATTGAGCATCATTAGTATCGTACCAAAAATTCCAAATGCAATGACCAGGTAAAGGATCCCCGACATGATTTCGTTTTGTGCCAATTTCGCCTGGAAGAGCTGGTCGAGTTCAGGTATCATGTCCTTCCAGGTCATCACCTCAAAATCCTGGTTCCTTGTTTCAGCAACCAGGCTTCGCTTCAGTTCGTCCAAATTGTTTCTGTTCTCCGTCATGATGGAGATGGACGTGTATCTTGCTCCTGTACTCAGGAATTCCCTGCAGGTATTCATCGGTAGCCACGCCATCGTCTTGTTCATTTCGGGAACTCCCAGCTTCACGATCCCCTGTATGGCATATTTTCCTGCTGCGATACTCCCGTGATATCCCGATCCGAGGAGGACGATCGTGTCGTTCAGCTTAAGCTTTAGGTAACCGGCCAGGCCCTCGGCGACCAGGATACCCCGGTCACCTGCCGAGAGATAATTCCCTGCGATCATATTAAGCTGAATCCGGGATACCGAATTCTCTTTTTCGGGGTCGATGCCGACCAGCATGATGCCCCTGGTCCGCTCGCCTGAGGAGGCAAGCGCAAAGGACTCCAGCCTGGGCGTCCATGCGCTGATTCGTTTGTCGCTGTTGAGCACTGACGTTAGGGCCGGTTCCTCCTGGAAGGTGCTGTCGATTGCCTTGCTCGCCCAGTAACCGACATGATGGATCTGGACAAAACCGCATGACACACTCACTGTGTTGGTAATCATGTTATCAAAAATGCCAATCATCATCGTTCGCATCAGTATCGCAAGTATCATGGCAAAAAAGATCGATGAAATGGTGATGAGGGATCTGCGCCTGCTTCGCCATATGTTTCTCCAGGCCAATTTGAAGTACATTATTTGGCTTTTTTCATGTTTTGCGTAGTGAAGAAATCATCACGGATTGGCTGATTGAAGGTCGCATTATTGTAAATGATGACCGTCTCCTGTCCTTTTTTTTCTGCTGGTATCATTTCCAGTTTGCAAGGCAGGAGCCTGCCACCCAGGGTCCGGATATCGGAACATTGCAGAATGTTTACCAATTTATTATCCTCGTCATAATATTCCAGCCTAAGTTCCAGGTAATTCTTCTGGTCGATCCAGATATTCACCCTGCTCCAGACCACAGCCGCTTCGGGCAGGGGAATCATTTCGATCTCCCAGCATTTGAGTCCTTCAATGACGCTGTCACCAACGACCTTATGCGAGTAGTCATCAATCCTGGAAGAAGCTTTGACAAGATCGTCATTGGTAAAATCGGTGCCCATCCAACTTTGCGCCATCATCGAGGGAGGGAGTTTTATTGCTCTTTCAATACTGGGCAGCCAGTTCCATATTTCTTTTATGCGTTTCAGGAAAACAGTACCTGCATCTCCCGGAGGCGCTGTGATCACCGATAATGAATATTGTTCGCCTTTTGACCATGCTTTCAAGCTCATCGTGCGCGTCCAGGAGGGCCGGATTATCCTGATCGTCATTTCCATCTGTGACGAAAGGCCACGGATATTGTTTTCGGCCCTGGTTACGATGTCCTTTGCTGATTGTCCCGGAGCATTGCTGGAGGCGGCGAAGCAAAGCATCCCTAAAAGGATAGTATGTCTGGAAGGTATCATATCATTCGCGTTCATTTGGCAGATCAGATTTCGCAGGAATATCCAAGCCCTGCAGAGAATGGAATTGATTTTTCAAAGCCATTCATTTGAGAAGCTGGTAGAGAAACTATAAAACGAAGACATCACATCATGTTGGCCCATGTCTCAAAAAATCCCGGTTGCCGTCTTCCACGCCCGCTTAGAGAATTGGAATTTACGAAGAATGGGTCAACTGCACAACATGGATTGGATACGATTCAGCTTTCTTCCTACGAAAAGATTCGCTTCGAATAATTCAAAAGTCATACCGACCCATTTCTTCTGTCAGAAACGAAATTAACCAAGTCTTATCCAGGCGACATGACGAAACTCATGTGCTGTTCTGACAGCAATTCTTTATCTGAAGCGTGATCAATAATAGTTTTGCATGAAGAAATAAAACTACATATACTAAAACCCGGTATCATGAGCGCGCCAAAATTGCTTGACAATAGAAAGGCCCTCCATCCTGCGGGTGACAATATTGATCAATTGATCAGCAGGATTTTATTTATGCGGGACGATTTTGAAGCGAAGGTCGTTCCGATCAGGAAAGATGCTGATCGGAAAAAATGGCTTATGCCGGAAGAGCCTCAGGGATATATCAAATGCAAGAAATACGATCCGCTTTGAAAGGGGGGGGTTACAAAGATTTCCATGGATATTCACTTGTTCTGGCCAAGAGCATTCAGCAAAAATCCCATGCCAGGCCGGGTTTCGGGCACTTTAATAACTAATGCTTTTCCCCTGTTAGAATAATCAATAAAGGAATAGAGGTTTGATGCAAGACTTTTTCTGTAGCGCTGCCCATCACAATATTTTCCAACCAAATCCGGAAGCTCCTCGACCCAGGATTGTCGAAAACATGGAGGCTTTTCAATAAATTGTAACTTGTTAGTTCAATCAATTGAGAGCGAGGGGCAGGCAGGAGAGCAAGGTATTCGGGTATATATCAAAAAAATGACATCGCTTGGATAGTGAACGACACAATAACAGATCCGACCTGATCAGAGACATCATTATAGGGATGTCTGATGGGCTGACAGTTCCGTTTGCGCTTACGGCCGGCCTGAGTGGCGTTCTCAATACGACTCATTTGATTATCGTTTCCGGCTTAGCGGAAATAGCCGCAGGCTGTATTTCCATGGGATTGGGCGGTTATCTGGCTGGAGAATCGGAAGTGGAGCACTATGATTCGGAGTTGAAGAGGGAGTTTGGCGAAATTGAAACGGTGCCTGAATTGGAATTAAAGGAAGTGGAAGATATTCTCCATGGCATGGGCGTGAAAGAGCCGCTAAACAAGGAGGTCGCGCTGCAAATAAGCAAGGACAAGAACCAGTGGGCTGATTTTATGATGAAGCTGGAACTGCAAATGGAGAGACCTGCGAAGGATCGCGCTGCAAAAAGCGCCACTACCATTGCCCTCTCCTACCTGGTAGGCGGTTTTATTCCGCTGTTTCCCTATATTGTTATATCCCATGCAAAGCCGGCACTCTATGTTTCCTGCATAGTGACCGTGATGGCGCTGCTAATATTTGGATATTTCAAGAGCAGGTTCACCGGTCAGCCGCTGATAAAAGGAACGCTCAAAGTGGCGATCACAGGTATTGTCGCTGCCACAGCTGCATTTCTTCTCGCAAAAGCGGTAAGCTAGTTTCCCGTAAAAGCGGAATTAGCGATGACTGTAGATAAGCGAAAACAAAAATTTATGAAACCGATCGTCGCCCCAACTGACTTTTCGCACATTTCGAAAAATGCTGTCGACTATGCGGCAGATTTCGCCGCTTTTGTGAAGGCTGACCTCAGCTTGTTGAATGTCACGCCGATGCCCTTCAGCATGGAAATCCCGATACCCGGTTTTGAGCTCGACGAGATGATCAAGGAAGCCGGGAGGGAAATGGAAAAGACTGGGATGGGACTTGTCCCCAGGCATCATAGCCTGATCAGTAGGATATTTCAACACAATCACGCCAAAGAAATGGCCACATACACGCGCATTCCCGTGCTCGCCATACATGAGTAGACAAGATCAGCTTATGAAAACGGAGACTATAATCGGGGAAGGTTATACTGCCAACAACAGGGTGGAGCTCATTCGCGGAGGAAAGGTCTATTTCGAGTTGTTGATCGGGCTTATCCGAAAGGCTGCTGATACCATCCATCTCCAAACCTACATTTTTGAGCACGACGAAACGGGCATAATGGTCGCCAATGCGCTGATCGAAGCGGCAAAGAGAAGAGTAAATGTGTATTTGCTGGTTGATGGTTACGCTTCACAATCTCTGCCAAAATCTTTTATTAGAAAGCTTACGGAGGCGGGCGTCAATTTCCGTTTTTTCGAAACTTTTTTCAGAACCAGGCATTTTTATCTAGGGAGACGCCTTCATCATAAGGTGGCCGTGATCGATACCCGCCACGCCCTGGTTGGCGGGTTGAATGTCTCCAATAAATACAATGAGTGGGGTGAACATACTGCCTGGCTGGATTTCGCATTATATGCCGAAGGAGAGATCGCTCTGCAGCTGTGTGTTCTTTGCTGGAAAGGCTGGAAGGATTTCCCTTCCATCATGGGCCTAACACCCTGTGAGCAAAAACCGATTCTATTCAATTTCCCGGAGGAAGAGAAGGCGCAGATACGAATGCGCCGCAATGACTGGGTGCGGAGGAAGACAGATATTTCAAAAACTTATATAGAAATGTTTGACAATGCAGAATCCCGCATAATCATCATGTCGAGTTACCTGCTACCTGGAAAACTATTCCGTCACCACTTAAGAAAAGCGGCTCAACGAGGAATCAGGGTGACTGTGATAACTGCGGGACGCTCCGACGTTACCATTGCAAAAAACGCTGAACGCTTTTGGTATAATTGGCTCTTGCGCAATAATATCGATGTATACGAATATTCAAAGAACATATTGCACGGAAAGGTGGCCGTCTGCGATGGCAGGTGGTTGACGGTCGGATCCTTCAATGTGAACAATATCAGCACCTATGCGAGTATCGAACTGAACCTGGATGTACTCGATAAAAAATTAGCAGAAGAAGCGGAAAACACCTTGCTGGGGATTATTCAGACCGATTGCATAAGGATTACCCGAACAAGCCTGCATAAGACAACAAATTTTCTCAGCCAGTTTGTGCGGTGGGCATCTTATCAGATCGTCAACCTGGCATTTTACCTGTTCACCTTTTATTTCAAACACCAGGATTGAGAGGTCCTGACCCATATCGCTTTGTCCTGACTTCCTAGTTTTAACACCCGCACTGAAACTTTCAATGATCTTTTCTATGCTTTTCATGACGGCTGACCCGCCACCTGTCTAAATTCGCCCCACCAATATACCTAAACTGAAAGAGCGTCAATGTTAAGCAAGCAATTGAATAATAAACCCGCTACCTTCACCTTCTTTCGTCTCCACTTTAATCTCTCCGCCATGAGCTTTCACAATATCATAACTCAGAGACAATCCTAAACCAGTGCCTTGCCCGGAAGGTTTGGTGGTAAAAAACGGTTGAAAGATTTTATCTACTGCTTTTTGAGGGATACCGCTGCCATTATCACGAACTTGTATTTCAACTCTTTCACTGGACTTTTTGGTTGTTACTGAAACGGTCGGTTTGTATCCCGGAGTCTGCCCTTTGCGTTTTTCATTGACTGCGTAGAAGGCGTTATTGTACAAGTTCAATAACACGCGACCAATATCCTGGGGGATGAGATCTATTTTCCCGATGCTTGCATCAAAATCAGTATTCAGTATTGCATTGAATGATTTGTCTTTGGCACAAAGCCCGTGGTAGCTTAAACGTAAATATTCATCTGCTAGCGCATTGATATTGGTTAGCTCTTTAGCACCACTACTGCTTCTACTGTGTTGAAGCATGCCCTTGACTATTGTATCTGCACGTTGACCATGGTGGTTGATTTTGTCTTCATTGTCCTTCAAAGTGGATAACAATGATATGGCTTCATCGGAGTTACCGCTTTTTACCGCTTGTGCAGTTTCATCAATCAACTCCCTATTCACTTCGGAAAAATTGTTAACGAAGTTCAATGGATTCTGTATTTCATGAGCGATACCTGCAGTCAGTTCTCCAAGTGAAGCCATCTTTTCTGATTGGATGAGTTGAGATTGCGCTTGTTTCAGGTCTATCAATGTCTTTTCTATTTTAATATTGGCCGCTTCCAGTTTGTTGAAGTCTTCAAATCGGGCATAGGCCGTGGAAAAGGCATTGGCAACGGATTGAATGAGGTTTATTTCAACTTCTTTTAGCTTCTTCGTGCTACCCACATAAAGCATGCCCTGCAAGAAAGGAAGACAATGCAAATGAATGCCGCCAGCTGGTATCCTGTTCAGATATTCCTCTTTCGAATCAATGGAGCCCATCGCCAACAGTATCTCAGCAATGCCGTCAAAGTCGGCGTTGCCCCAATGCGCAACATACACCTGGTTCAAGTGCCAATGCCTCTGGACCTGGGCCAAATTTCCCTCTACATCGTAGGGCAAATCAAAGACACCAATCGCCTTTCCTTCCGGCGTGGAAAGAAAAGTGTGGACGACTTGGTTTAAATCATCCATGATGAAGACTCCACATCGGATGAAAGGAATGCCCAGAATGGTGAGTTCATTCCATATTAACGGGGTAATCCTTTCCAGATCAGTCGTAGTTCGCATGGATGCAATTTCGGCCCGCACCCTGTCTAGGGAAGCACTCCTCACCGCTTCAAGAGCGTTGGCTTCAGACTTCTGCAGTTCCAAATATCGCCTGAAAGTGAGGGCTACTACGGATGCAAACCGTTGCAGTATTTTTATTTCAGCTTCAGTATATGGTTTATTCTCTGACCAGGCGTAAAGGGAAACCTCGTCGGCGGGAAAGAAATGCCCAAATTGTTCATATCCTTCTCGTGTTTGAACAACAGGAAGTGATATTCCGGGTGATACCTGCTCATAGTAAGATTTAAGATCTTCTGCGCTCAATGATGGAAAATAATTCTCATTTTTTAACCAGGTATCATATATCCCTTCGAGTACCCGATGACCATTCATAATGACGTGTCCTATTAACGCAAGGACGTCCCCATCAGATGATCTTGTTGAAATATATAACCATGCTTTGCGGGGCTCTTTATCACGCAAGGCAACTCCACAACGGTAGGGGCTGATGCCGAGTTTTCTTAATTCTGTAAAAACCATGCTTGCAGTTGAAGAGAGGTCATTGCTGTTGTGCATAGCCATTGCTTTTCCACGGACTCTTTCAAGGGCTGCTTCGATGGTTGCCTCATGTGCCTGCGCTTCCGCGTTCTTAAGGTCCTGGTACCTTCGGAAAGTAAGTGAGAAACCCGCTGCAAATCGTTTCATGATCTCTTTTTCCGTCCCGGAATGTTGGAGCAACGAATACGCCCAGACAGAACCTTGCTCAAAATAATAAGCCTGAAAAAAATTGTCCGGGAAATGAGCGATCTGTTGCGGTAGGTAATTAGGATGATTATTGATATTGTTGAAGTATTCTTCTTTCTCTTGCCCGGCTATATAAGCAATGAAAACTTCTTCTTTGTTCTTCCAACTTTCAAACCAGCGTTGCCAAATAGGATGTTCGTCAATACCAAACAAAGAGAATCCAGTCATTTTATTGCCGTCTGGCAAATTTGTTACTCCAAATACATCAAACGTCCTATTAAGATGAATATTGGCTATGCCACATCGAAGATTTTCGATCCCAAGTTTTTTAAGTTCCTCAAACATAGTTTCGCTTGCCGAGGTCACATCCTCACTACTGTGCATGGCCATCGTTCTTGCACGAACTCTTTCAAGGGCAAGTTGAATCTGGGCTTCTCTTGCTTGTGCTTCTGCTTTTACTAAATCAAGATAGCGCCTGTATGTTTGCCCAAAAACTGCTGCAAACCGTTTGAATATTTGAACTGCCTCCACAGAAATGGTGTCTGCAGTAAAAGCAAAAAGAGCGCCATCAGTAAAAAAGAAAGCTCTGTGCACTTGTTTTAGTGGTAAAGAATCGGTATCAAAATGAACTCGGTATTCAGGTTGGTTGTTAATGGCATTATAGTATTGCCTTAAATCCTCTCCAATCATATTGTATGTAAAAGAGGATTCTTTGGATTCAAAGGCATTGTAGACTCCTTTTAGCAGCGGATGGATCGTCATATCAAGACGTCCAATGATCAAAGAGGGCTTCCCTGAATATGAAGTTGCTGTCCAAACCTCCATTTGATTCGGCTTATCTTTGATCAACATTCCACAACGAAGGGTTTCAACTTTCAACTTCACTAATTCATCAAACATGGTAGCAACCGTATCCCCTACTTCCTGGCTATTATGCATTGCCATTGTCTTGGTTCTCACTCTTTCCAATGCAGCTTCTATTTGTGCTTCTCTTGCTTGTGCTTCTGCCTGCTTAAGATCCTGGTATCGGCGGAAAGTGATGGAAAAGACAGCCGTAAATCTTTTTAAAATCTGCTTCTCGCTTTCCGAAT
>JAJPJP010000253.1 GCA_021324175.1 Chitinophagia bacterium
AGCGTAAAGAATGGCATGCGCAAATTTTTTGTTGGAATGCTTGACAGGCACGAAGATGATTTGATGGGGAGCAGTTTCCCAGGCACCCCCGGGTAAATCTCCTTCGGGTGCATCCGACAATAAGGTGCTGTTCTCAACGATCGCCTTTGAAATATTTGAAATGGCGGGATCGGGGTCGTTTGGATCAATTTTGAAATTCAACGGTAAGCCGTAGGAAACTCTCTCATTTTCCGTAGATGAGACCAGTTGACCAAATTTCCCATCTTGTGAAACTTTGTATAGACAGGCAAAAGTGAAGTCCTTATCGTTGCGGCGAAGCGCCAGGCAGACTTTTTCATATACCTCATTTTCGGTCTGGGCGCCTGCGCTTTTAGCACTCAGATGGCGAAGGGTTTCGATCGTGCGATTACTCAATACCTGCTCGGTAATTTCATTGACGGTTGCCAGTACGCCACCGATCCCGCTATCAGACGTTTCGTCGGGAATGGGACTATAAGCAATAAAAAAATGCGTTTCCTCATCAAATCCATTCCGGTGGACTATTAATAGTATATCATCCATCCATGTTGGAGGGCCGCCATTAAACGGCATGTCAACCAGGGGTTTTAGTACGCCCCATATTTCGCTCCAGCATTCATACCCTGGTACTCCAAGCGATTTTTTTGGATGCTTTAACCCTGGCACCGGAATGTATGCGTCATTGTAGAGCTGGATATATTCATTTCCCCACCAGATCAACATGGGCAGCCGGTTGGCCAACATGATGTTAACCATGCTACGGAGGCTTTCGCTCCATGATTCCCTTCGGCCAAGTGGCGTACTTTCCCAATCGAAGTTTCGAATGCGTTCACCCATCTCGCCACCCCTGGCGATAAAATCATATATATTTCTTTCGGTTACCTGCTCCATGTTTCATTCCGAATGATCGGTTAAAATTATTTTCTTCAATTCCTCCTTCAGGATAGTCAGATCCGGCTCTTTGATGACGAATCCGGCAGCTCCCAGTTTTCGACATTCTGCCACCATCTTTGGCTGTGCGGAAGTAGAATACATATAAACCGGAACCCTCCACAGGTGAGGGATCTTTTTAAGCTCGGCGAGGCATTCCATACCATTCATGACGGGCATGTTGATATCTAAAAAAATAAAATCCGGGACAAAGGAAGGGTCTCGGTTGACTTTCGTCAATGCCTGCTGACCTCCGTTCGCAAAGGTGCAAACGCTATGTTCGAAGGCCTCCCCTACAATTTCAAAAAAAATCTCACGATCATCATCATCGTCGTCAATGAGAAGTATCTGCAGCGGCGCCGTCATAATATCCCAGATTTTCAAGTTTAAGAAACGTATTCCAGGATATGGTGAGACAAAAAAAAGAGAAAGGTCTTATCCTAAGAAGTATTTCCCTCACCGACGGTTTAAAATTTAGTTCTTCCATTATTGATCGCCACTGATCTTGCAGTTGCCAATCGCAGGGAAATCCCCTGCCATCAATTCATTCTGCAGGAAATGCGGCTCAGAACCGAAATGCATCATTTCTGAACGCCGCTTTTTAAAGCTACCATTCCGTATATTTTTTTTGCAAATTATCAGCCAACCTTGAACCTGTGCGCGAGTAGGGCAGAATCACCTGCAGGGAAGCGAGTTTTTCAATATCTGAGGTCTTTTTTCCACATTCATCGCATTCTAAACCTTATTCCTGGCTAAATAAATGACATAGGCCCACCAAACTCACTGGCATATTTTCTGATTCTTGAGCGACAGGAATCATCTGAAATCTTTTTTAAACAAATTCAAATTCCACATATGAAAAAATCCAGAAATCGCTCAAAAGCCAATTTTTTCGAAGGGCTCGCTTCCCGTGTCACCAAAGCGACGGGGAGCACGCCGGCATTCATTATCGCCCTGATTTGCGTCATTGTATGGATCATTACCGGTCCGATATTCCGCTTCTCGGAAAGTTGGCAACTGGTCATCAATACCGGCACGACCATCGTTACTTTCTTAATGGTTTTCCTCATTCAAAAATCGCAGAATAAAGATTCACTCGCCATCCAGCTTAAACTCAATGAACTGGTGGCAGCGCATGGTTTTGCCAGTAACCGCCTGGTCAACGTCGAAAATATGACAGAAGATGAGCTTAAGGTGATTCAGAAATATTATGCCCGCCTGAGCGAAATGACCCGCGGGGAACAGAGCTTGCAGCAATCCCATTCGATCGATGAGGCGGAATCCATGCATGACCCTAAAAAAAACAAAGAAGCCGACCATCTCAAAAAGAAGAAATAATAAGAGAAAAGCAATTTAGCCGGATTCCACGGAATACCATTCGTCCCGTGCGAGTGAATGCAGCGTCAGAATTTTCAGATGCGATTCATCCGATTCGCTACCTAAAATGACATATTCTGCGTCTATTATTTTGATAAAAAAACGCTCACTTTCGTCCTGAAATAAAACTTGTCCAACCCGCAATCCTTTAGCCTGATTGAGGGATTCGATCTTTGACGTCATCCTTATTTAAATATTCGGGGTGAACCGACGATTTGGGAGATCCCAAGGAGAAGATACAAAAAGAAATGAATATTTAATAACCAGCCAAACTAAAGATAGTTCGGATAAATGATTACCCTCATATTGTATTGATCCGAAATCCTGAATTGGCAGCGAGCTCCTTCATTTCAGTGCTCAATTCTTCTCGAGCGCTGCCAAGGAAAGGATCATCTCGCCGTTTTGAAAAGGTCTTCACGCGCATTTATTGAGGATTCATACTGGTAAATGATGGCGTACTTTCTTCGGGTTTTATCAGGTAAATTAAAAAAAGTCAGCCGCCCAACCGTCGATTGCCTTGGGCAAACCCAAAAGATTTCTAATTTCGGCTCCGTTGTAGTAGCGAAAAGTCTGCGCTGTACGTATTGTATTTTGACTGGTTCGCGACAATTTTCAATAGGCGAGCCATGTCGATCCAAGGAGGTTATATCTGATGAACCTGAAATTTCAATGCGGATTTGTAATCCTCTTATGCTGTTGGGTGGTCTCCTGCCGGCAGAAAAACCCGCCATTGGATAAGAACTGCTCGCCGAAGGCATCGGAGCGCCTCTTTAGCCTGTTAAGAAATAAGGAATATTTCCTTTTGGAAAAGGAAGCCAATCAATTCAGGGGCTGCATTGGTCCCGGGCAGCAACTGTATTTTCAATCCCATTTGGATAATGCATTTAATCGCAATCAAAAAGCACTGGAGGACTGCCAGGAACTTTTAAGAAATTATTCCTCAAGCCTTCCGGACTCTTTAAAGGCTGATTTATGCCTGCTTCAGGGTGACAGTTATTTCAAAGAGTTCCAATACGCGAAGGCCGCTGCGCAGGACAGTCTTCTACTCGCCAATTATTCCCGGAGCCTGGACATTGACCAATTAAAGGATATCAAAAACGAGCAATTGATCCGAAATGGATTACGAAATGCTCCTCCTCAGCAGACCATGATCAGGAGCGAATCGACCATCGCCTACACAAAGAATCAAATAGGTATCCTCGATATTCCGGTTGAAATTAATTCGGTCGCCAGCCATGCCATTTTTGATACGCGCGCCAACATTTCATGCATTTCGGAAACATATGCTAAAAGGTTTGGAATGAAAAAGCTTGATGTCTCCTACGAAGAAGGCAGCGGCATTACCGGCATCAGGTTTCAAACGGGTCTTGCTGTGGCGGACAGCGTAAAACTGGGGAATGTTTTGGTGCGCCATGCCGTTTTCCAGGTAATGCCTGATTCGGTTCTTTACATTGCTCCCATAGGGTTTTCAATGAATATCATCGTTGGTTTTCCGATAATCGAGCAGCTGAGGGAGGTGCAAATTTTTAAAGACGGCAGGTTGTTTGTGCCTGTTCAGCCATCTGGTGGCAACCTTCACAATCTCGCGTTGGACGGACTAAACCCGGTTATTTCGTTAAAACACGATGATGAAATGCAATCTTATTATTTTGACCTGGGTGCTTCGACATCAATACTCTAATATTTATTCTTTGTTGAAAACAGAAGTGCTATAGTCAGCCATGGCGTTTCCAGGTCCACCGATTACGGAGGAGCCGGAGGCATTATCAAAAAGGAGTCTTTTGTTCTGCCCTCCGCCAGTTTTCAGTTAGGGAATCGAAAAATATCCATTGACAGCGTCGATGTGCTCACTCAAAAAATAAACCCCGGGGAAAAGTTTTATGGAAATATCGGAGAGGATTTTGTCGGACAGTTTAATGAACTGATCATTAATTTCCGAGACATGTACGTCGAGGGGAGATAGGTCGATTTTGCCTGCAACCCGGCCAGGTATCAAGCCAGTGCTTTAATGGATATCAATAAGAGCAAAAGGGCGTAAGCGTTGATCAAAAAAGTTCTTACCCAGTGAGTCCTCAAAATTGACTGCAACCACAGACTGTCTTTTCCCGCGTTATCCTTTGAAAGCTTTGCCTGCGCCGGTCCCCAAAAGATTGCGGTGAGAATATGGGAGAAAAGCTGGACTCCAATAGCGACCAGTATATCGGAGCCTGCAACGTTGACAGGGTGGTACCAGAAGAGAATTATCGAACCGATAAACGACAGGCCAACAGGAATAAAAACCCAGTAAGGCAGTTTTCTCCAATGAACTTTTTGAACGTTGTGAAAAACATCAGGGTCAGGAATAAGTTTCCATGATCGAAAAATGTCCACTTCGTGCGCCCAAATTGTGCCAGCATTATAAAATGCAACTGCGAGATTTAAAAGGAGAAAAATTTTTGGTGTCATTGATCCGGGTTTTGAGTGGCTTCCAACGGCGGCCTGTCTCGAGAGGATATTCCAAAAATCCAGTCAAAGAGCCATGGAAGGAAGATGATCGTGAAAGCATTCAAAAGCTGGATAAGATCGAGCGTGCTTTTGTCAATGTTTTTAGAAATGAAAAGAAAAATCGATGAAATTAATATAGCGTGCAAGATGATTCCTGTGCCGATCAATACGGCTATCCCTGCTTTTACAAATCTCTCCGGTCCAAAGCATGCTTTACAGACCCAAAAAAATGAGGGCAGGAAAATCAATATAGCCGTAAAGAGTCCCGGGTTGTAGGACTGTCGCAATATACCAATGAAAATGTGCGATACCCCGTTAGTAATGATGACGCCGTAGAGGCCCAGCGCGACAAACGGGCTTTTAAAACTGATAATGGCCAGGAGAATTCCGACGAACCACACCAGTGGAATGTTGACATATAGATAGAATTCGTGCGGAATCGGGCAGACCGGGTAGGCGCCCAGGTTTAGGTTCGTGCAAAGCGCGTCGGGAAATGCATGCTTTTGTCGCAGAAAATCGACGCCATATTCCTCGAATTGGTGGATCATGTAAATGGGAACCGCCAACCATGCGAGCCACGTCGGGTCGCGCCACCGGGAGATGAGCCGATCACGCCTGAGCAGGCCGGTGGTAAAAAGCAAGATCAGTATGATGACGGACGCACCAAGGCCAATCCAAGGCCAGATTATATCAAATAAAGTCCAGGTTGTGCTGTCGTCATTCATTTTTACATTTTTGCCACCTCTCTGATTTCGACGACGCCATCGAAGTTGAAAATCGGGCAGCCCTTAGCGAGTTCGACGGCCCCTTCGATATTGTCTGCTTTCATACTAATATATCCTCCGACAATTTCTCCGCCATCTTTATATGCGCCTGAAAAAACCTGTTTCGCGTATCCGCTGACAACGGTAGCATCATTCCTTGTCAGGCGCTCGCCGCCATTATAGACTCCTTTCTTCGCGAGGTCTTCCACCCAGCTTTTCCACTTCAAAATGACCTCCTGCACTTCCTGTGGCTGTGCTTTTGTAAAATCAAGACCGCCCCTGAACAGCAATACATAATCTTTCATGCAATTTTTACTTTATAAGGTAGGACTTTTAACGAAATCACGAACAAAGTTAACATGTGCGATAGCGGCCAGCCGGTGTATCGAAAAAAGACAGTAGGCCCATCGGACGGAATTTAAAATTTTGATAATCAGCTGGTAATCTTCGGGCATGTTTATTGGTTCGACCTTGTCCGGCCAGCTCTCAATTCATTCGGTATGTTTAAATACAATCTCAGGTTCGCGTTCCGCATGCTCGCGAAAAACAAAGTAAACAGTGTCCTCAATATTTTCGGACTTGCTCTCGGCATTGCCTGCGCCTGGATGATTCTTTTGTGGGTTGAAGATGAATTTTCATTTGACAAGTTCAATACAAAAGAGGACAGACTTTACCGCGTTGAGGTCAGCATGACCATGGACAACTATAAGTTTGCCATGGAATCGACTCCCCGCCCGATTGGCGCGGCCATGAAAGCAGAAATTCCCGGCGTCGTGAATGCGTCGAAATATTCGGTTTTTGACAACGGCCCCAAGCTCTTTACCATCAAAGACAAATCCCTGTACGCTGCCGGCAGGTATTGCGACAGTTCCCTTTTTAATATGTTTACTTTCGCCTTTTCGCAAGGCGATGCGCTAAATCCATTTCCACAATTGTATTCGCTGGTCGTTACGGAGAGCACGGCAAAAAAGTTTTTCGGAACCGAAAAGAATATCATCGGGAGATCGGTTCAAATGGACCAGCAACATGATTATACGACTACGGGAGTTGTAAAGGATATGCCCGAAAATTCCAGTATTCAATTTGAATGGCTGGCACCCTGGCAGATTCAGAATATCGAATCAGTCGCCCATGGAGGAAAATCGGATGAGGAAGATTGGGGCAGTTATGGACCGATGACATTTGTCGAATTATCGAAAAATGCGAATGTGGATGCCGTCAATGCCGCGTTAAAAGATTTTATTCATAAGAAATCGCCGGATCAGAAAACCACCACGTTCCTGTTTCCAATGAAAGACTGGCGGCTGTATTCTGAATTTGCTGGCGATAAGCCAACGGGTGGCGGACGCATCAGCCAGGTCAGGTCTCTGTCTGCCATTGCCTGGATCATTCTCCTGATTGCGTGCATCAATTTCATGAACCTGGCGACGGCCAGCAGCCAGAAGCGGGCTAAGGAATTTGGGGTCCGTAAAGTTTTAGGCGCGGAAAAAAGAAAATTGATCGGGCAGTTTATGGGCGAGGCCCTGATGATGGCATTCCTGGCAGCCGTAGTTGCCATCATGATGATGGCAGCATCCCTCCCGTTGTTCGATTCCATCATGGGGAAAAATCTTCAACTGGATTTGAAGGATCCTTTCCAAATGCTTTCCCTCCTGGCGATCACGGTGATCTGCGGATTGGTTGCCGGCAGTTATCCTTCTTTTTATTTGTCCTCATTTAATCCGGTGGGCGTTCTGAAAGGTTTAAGAATGAAGGGCGGCAGCGCTCCCCTGATCAGGAGAGGTCTGGTCATCGCACAATTTGTGTTTTCGATCGTATTTATCACCGGCACCATTGTCGTAGATCTCCAAATACGGCACATTAGCAACAGGGACCTCGGATTTAATCAGAACAATCTTATCCAAATCAGCCCCCATAAAGATGTTTACAAAGTTTTCCAGGTGATTAAAGATGAACTGATGAAAACCGGGCTTTTTGAAAATGTCGCACTGGCGGACCATATCATACTTTATGGAGGAGACTCCCGCAAGTACAAGTGGAAAAATCAATCGGATACCGACGTCAGTGTGTCTCATCGGAATGTCACACCAGAATATGTCTCCACTTCCGGTATGAAAATAATCGCAGGCAGGGATTTCAGCGAAAATGCCCAATCAGAGGGGTCAAATGTGCTCATCAACGAATCCATGGCAAAAACCATGGGGCCGGGCAGCGCTATAGGAAAAATAATTGAGGCTCCCGAAGGATACCCCAATGTCATTTTCAAAAGCATGACGGTTGTCGGAGTCATGCGTGACTATGTCTACGGCAATATTTACCGGAAAGCGAATCCCATGATTATTTTTTGTAAGCCTCCGGAATATCAAAATTTCCTTTACGTGCGTCCGAAACAGCAAGCCAACATCGGGCTGGCCATTTCGAAAATTGAGAGCGTGATGAAGGCCAATAATCCCGGTTACCCCGTGGAATATGGATTTGTCGACGAGGAATTCAGTCAAATGTATACCGACGAAAAGCAGCGATCGGAAATTTTCAGTGTTTTCACGGTACTTGCCGTTGTCATTTCCTGCCTGGGATTGTTTGGACTTTCAGCGTTCTCAGCGGCGCAACGCACCAAGGAAATCGGGGTCAGAAAGGTATTGGGTGCGAGTATCGCCGGAATTGCACGCCTCCTTTCGATTGAGTTCTTAAGGCTGGTAGTGATAGCCTGCGTGATCGCGTTTCCGATCGCATGGTGGATGATGACAAACTGGCTTCAGAATTTTGAATACCGCATCCACATCAGCTGGTGGATTTACGCGGTCGCGGGCCTAACGGCGCTATTGATTGCACTTGCGACGGTCAGCTACCAATCCATCAAGGCATCGTTGGTGAACCCGGTAGTGAGCCTAAGGACTGAGTAATACTTGTCCGTGGGAGATCAAATTTCAGACGAAAATCGTCAATCGATAAACCATCATTTATGCTAAAGAATTATTTGAAAGTTGCCATGCGCAATCTATACAAGCAGGGGACAATTTCATTCATCAATATTTTTGGTTTATCGGTGGGTATCGCCTGTTTCTGTCTTTGCCTACTTTATGCCGTGCATGAATTAAATTTTGACGGCTACCATAAGAATGCCAAGGATATTTACCTCGTCGTCAATAAGCCTGAAAATCAATCGCCGGGTAACAGCCAGTTCATTTCTACGTCAATGCCGATGGGTCCGGCGATGAAGAAAGAATTGCCGGGAGTCGTGGATTTTATGCGTCTTGTTCAGCCCTTCCCCCATTTTATTAAGGTAAAGGGTAAGGCTAGCAGGGAAAATGTTGCATACGCGGACCCAGCGATATTCAGCATATTTACCTTTTCACCTGAGTTTGGAAACTTGGCTTCAGGCCTTGATGATGGCCATCATGTAGTGCTTACCGAATTTATGGCTTCCAGGCTTTTTGGGAAAGCCAATGCTGTCGGCGAAACAGTCGATATCAAGGTCGATGATGCTTTTGTTCCATTTGCAGTTTCTGCGATTGTCAAGGATCCTCCTACCAATTCATTTTTACAGTTTGGGATCATGGCGCCGTTTACTGTGATCGCCAATACTGCATTTGGGAAAATGAGCGCCGACTACTGGGGGTGGAGCTCGTATATTACGTTTGTTCAATTAGACCGTGCAAGCAACCTGGCAGCAAACGACGCGGTGATCAAGGCTTTTAAATCAAAACATTTCAACAAAGGCCTTGGCTCCGGCGGAAGCTACTCCCTGCTGCCGCTCAAAAGCCTGCATTTAAGCCCGAACGTCATAGGGTTCAGGATAGCGACCATAGACCCTCAAAAAATATGGATGCTTTGCGGGATTGCGGCCGCGGTCCTGCTTATTGCCTGTATCAATTTCACGACCCTTGCGATTGGCAGGTCGGCACGTCGTTCCAAAGAGGTCGGTGTCAGAAAAATAATCGGAGGCTCACGTTCGGCTGTCGCCTGGCAGTTTCTTTTAGAGTCGTGGATGCTTGCGGTTGTTTCAACCGTGATGGGGTTTGCGCTGGCACAGCTCCTGTTGCCCTGGTTCAATGAGCTCTCCGATAGACATCTCAGTTTCTCATTTGGGCAGTTCCCGATTTTGGGCGGCCTGATTGTCGCCATGGTTCTGGTCGTTGGCATTGTTGCCGGCAGCTACCCCGCTCTGGTCCTGTCCGGCCTAAAAATAATTGAAGTCTTGAAAACCAGGGTTAAGCTCGGCGGTTCGAACCTGTTTATGCGCTCGCTCGTCGTTACCCAGTTTGTGCTTTCGGCCGGGCTGATCATCGGCGCGTTGGTGATCATGCAGCAACTAAAATACATGCAATCAAGAAATCCCGGGTTTGACAAAGAGAATGTCATAGCGATCAGCGTTTTTGGAATGTCGGACACGAAAAAAGTGTATGATCAGTTGAAACACCAACTGGCATCAAGTCCTGAAATTATTTCGACATCGTCGGACGACATGGGTCTCGGCGCAAGCGCCGGACTAAATACGACCACCATTGACCATGAGGGGAAACCGCTGGACATTGTCCAATTTTATGTAGACCCCGGTTATGTACCAACGCTCAAAATGCAAATTCTCGCAGGAAGAGATTTCGATGCGAAAATCAGTTCTGATACAGTGAACTCCGTCATCATTAACGAGACATTAATGCATGATCTGGGCCTGAACCTTCAAAACAGCATTGGCCACGAGCTTGAGGGCTATGGTAATTGGGGTGTCAGGGGCGCCCGAATTATCGGAATCATAAAAGATATCAATTTCCAGGATTATAGTCACCACGTGGAGGCCATGCTGCTTGATGAGTTTACAGCTTCTCATCGTTCGCCTGCCTGTTTTTATGTGAGGATCCCTGCAGGTGATCCGTCAAAGTCGCTATCCGTCCTGCGAGCTGCGTGGAAACAGGTGGCTCCCGATTATCCGCTTTTATACAGTTTCCTTGACGAAAACCTTGACCGATTTTATGCTGCCGAACAACGATTAGGCGGGATCATCTCCGCAGCAGGCATTGCAGGCATATTGCTCGCATGTCTCGGGCTTCTTGGACTAACCACACTGGCCTTGGTCAATCGCACCCGGGAAATCGGCATACGTAAAGTTTTGGGAGCCTCGGTGGCAGATATCACCTCAATTTTATCAAGGGACCTCTTGAAGCTGGTGATCATAGCGATCGTTGTTGCATTACCTTTTGCCGGCTGGGTGATGAACAAGTGGCTGGAGAATTATCCATATCGCATCAATATACAATGGTGGGTGTTTGCGCTCTGTGGCGTGGGAATTATCCTGCTGTCGTTTGCGACAATCGGGCTCCTGGCCGTTCGGGCTGCTTTAAAAAATCCTGCGGCTAATTTAAGAGTTGAATAATCAAACTATAGAAATGTTAAAGAATTATTTTACCATTGCCAGGCGGCACCTGTTCAGGCACAAGCTATTTTCCCTGATCAATATTTTTTGCATCGCCATTGGCATCACCTTCTCGATGATCATCGGCGTGTACATATTGCGTCAGGAAGGCGTCAACGGGGAGATCAGAGATTTAAGCAACCAGTACATTGTCAAAAGTAATTGGAAAGTAAAGGAAATGGGACTGGATATTACCACGCTCGGTCCCCTGCCCAAGACAATGAAGGATGAATACCCTGCTCTTGTTGCAAATTATTATCGTTTTAATCCCGTTGCGACAGTCGTTTCAGTCGGCGTCAATCGTTTCAAAGAAAACATCGCGATATGTGATACGACACTCGTGTCGATGTATGGCTTCCCTGTGTTATTTGGCGACAAGCAAAAGGCTTTTACGAATATTAATTCAGCGGTCATTACCGAATCGGTTGCCGAACAACTTTTCGGGCTTAAAAATGCAGTTGGGAAATCATTCGACATGCTGACGACAAGCAACGGGGTCAGCCAGTCATATCAAATTTCCGCAGTACTGAAAGACATTCCGCAGAATTCAGTGACAGGGCTCATGGATACCATGTTTAATGTATTCGTTCCTACAATTGGCAATAATTATTATGGGGGAGGCGATCCATCACAGGGATGGACCAGCATATTTGAAGCAGGCAGAATCGAGCTCATGCCCGGCGTGACACCGCAACAAATGGTCCAGCCGTTTAGGCAAACACTAGCCAAGTATACAAAAAAGGTTTTCCGGGACAACCTGGAGGTCCAATTGACGCCAGTCAAGGATTATTATCTGAAAAAGAACGATGGCGCCGTGCAAAAAATGATTGTTGCACTTTCGTTCATTGCTGCATTCATCTTATTGATGGCAATCATCAATTTTGTAAACATCAATATTGCCACATCCTCTTATCGCCTGAAAGAAATTGGCCTCAGAAAAGTATTCGGCAGCTTAAAAACGCAGCTAATCATTCAGTTCATTACCGAAGCGCTTGTATTGGCTTTGATTGCAGCCTCCTTTTCCGTTGTCTTCTATGAGTTGCTTCGCAATTTATTTGCCGGCGTACTTGGCACAGAACTGGTCTCCGTGGCGCAATTTGGCCTAGTCAAAATATTACTATTATTCATTTTGGTCCTGCTCATCGGACTTATATCGGGCATTTATCCCGCTTTCGTGCTTAGTTCGCTCAATACCACGCATGCCGTCAGGGGGAAAATTGATTCGTCAAAGGGCGGATCCGCGCTGAGAAAAACGTTATTAGTTGTTCAGTTTAGTCTTGCCATCGTTGTATTTGTCAGCGCGATCGTTGTTTCCAGGCAGATGGCCTATATTTTTACGAAAGATCTCGGGTATAATAAAGAACAATTGCTGATTGTTGATGCCCTCCCCAAGAGATGGGATGCGATCGGCATCCAAAGGATGAAAAACGTCAAGGCACAATTGATGCGAATGCCGGAGGTCAGGAGCGCGTCGCTTTCTTTCGAGATTCCAACTCGAAAGCCAGTCGGTCAGGTGGCTGTGTTTCCGCCAGGAAATGCCAATGGCAGCCCGGTTGTGCTGGCGACATTTTCCGCCGACCAGGATTATGGATCCACGTTTGGCCTCCAGTTAGTTGCCGGTACATTTTTCAATCAGTCAGGTTCATTTATCCCAAATCAAATTGTTTTGAACGAATCCTCCGTGAGGGCATTAGGCTTTGAGTCCCCCGCCGCAGCCATCGGCAGGCAGTTGCGGCAACCCCCTAACCTCACGCCGGGACCAAATGGTCAGGTGATTCAGCCTTCGCTGACTGTCGCGGGCGTCATCCGGGATTACAATTATTCCAATTTACAGGAACGTATCGAACCGATAGTGATTGCACAGACTGAAGACTTGGTAGCATACCGATACATGAACCTGAGACTAAGTACCCGCGATTTTCCGAATGCTGTCGAAAATATAAAAAAGAAATGGAAAGAATTGCTTCCTGAAGCACCCTTTGAATATGCGTTTATGGACGACAATTTCCAGGCGCTATACCGTTCCGAAACTCAGTTGAGAAAAGCGACGAATATCGCCACGGTTTTAAACCTTATCGTTGTTTTCATGGGAATTTTTGGCGTTGTTGCGTTTACGCTAACCAAGCGCAGCAAAGAAATTGCAATGCGCAAAGTGCTCGGGGCAGATGTGAAGAGTATTCTTTCTCTTTTTGTCAAAGAATATCTATGGTTAATTGTGATTGCCAGTGCAATTGCATGGCCGCTTGCCTATATGATCAGCAATAAATGGCTCGAAAATTATGCCTACAAGATTGATCAAACCGTGTGGCCATACCTGGCAGTATTCGCGTTCATTTTAGCAACCACTGTTGTATTAATCTCGGCCCAATGCATAAAGGCCGCAGTCGTTAGCCCCGTAAAAAGTTTAAGGGCGGAATAACCTGCTGAGCCACCAGCGTTGATTAAATGATTCGAAACACTTTAACCAAATTTGCGCTTGCTATAATTTGCCTCGATCTGGCTTGAAAAAGACTTTATAGAAGTTTTTGGATCAGCCCGGGCTAAATTAATCACTTCGGTTTTTTTCTTCGCTGCTCTTGCCAGCTTCTTTATCTCCTTGAAGCTCTTTTTTTTCGCCATAGGAGCAATTTAACCAACCATCTTCTTGATCCCCTTGTTTTTTCCTTTTATTTCGATGAGATAAGTGAAAACTTTATGGGCAAATGCATCATGGCTTTGGTCAAACGAATGAATAGGGTGTTGAGGGAACTCCTTCAAATCTTGTCTTGGATTTTTTTTGCAACTATGCTTGCCGGGAATTTAGGCGTTCAATACACTTCGAATGGATTCGTACACGCACGCTCCAAAAGGCATTTTAGCGCCGCATTCGATTGTTAAGATTGTTAATCGCAGCCTTCGTGAAGGGAATAAAGGGCAAGAGTCTCGCCGTTTTCTTCATACACATTTTGATATTTTAATCCCAGCTTTTCAAGCAGTTTTATAGAACTTGAATTGGCGGGAATCGTAATGGCAATGATATTACTCCAGATCCTTTCGCCAATGATCCGGTCGAGAAGCGCCCTGGCGGCCTCGTAAGCATACCCTTTCCCATTGTATTCCGGCAGGAATGCGAAACCGATATCCGGGTATTGATGCCGTTCCCGTTTGATAAGGGAAACGATGCCGACTGGATAGTTATTTTCTTTTAGCCTGGCCACGCGAAAGCTGTAATTCTTGTTGATGATTATTTTCTGAATGTATATTTCAGCATCTTCCAGTGAATTGATATTCCGGTCGCCAATATTCCGTTTCCAGCCCTCCGTATTGAGCAAAATTTTAACGAACATTGAATCCTTTAGCGCAATAGGTTCTATTTTTAGGCGCCTTGTCTCAATTGTTTTTTTAAATCTCATGATCTCGCCGTTTCTAAGCATCGGTTAGGGGGTTTTGCGGGGGATCGCGTGTTATTTACGCTAACGAATTTCCCGATTTTAAGTTTAACTTTGCGCAAGAATCCATTCAACATATTCCGAATTTAAGGGCTGCGGGTGAGAAAGGTCTCCTATCATATCATCATTCTGCTCTTCCTGGCTTTGGTTGCTGGTTTTGTCGCCTGCAGGAAGAATGATCAATATACTGGCCGTTTTGGACAGATTCCAATAAATATCAATGCCGATTCTCCGTCGTATCGTCAATATTTTTACTTTTTCAATGTCGTCATCGACAGCAATGCGACGTACACTTTTAATTTGCCGGAGTTAACCCAGGCGCTCATAGACACCGGGGTCGTCCAGGTATACTTTCGAACAGCGCTCATCGTTCCCAACCAGTACGATTTGTTACCGGTTTTTACAATTCCCAACGGTAAAATTGTGGTGGTCAACCTGGTGAGCATCGAGATAGGAAAAATTACTGTGGCGGAATACGGTCCTACGACACCGCCGATGAATTATATGGTGTACCTGGCGTCCTCCCAGTAAATAAGTCGATGGAATTGTAAAACAGAAAACTTACTCGAAAAGCGGCATTCTTGCCAGCTCCGGCTTAAGGATTTCAGCAAACAGGATAGCCAGCCCAAGGTCTCCTTTGTAAAGACTATTGCTTCTCAGGGGTGGGTCTGAGATTTGATGCATGATTTTCCGGACCTTTTTTTCAGCATGCTCCAGATATTCCTTTTCCCTCGTCAGGTTGTATAAATTCAAAAACGCGTAGGCTTCGCCGGCATATCCGCAGCAAAGATTGCTGATGTTGCCTTTCGGATTCGAAATAATATGTCTGGCGGCCATCTTGGCGAGTGCCAGGTATTTTTCGTCCTGGAAATGTTTGAAGAGGAGAGCCCATAGAAATACCTGCCCTGCGCTCCCGTTGCACCAGCCGGACATCTCGGTCTTATCGGAACCTGAAATCGTCCAGTGGATTTCATGGTTCCCGGATTCCATATTTCCCGCCTTCAACAGTTCTTCCACCCTGGTTAAGAATTTTCCCGGAAGTTCGCGCTTTGCGCTGTGACACCAGGACAGGGTGGCGTAAAGAAGGCCACCCCATCCGTGGGCAATTCCAAAATAATCTATAGGATTCGACTGGCCCACATCCGGATAGTTATCCAGCTCAATCCAAATGTCCTCAAGGATTTTATCCGCGAGGGAACGAATCGCCTCGTCATGCGCAATGTCATCACCCAATTCAATGAACATGAGCGAACATCCAAGCAAAACTCCGGCCTTTCCTAGTGCCAGGTCAATTTTGTCACATTCTTTTTTCCCCTCGTTAATAAACGCGTGCACTGCATGATTCAATGAAGGGCGGTCGCCCCTGCATTGGCTGATCAGCGCCTGGACCAGCTGAACCCCTGGGGGTGAATGGTAGATTGAAGCGCTGCCGGTCGATTTTTCAGTCAGCTCAAGTTCCGGGCTATAAAATGCCTCATTATAACGGTGATGGTAGTCCGCCCCCAGGCTTGCCCATGCATCGGCAAGATCAAGCAATCCCGGGTCTTCCCTCGCGCATGCGATTCGGTAAAACATATAAGCGACTCCCGCTTCGCCATAGTTAACGGAAGAATTTGGTCTGAGCGCAAGTCCACGATGGAAAAAGAAGGACTCCCATCCAAATTTACCCAGGATAAAGTCGGTAAACCGGCTGGCCGCATTTTCCTTGCCGGCCGCAAAAAATCCGGGGTCGGAAAGGATACTGTTGCGAATTGCCGTCAGTGCTGACGCGAAAGCAGCAACTGAAGGATATCTTCTGTCAGGATCTTTTGCAAGTGCCATGAGAAACACGTCATCGAGCTCAGCGGGCAGATCCAGGTCGAAATCCCTGAAAGAACGCGGATTTTCGAATAATATCTGGTGAAATAGTTTTTCCCTCTCAAGCGAAAAATCCAGGTATTGCTGTCCTGTTATCAAAAAATACAGGACCGCTGCCAATGCGTATTGATCTGAGTGTATCGTTAACGCAGGCATCATCTGATCGGAAACTGCGGCATCGGCATATTCCGGCTCATAATAGAAACAAACGCCTCCGCCCCTTATTGCTCTGATGGGATTCCCG
>JAJPJP010000256.1 GCA_021324175.1 Chitinophagia bacterium
ATGACGGTATATTATAAAGAAATAGGCAATCTGCAGTTTTTGTTTGATGAATCAGTTAACATCAGAAGATCTCTGAGAGAAAAATATGAGCCTCTGCTAAACGCCAAAGATTTTGCAAAAATAGTTGATAGCACTAATACCATTATAAACCCTCAAGATATATTGCATCTTCGTTCGGCGGATCCTAACATCCTTAATAGTTGTCTTTTGGAAATAAATAATATAAGAGGTTTGAGTATTGGAACTAAAAAAAGAATCCAGATTTTAAAAGACCAGGTTAGGAGAATTAAAAAATATTTAGAGAAAGAATACCAGGCGAATGAAAACTAAAGTTGTACTAACGGTTAAGGATAGTGAGGAGTGTTATAGGTGCACCATACATTTTAACCAACATTGCATAATCAATATCCAAACGAAAAGCGTTATCAACAGCGTTTAAATAAGCGTTGCGTCACTACCCAACATCCTATGAGTTAAATATTATTAGTATATTCAACTAACTAACTGCTTGTCGTTAATGGCCAATTCTTGTTTCACACGGTTTTTGCATAACGCTAGAAAATTCATTTTAGGGACTCCAATTGAACCATATACTCTAATTTTTGATCTGGGTTCTGTAATTCTGAAAACTCAACTGAGACTACCATTGAAATATCACCAAGATCTGACGCCCAACGCGGCGTGATGACAGGGCGTGGCCTGAACCACCCAAAGGAATAATCACCTGTGATCACAAAAACAATAGAAAGGGACAGCGATTAAGATCTGGCTTGCGATGTGCGTGATCGAAAATCGCGACGTAACAGATAGCAAATTATCGGGGAAAACCAGCGGCCATTTTTTCATCACAAATAAAATAAGCGTTATGAAATTCTCTGTTTTTTCAATGATCCTTTGTTTGATTGCTTTAATTTATTGCTTTGCATTTGTTGCGATGCCGGTGACAACTATGGAGCAATACGGCATGCATTTGGACGCAAGCGGCGCATCGATTGCAAGGCTGTTCGGCGGCGCTTTGCTTGGATTTGCAGTCGCTTTCTGGATCATTCGTAATCAATCCCCTGAATCCATTGCGGTTAAATCGGTTCTTTGGGCAACTCTGATTTCGCAATTGGTATATTTAATCGTGGGCCTCAACGGCATTCTCAATAACCTGGTGAATTCCCTGGGATGGAGCAGCATTGTTTTGCACGTCCTTATCATCCTGGTATGCATTTATTTTTTGAGAGCTAAGAAAGAAGGCGCAAAAACGGCCTGAGTCTGATTTATTTAATTGGAGATTTAGGACGAATAAATATCCCGCTTTACTTATCTCCCTGGCTTTTTAAAAAGTCGGTTTCAACCTCTTTGTTATGTTGCATGCACGTATTGGCGACGGTCATGATGACTATTCCGGCAAATCGGGGAGCGGCCGGTTGCGATAAATTTTTTTTGTGACAAGTCATTTTGAGTCCCGTGAATAGTGGTATCGCAGGAATCTGCGCACATCGACCGTCATTGCATTCCGGACATATTCATGTGCATCGGACTTGCGCTATTTTTGAACGTCAACCGTTTTAAGTTCATTTTTTCCGTATCCTGTAGTCCTTCTTTGATCTTGATAAACTGATCGACCTGAACGTTCTTAAAGACCTGAAGGATCCCCGAAGTAGGCCAGGTGATTTTCAGTTCGTCAATAGATTTTGCCTTACCGAGGCCAATTTCCTTTCTTAACGGATTTGAACCAAAGCTTCCGCCTGAATTGACATCGCAATAGACGGTTCTCTGGACACTGTCTTCGGTAAATTTGACCGCAATATGGGCGCCGATGGCTGATCGATTTGATTTCGTTCCTTGCAGCAAAATGCTAATCCAACTGTTATTATTCTGGCCAGGATTTACGTAAAACGAATTGTAGTAAGTATCTCCCACATAGGATCCCCCAATTACCGTAAAGATATCCTGGTCTCCGTCATTGTCAAGGTCGGCAAATGCAACGCCATGTCCTTTTTGAAGATTTCCAACTCGCGCAACGCTGGTGACATCAGAGAATTTTTTGCCATCTACATTTTTGAACATTTTGTTAGGAACCAACGACCGAAAATCAGGATTGCCCGTGCCCAGGTACATATCAGGCCATCCATCGTTATCAATGTCCCCGAAATTGGAGCCCATGGCAAATACAGGCCTGTCCAAACCTGAAACTTTGGAAACATCGGTAAACGTCCCATCATGGTTATTTCTGAACAAATACATACTGCTGGAATTAGCCGGCAAATGCCTATGCAGTGCTTCTGCCGCTGCAACATTCGCCAGAGGCCCGGTGAAATCATAGCCGGAAATAAAAATATCCGGCCATCCGTCATTATCGTAGTCCCAGAACCACGTGGGGAAAGTGAAACCCATGGGTTTGTCTAATCCCGCCTCCTGAGTGGCATTTTCAAATTGGGGAATCCCTGATCTCAGTCCTTTGTTTTTGAGCAGTATTTTGTGGTGCTCCAACGTTGAGATAAATATATCAGGCCAGCCATCATGATTATAATCGGCAACAGTGACCCCCTTGCAAAATGCCAGGTCATTGCAATGCGCTTCTTTTCCAACCTCGGTAAACGTACCGTCCCGGTTATTCAAATAGAGCTCATTTGGATGCGGATGCGCCGAATCAGAAGTTTCATTGGCAATAAACAGATCGAGCCAACCATCGTTGTTGAAATCCGCCCAGACACCCGACTGCGTTGGGCTAAACGATAGTATTCCGCTTTCGACCGTGACGTCAGTAAATGTTCCGTCACCGTTGTTTTTTAGCAGGGTCTTGGGTTGAAGCCCATATTCTCCCAACCACGCTCCGCGAAGCACAAGGATGTCAGGGTAACCGTCATTGTTGTAGTCTGCCTGAACTATATTAAGACCTCCTTTTATTTTATTTAATCCTGATTTAACCGTTAGGTCAGTAAACGTTCCATCGCCGTTATTTTTATAGTAATGCATCGATTCATCCAGTGACCATGAGGAGGTGACGATGTCGAGGTAACCGTCATTATCGAAATCATCGACGATTACGCCACCCGCCAGGTTCCGGGACCCTGCCAGTCCCAGATCGCCAGCCATGTCTTGAAACGGTCGAATCGCAAAAGACGACTCATCTCTGTCTAGGTCCGGTATGAGCCATCGTGCAGGTACATCTTTCGGATACCTGCCGATCGTCATATATGCCAGATTTAGCAACCATCTTGATTCCAAGTCGCCAGAGTCGGTTTGGAGAATCGACACGTAGCGGTCGATTGCCTTCAAGGAAGCATAAGGATCGGTGTAAACTCCTTTGCCCATGATGGGAAATATGCATGACCCGTTGGAATGATTCATAATGCAGTTGTTTCTCTCTCCGAGTCGCAAGTAAGACAGCGCCAGACATTTTTCAGCGTCTTTGGCTAAGGGATCTGATTTGCTGAGTCTTCCGACAAGGGTCGTCAATAAATCAACAGCTTCTTTTTCCTTCCCCAGCCTGAGCAACGTTTGGCCCTTGTAATATTGCGCAACACCATATTGTCGGATGTCGATTGCGGGATTACTCAGCACCGAGTCATAGAAAGTCAATTGCGCGTCGCTGGCGAAAGGATTATTTTTATCCGGGACCGGATGTAATGCTTTTTCGTAGCGTCTTTTATTATCGGCTTTTGCCAGATGCCTTTTGATGACAGTGTAGAGAACAAATGACATCGACGCGACTAACCCGATTCCAACAATGGTTAACAATCTCCTCTTTCTCATCATACTGATCTTTGATTGGAGTCAAAAAAATATTGCTTCAATTATTGTACAGGACAGGATGTACCCAGGTGACCAGGTACAACTCGCCAGCACAAAAAAACTGGTGCATGGTTAGCGTGTGCAGGTGTCTTAAGGAGATTAGGCTGAAACTAGTTTGTTCCTCGGTGTATTATCTTCTCATGCGACTGAAAAGGATCATAGGCTTTCCGCGTGAGCTACAACGTGGAATATGGACAGGAGACGCCGGAAGAAATAAGGGTGTGGCGCCACCTCAAAAGTAAGACAGTTTGATTTAACAATGAAGGCAGGGGGGAAGAGCGCTTGTTTTACTTGTGATAATGGCATCCAATGTCGGGCGATGCATGCCGCCGGGGAAAAGAATTTCAGTATATTATTGCAATTGGCCCATATACACATGGGCGGGAACCACACGCATGATCATTCCGTCTTTCTCGTAGCTGTCTTTTTGATCAAGCGTAACAATCAGGCCCTCTGTGATCGAAAAAAATGCCATAGCTTCCTGCAAGCCTTCTAATTCACGGTCCAGGTTGTCTGGGTTTAAGTCAAAGCAAACTTGTACTGCCTGCTTTGGGATGCTCCTGTCAAAAGCAATAAAATCACATTCTCGTCTTTCTGAGAAATAATAGATGTCCCGGAATTTCCGACGCAGGTGGAGGAAGACCAGGTTTTCCAGCTTTCGGCCGGTGTCTTGCGTAAGGGAGCCGGAATTGACACTGATCATTCCTGTGTCCACGACGTATGCTTTGCGCGGGTTGGCGATCTGCTTGCGCATCGAATAGCTGAATTTTGGCACCAGGTGCAGCAGATAAGTCTCTTCCAGATAGGACAGGTATTCGGTAATGGTATTCGTGGACCCTACTTCAAAAAGCGTTTTCAGCCGGTTGGCGGTCACCAGTTTTCCCGTATTCGAGACCAGGTAGAGTGCCAGGCGCTGCAAGGTTTTCACGTCGCGGATACCGTGCCGCACTGCGACGTCACGTATGAGTATGTCCTCAAATAGCTGGGTTAAAATCTCAGGTGAGCCTTGTTTCACGTATTCTGGAAACCCGCCTGTATGCAGGTATTGTGTCAGCGATTCCGCTGAAGGAGCGAGTTGGTTAATAGCATTGAACTCTAGGTAGGAGAATGGGAACAGCTCCCGGGTGACATGCCTGCCGGTAAGTTTTGTACCCAACTCCCCGCTGAGTAGGGAAGCGTTAGAGCCCGTGATGACGAGTTTGAAGCCTTCATCAAGTTTTTGGCGGGCATATCGTTCCCAATCGCTGAGGATTTGGATCTCATCAAACATGAGCACCCCGCTGCCTGTTTCTCGGATCAATTCGTCCAACCTGCTGAAATCTCCCTTTTCAAAATCAAAAAGCCTTGGATCTTCAAAGTTTAGATACAGTGCGGCAGGATATCTTTTCTGTAGTAATTGAAAAAGCAGGGTGCTCTTACCGCATCTCCGAATGCCTGAAATGATAAGCGCATAGGAAGAAAGATCGGGAAGCTCATTCAATGCCTCTCTTTGGACTCCGCTGTTCTTTCTCATGAGGGTCTCCCGCTGAGACGTAAGTATCTGGTTGAGAAGCGATTTAGGGATCATGAACACATGTTATATTTCAAATATACAAAATTATACTTTACTAATATATAATTTTATATTTTAGTAATATAGGCTATTTAGTCATCAGGTCATTAATCTTGCAAATTTGAATTTTCAGTCGCGGCTTAATCCGGCGGTTGTTTAGCAAAGTCCTTTACTTCAGGCCCATGATGTCAAAATTTGCTCTAACGATATAAAAGCATCTCGACCTGATTTTAGGCAGGCAAATGAATCACAAACTCAGTAAACTCGCCTTCTTGGGTGTTCACACTTATTTCGCCTCCATGAGCTTTCACAATATCATAACTCAGGCTCAGCCCTAATCCAGTTCCCTGGCCGGTCGGTTTTGTAGTAAAAAAAGGCTGAAAAATTTTGTCCTTGACTTTTGCGGGAATACCAATGCCATTATCCTCAACTGTTATCTGGATATCTGCATAGGTCTTACGACTAGTGACCCTGACTGCCGGGGCGTATCCGTTCGGCTGCTCCTTCATCTTCTCAGAAACAGCATAAAAAGCGTTATTGAGCAAATTGACAAACACACGCGCAATGTCCTGCGGAACAAGCTCAATCTTTCCAATGGATGGGTCAAGATCGGTCGAGATCTGGACTTCCTGATTCCTGTCTTCTGCTCTTTGATTGTGACGACTTAGCTTCAAACACTCTTCTGCGATGGCGTTAACATCCGCGAGTTGCTTTTCTCCCTTGTCAGTCCGGCTGTGCTCAAGCATACCCTTGACAATCCCGTCTGCCCTCTTACCATGTTGGGTGATTTTTCTTTCATTTTCCTGAATGGTTGTTGCCAGTTGAATAGCTCCTAAGGTGTTTCCCGCAAGCAATTCAGATTTTAAATCGGACATTAACTCATCGTTGACTTCGGAAAAGTTATTTACAAAATTCAAGGGATTTTGAATTTCATGGGCTATCCCTGCGGTAAGTTCCCCAAGAGAAGCCATCTTTTCAGATTGAATTAGTTGCAATTGGGTCGACTTCAGTTGATCCAGTGTGGCTCTAATTTCGGCAGTTTGCCTGTTTACTTCTTCCTGCAGGGTTTTCTGTTGGTTGATTGCCTGCTCCTTTTTTTCTTCTGAAAGCTGGACTATTTTGTTTGCATTTTGTCGCACTTCCTGCATTATTTCTTTGAACCGCATGGCTACATAAATCAAAAGGGAAAACGGAATGGAAAGTAAAAATGATGTTAGAAGCAAATAGTAAAAGCGAGGCATTCCGTCTTTGGTCAAAAAACCACTAGCAATAAGCGCTAAAATGGATAAAAGTGAAAGGAGAACGCCACCTACAATAATCCATTGCGCGCCCTTTAATTTTTTCCATGATGAAACTATATAATAAAGGGAGATAACAGCCAGTGATAAAATTGAGATGGCTAAAAGAATAAGGCTTGGATCCTTCGGAAGAAAAAGTGTAATCATGAAGGCTACAAATGCGATTAATAGAAAACTTTTAACAATACGGGTAATTTTCCTTTCAAAAATATTTGCGAGAATAACTGGTATGATTAAAACTGCCAGTCCAAAAAAGAAACCGTTTGCAAAATTTCCAACAGCAAATCTGCAATACGAGATGCCAATCCCATTTTGATCCGTTGCAAAATAAATTCCAAGGGCGTAACAAGTTGTACTGATGGCGATCAAACGTAGATTTTTATCGTTGCGGTTTTGGAAATGCAATAGCCAAAAAAGAAGGCTTAGGACAACACATACTGATACCCAGATAGAATTGTAAGTATTGGCCTCTTTAATCGTCTTAGCCAGGAACTCGATAAAACGTGACGAAGTGATAATTATGAAATTTTGAAGTGAAAGGTCTTCTGTTTTTAAGTGGTGCGGTGGCAACGGGGCCTTATAATCCAGAAAATGTAATGCTATGGTATGAACATCCCCGGCTTCTAAATTGAGATAAACCTGAGAGTTAATGTGACGCCTGGGCTCCTGAAATGGTTTCCCATTGATACCTGTATTGCCACAGGATAAAATGAGCTTGCCATCTACATATAGATCAGTGGCAGCCCATGAGTCAATATTAAATCCAATCGCCTCGCCTCTGAAAGAGCTATCCGGCTTTACTTTTATTCTGAACCATCCTTCTGCCTTGCCCAGTTTGTCTGCCAGCGAATCAGAAATTTCGGTGGGCTTTAATTTTTTCCAGCTGGTAATATCAATATCCTTTTTAGCCCAACCGGTATCATTGCCTGATTTAAAAAGCCAACCATTCGCCTCAGCAATAAGTATCAGTCCGAAATCCTTGCTGAACATCGAGTGTGAAAGCAACAATGCCGAATCCTGTCCATCGCAAGAATTAATCGACACAAGCAATAGGGAAAAGAATGTCGGAGAAAGGGTAAAAAACAGCGCTCTCCAGTGATGTCTCATAGCAGGTCTGGTTAATTGGCCTTGTTGATGGATGGGAGGTCAGGAGCGAATGAATAGTAAAAGGTAGCATTTTTATTGAGGGGGATGAAATTTAGAACTGTGTGATGGCCTCTGTCATGATCATATCTTAGCCAACCCGCGTTTTCAAAAGCTTCACTGCTTTGTCCGATGCTACCTTTAGCCTTGCTACAGAAAAGGTCCTAAAAATTAAGGAGAACATCCTATCTG
>JAJPJP010000094.1 GCA_021324175.1 Chitinophagia bacterium
CAACATGAGCAATACCAAAATAACGGGGTCGGTCGACATGACTTCCCTGCGATCAGGAGGTCATATGCTCTTGGAGTTAGTGGAGCTCCAAAACTACCTGCACCTGAACAATGCGCATTTGAACGGCGGAATCAGGATTAAAGAAAGTAGTATCAAAGGCCAACTTGTTCTGGATGGTGCCACGCTTGGTGGCTCATTTCACGTGGTACAAAAAACAAAGCTGTTCGATATTCAAATGTTGGGCTCAAAGATCTCGGGCAGCCTAAATGTGCTGGAAACAAATGTGGACCGCACCGTTGAATTGCAATCGGTCACCCTGTTCGGTAATAACTTCATCAGAGATAGCACCTTTTCCAAAAGGGTAAGCATTATTGATTCAACAATCAATGGAAGCCTGGTCATTTCAAAAAGTCAATTTTCCAGTGTTGATTTGGGAGGTACGACCATCCAGGGAGAGCTTCAAATGGGTGAGTCCGGGCGGCCCAATGTCTGGAATGAACAATCGATTTTAAACTGCCGCAACCTAAAAACCGGTGGCCTTTCGGACGGAGGACCGGATTCCTGGCCTCCAAGAATTGATTTGGATGGATTTCAATATTCCATTCTTGGCCAGGGAGCCAGGGGAGAAAATGCCGATCATGATATTGCCGACAGAGAGCCGGCCTGGTTTAGCAAATGGCTAAAGAAGCAATCGCCCTATTCTTACCAGCCATATTTTCAGCTCTCACAAGTATTCTACAAGATGGGTTACAACGACCGTGCAAACGATGTGTTGTATGCGGCAAACAGCTTGGAGAGAGATATGGCCTGGCAAAATGGATCATTCTTTAAATGGAGATGGCTTGGGCTCAGTTTGCTCGACTGGACTATCGGTTATGGATACGGCACGAAGTATTTCAGATCTCTTTTTTGAGTCATCGGACTGACACTTCTCGGCGTTGTGGTACTCAATACCGTGCACACCGGGAGAATGGTCAATTCTTCCATCTTTAGGCAATTCGGGTTTAGTCTCAACACCCTTCTCCCGATCGTTAAGCTGGATGATCGATACAAGTTCGATTTTGGTGGCTGGCAACTCTGGTACTTTTATTTTCAGGAGATGATGGGATTTATTTTGAGTTCCTTTGTTGTGGCAGGACTGGCGGGAATCACTAAAAAATAATTTCTCGGCCACGTGCAATCGTTCTACGTTCTTAAAATTCCGGTCTGCGATATGGATCGGCTCCAATGCCATGGAGTTACGCAAAAATGTGCACCAAGCATTCCGAAGAACATAGACCAATTCGAGCCCAGCAACTCGCCAAATAATGCCCTGATGGACGGCGTCAGATATTTTCCGGCTAAGCACATGCCAATATACATGAGAGGCAATGTCGTCCAATTACAGTGCAGCATGCGATGGTTGTGGCCCTGGTGTTTTAGTCGCATGATGATCTCGCCCGACATCAAACAAAAAATAAACATGAGCAAAGTCGGCCAGGAATAAAGTGCTTCTAAATTAAATATCGATATACAGCAGCTGGGCGTATGCCTGCCTTTGACCAGTTCGCCAATTGCCATACCTAAACTCCCATAGGCCGAAACGCCCAACGCATTGTCAAACCCGGCAAATATTCCGGCCAAATTTTGTAAAAGAATTTGCACTATGCCGATGCTGACGATCAAGACAACTGAATTGCAAATCGCTGCCGCCGTCAATTGATAAGAAATCGATATCACCATCCCGGAAGACAAGAGTGGAACCAAAACAGTCCAAATGGTAAAATCTATCCTCGAAGGTCCTCGATGGGATGATCTCAGTGTAATTTCCTTCATTGATGAACACTTTTCATTTTGATGTGCAAGATGTCAAACAGAAACCTCTGTATGTTCGCAACAGGAAGCCAGGGGCTTCGTGGGTTGAAGACTAAATTTTCTTACTTCCAAAATATATTCTTCCTCCACTTTCTTAAGCGGGCCAGCGACGACTACACTTACGAGAGCTTCTGCGCCTCTGGCGATATTTTCCAAATCCTGCCATGCACTCTGTTCTTTGGGCTCCAAGGGCCGTGGAGCCTGTGTCGTGGCGTCCCACTGCACTTTGTCGGCTGCCATCATCGGATACAATGGAAGCGGCGAACCTTGCATATTACCATGGAGGAGAAGATTGCCTCCTTTTCTCCAACTGACAGTACCTGCCAAAGTGATCTCAACACCTCGTAAAAAATGAGTTCCGTTGGCCACATGGGCGAACTCAGCTCCCCACGCATCAAGATCAGGCAGACCTTCATGATCCAGATAGACGAATGCGGTTGAATTCGCCGAATCAGGAATTGGCCTGACCAGGCGGACGCCGTCGAGACGTCGGAGCGCCTCGTATGCGCCTCCCCAACATGCGGCAATGCCATAGGGGCATATTGGCGTGACGCCAACCACCACGGGAGGCTTCTTTTCCTCCATTTTCATTTTGGAATCCTTCTCGATTGACCAGGTGGCTTTGACGGCTGCGGGGAATGTCGGTTTTGAAATTGCCGTTAATGGGAGCGCCTCCCGTTGTTGAGCAACAATGGCACCCACCTGAATAATTTTGGCCTCCGAGGGAACTTTTTTACCGTTCAGAATAAACAGCATATAATGACCAGGGGGGCATGATGCGCTGCTCTCGGGCGCAGTCGCGATGAGTTTATTGGTATCAGAATTGAATTGGAGAAAATTAATCCGTTGATTCATGTTGAAGGAATGAGTCACCGATGACAGCCTTATTAAAGTGACCAGGCTAATTTCCTTTGGCGTTGACGTTGATACTTCAAAACTCGCTCCGTAGGTTACATTGTCAGGGGCAGCCCCGATTACGGGTCGCGGTCCCTTAAATAGATATGGCGGCGAGAATAGTTGACAGTCAGCATGTGTGTTCACAGGAGGGTTTCCTTCGGCCTTTCCCACGACCGGTGCGTACTCACCACCACCGCCACTGAAGACACGTCCATCGGGCAGCAAAACCGCTGTGGAATGATAACAGCGATCAACCGATTCAGGCGCCAGGGAAGTCCATACTCCCGTCGCCGGGTCCCAAAGTTCTGGCACATGGACAGGTTCGCCGGGATTCAGGCCGTCGAATTCCGGTCCCTGGCTGCCGCCCGTTACGAGCACTGTGCCGTCCGGTAAAAGTGTAGCATTGTGTTGTCGGCGCCGGAACTTCATGGGTGCGATAACAACCCAGTTAGGAATTTTGATGTTGAGATCAATCGTCTCAGCAGCGTTCGTGGGTTGCCCACCTCCTCCGATGAAGATGATTTTGCCATCACCATACATCACAGACGGCGCGTAGTCTGCATTTTGGACGTTGCGCTCGCCTTTGGGCACCCAGGTTCCATTTTCACCAGTCGCCAAATTTTCGAACAAATAAGTGGTTGCCAGAGGTCCGGCCATGAATAGCGCTCCATTTGAAACAACATGGAAGCGCGGAAACAGAGGCAAGCCCTCGAAATCAGTCAGGTCGCGCCAAATGCCATTTTCAAGGACCTGCGGAATATTGTTTATCGCATTACTGTTCATCGGTGGTTGAAGAAGTCCCGTTGGAAAACTGCCCGCGCAAACAAATGGTCTCCCATCTGAAAGAGTAACCGTTGTGGGATACCATCTGCCGTTATTCATTACTGGGGCTGGTGCCCAACTGTCCGCGAAACAATCATAAAATGTCGAGCAATCAAGGCCCTGGCTGTCGAAAAGATGACCGCCGGTCACGAGCAGCCTGCCATCTGCGAGGAACGTGTGGCCGGAACAGAAAAGATTGATCAAATTGCCACGTGAATCCCTCGGTTGATTGTTTGTCGGTATTGCAGGCTTTGTAGGATTGGAAGGATCCCAAATAAAAGCGTGGGTTTCATGTTGATTTAGTGACGGGAAATCCGGCGTTCCTGGAGGGTCTCGTCGACCCCAGAAGAGTACTTTGCCAGTGGGCAATACGTGCGTATGTATGGGCACGTTAGCCAGCGGGATGGTGCCTGACCATTGACCCACAACCTCTGGCTGCCCGACGCCCCCACCTGACTGTTCTGTGTCATTTAAGAGGTTGAAGACAGGCTTCGCCATATAGCTGACACTTAATTTGAAAGGTGAGCCAATGGCTGGGTCAGGAGTGCCGGTCAGCCTTAAACGAAATGTATGGAAGCCAGTCGTGGCGACATTGGCATTCAGTAATGCATTCTTGACCTCATTTTCATTAAATGTTTGTTGCGCCAGGACTTGATTATTTGGTCCAAGCAACTCAAGTTGAATAGCGGATGCATTAGTCCAACCGGTGGTGTCTGAAATTAGACGTGCATTAACAGCAGAATTGGCTGCACACCAAACACGACCAACCTGAATTGATTTTCCGTTTAAGGCCGGCAGAATATCCAGGTCCTGAGCGCCTTCGAAATCCTGGGTCACGGGCAATTGTCTCGTTTCGAATCCGCCGCCTTGTCCTTCGACGCTGAGGCAGACGTAGCCCAATCCATTAATATTTTGGGGAATGGTGATGCTAACATTTCCATCGACGTCGGTTTCGACATCTCTGGTATGCCCCGTATAATCATGAAGAGTTTTCATGGGACCGAAACCTGTCGCGACCGAAATGGTTCTTGAAGATCCTGGGTTATTGTTGAGACAAACCAGCAAGTGAGGGCCACCTAAGCGTTCGTACGCAAATACATCAAAATCCTTCCAACGTTGCTGCGTCGCCCCGGCCGCAAGTTTTTCATGCACCCAAATCAGGTTGTCAATTTCTGGTTTGAGCTTGTAACCATCCGGCCCCATATCATAATCGCGGTAGTAAACGCAAGGATATCCTTCGGAGGTTAGAATATAAGCGTAACCAAGGATCTTGTTAATGACAACATTCTGGCCCGGTTTAAGATCGGTATCATGATTCTCAACGAAAGTGACCGCATTTAATGGCGAGATCCCGGCGAGGCCAACATGATCAAGGTCGGCCATATTGAAGCGACCAGGATTGTTGCACATCGCCGTCAAGACAAATTTTAGTGGAAAATCGAAAGCGCTCACACGACCATCCATCCCACGTGGATTGAAAATCCAACCATTTACAAGAACCCGGTTGCCATCAAAAAATTCGCCGACCGCGAATTTTCCGGCCATTGATTTACTATTCAGAAAAGGTTGAAGGAAATCCGTCGAAAGCCCCTTGACGTCATCAATACGATAGCCTTGGACATCCAGCGCTCGACTTAGCCAATCGGCCGCATTGATTAGATTGTCGGATACGAAATGTGGCGGCTTTGCATTAATGGGAGCCAGCTCACGTCCGAAAGCGATGTCGTCTGCTACCGCGCCGCCAAGATCTGGATCACGTGGTACTTGGGGAACAAAATTTAATGGGTCTTTAGGAAAACGACCTATGTCGGGAGTTTCATCCGCGCCAGGATATCGGAATACAAAAGGCGTCTCATCACCGATTCTTTGATGCTCAACCATATCCAGGTAAACGTCAATTCCATTCGCTCGTAAAATTGCCACGCATCGCTGGAGCTGTTCCCTGTTGCCATATCGCGTCGGCACTGTTCCCTTCTGGTTTCGGGATCCAATATCGTAGTCATCGAACGGGCCATAACCATCGGAATTGCGATCTGCCCCGGACGCAGTCTTTAAGACTGGCGGCAGCCACACGGCGGAAAATCCTGCCAATGCCAAATCGTTTGCTTGCGAGGCAAGTCTATCCCACCACCATGGTTGTGAAGCATCTCCGTCTCCCGGAGAAGGCACTGCGTGGCCAGGCGCTTTCTTGTAAAATCCCTGGAGTAGAACACCCATAAAAAATTAAATTTTGTTTTATTTTATTATGTCGAGACGATTTAGCCCGAGCCGCACTTAAGTGACTCGAAAATCAGCGCTTATTTTCGTACTTCGGTTTTTCAGTTTAGAAAATCCTTTCGTGTGCGCTTCGACGAAAATTCCAATCTCTTTTTGATGCGAGTTGATGTGAGCGCCTGAGCTGGAACTCTGTTGTTAATCGATTTTTTGTTGGGGAAATGCGCTCGGAAAAAAAGGATTGGCATGCGAATAAGGTTTTATTGGTTATAGTATCAATTTCGAAAAGGCACCCGTCTGCGCCCAGCCTTTCTTTGTCAGCTTTTGCTTTGTCAAAATTTAAATTGAAGACAAACAGCTTTGGTCAATTTTTTTCATTGGAAAATGAAAAACCAAAACGTAAATTATTTCTGTCAACTCTAGGGGAAAAGCCTCAAATTAACTGATGCAGGCAAACAAATGCTGGACAAATCCATGCAGCTTCGCTTAAAATTGTCCTTATAAAACTGAAGAAAAAAAAGGAATGAATAGCACCATTAACAAAATACCGTCTTTTCACGGTGGAAATACCCCGTCTTTTTACGGTATTTATGAGCACTTGATTTTCTTAAGGAAAAATTAGTTATATTCTCGTAACAAGAGTTTGTTTTTATTTTCAATTGATCAGGTGATTCTCGATCTGCAAAAAATGGCAATCGCCGGGTATTTCGAACTTGATGGATAGCCGGACTTTACACTGCTGCTTTGCACCGTCTCCGCGGTAAAGCCAAAAAAGCCAGCGCAAGTCATGTACCATTGGTTGAGCCCTCGCGTAGTGATCGACGCGTACCCCCTCGTATAGCCGAAGTCAAAACCAATGTCAGCATTGGTCGTAGCTACCTACATAAAATGTTGAAAGTAATGTTGAGGTGCCAATTGCAAATTTTTTATGTAAGTAAAAGCCCTTACAATCGAAAAAATTACTAATTTTTATTAAAAAAATGTCCTTGATTTGTATTAGGTTTTGCAATCCTGATTTTCACATTTTTTATTTTCTGAAAGAGGTTATACCCGGCCCAAGTATTATTTTGAAATACTTCGCGTATATGCAGTGTCAATGTTAATGGATCAAGTCTGATAATGCTTCCCCTGAAAATTAATCATGATTACACCTAAAAATCAATTTTAGAGTTTTTCTAAAGCTATTAACTTGTAAACATTCAGGGCATGCCACCCAGATCAGATCAGCAAAAAAAAACCCCCACTCAAAGTTCTTGGGCCAAAATTGTCGGATCGGTATCAGATCCTATCCGGCTATTTGCGTTGGGGCTTCTGGTTATCGAATCAATCTTTTCTTTAGTATATTTAAGCAAAGACAGAACTGACAGCATAAAAACCTACTATCCCTGGGGGACTCTGCTTCTCATGCTGATCGTCATTATACTGATTTTCATACTTGCACTCAGAAAAAAGGAAACGCCTGCAACCCTAACTCTCCCAACTAGACCCATTGAAGGAATTGACGATTTCCTGAACCAGATACTCTTTGTAGATGCCAGGATCAATACAAAAAACCTGTTGGAAAAAATAAAAAATCTCCCTTCTATTGATCATCCGTTATTCCGAAAGGCAATCAATCTCGATTACAGTGAGTTTATGATGGAGGTCGAAAACTGGAGCAAATCTTGCGTGATCATCGACGGACCTGACAACGATGATTTTCTTTTCGAGCTTTATTCAAAAGCAGATAGAAATGTGTTCTCCACATGCATCCGAGACTATATCGAATCATGGGATGGCGAGTTTGGAAAGAAATTGCTTAAAGCCCACGAAGAAAATCCTTCAAATGCAAGCGTGAATAGAATTTTTATTTTCGAAGCTATTTCTGATGTCAGCGCCAAGTATATTGAAATTATGAAAAATCATAACAAACATGGAGTCAAAGTCTTAGTGTATATTGACGCATGGCACGAAGATTTCGATTTTCAGTCTCAACAACTAAAAGACTTTACAATTGTCGATGATGGAGACGTCATTGGGGAAACATCTCTCATGAAATACGGTGAGCGTCAAACGTGCTGGACTTTCAAGAATAATAATAAATATGCCATCGTTAAGGATACCTACGATAAGCTTTCACACAGGGCTGATAAACTGGGGGAATTTTTGCCTAAGTTGAATAATGCATGAAGCTCTAAATCTTTTCAGTGAAAGCCAACTCCTAAGTCTGATGGGGAATTTGGGCAAGCCAGTAAATGCTAAATGAGAGAAATGCTTTTTTGGTAACAAAAGCTTTGCTAAGGCTGATTTCGCCGTGGTATTTTTCGAACTCAGGCATGGGATGAAACTGGCGCTATATTCGCGGAAAGACCTTGCCTGGGATGCAGGCACCCCAAAAGCGCAGGAATCAGCCACAGAGTTCTCCGTCGGTTACAACGTCCGCAAACAAGAAGAAGTCGACGCGCTAATGGAACTCGCACGCAAGGCCGGGGCAAAAATCGTAAAGCCCCCGGAAAAAGCCTTTGGGGTGGGTATCACGGTTATTTCCAAGACCCCGATGGTCATTTGTGGAAAGTGGCCTGGGCTCCCAAGTTTATCCCCGAATAGTCCCAATTAAGCGCAACGAATGAACGATTTTAGGTCACAAACGAGAAAACCGTCAGCATATCATCAGTGTTTTTTCATCATCCAATAGTGACGTATCAGAAATGAGGTAACCATTGAAAGGCTGTTTCAGCGCGACGTTGATCCAACCTATCTTCGATTCCCAATTGTTCCAACCAAAACAATCGATACCCATAAACAAAAATTCTAGGTTATGAAAGCGCCTTTCACGGCATGGTTAGTGTTTTTCCTGGTTATTGGATGTAGGACTTTAAGAAAAGAAAATCCAATCGAAATATGTAGCGATAATGATAGTTCATATTCAAAGGCTATAAAAATCTCCTTTAATAACATAAAGTCATGTTTTTTATAACTGCGCTTGTGCAGCGCAATACGCAGGTGTAGGAAGTATACTTCTACAATATCTGTATCGTATACAACGCTAACCTGCTTGCCAATAAACTGACAGGGTACGCTCTAATGGTGATAGTTCTCTCC
>JAJPJP010000275.1 GCA_021324175.1 Chitinophagia bacterium
ATAAAATAATGAGAGGGTCTTTGATTGACAAAACTGTCAATGTCGCCGATCCACCAATCCTCCCTGGGGAAAGAAAGTATTTGCTCAAAACCTTTTTCGTCAACCTGATATACCTTGAACAATCCTTTAATGACAAAACCTTCAAACCTGCAAATTTCCCCTTCTTTTAAAAGATAGGCTTTCTTCCTGATAGTTCGCGGATAAAACATTTCACAAAATTCCACTGTTTCTTTTTCTGATAGGGAAATGTGTTTGCCGATATTTTGTCTGAGCAGAGTTGTCAATTCATCTTAGATTTAATAAGATTCTTATAAAAGAAGTGCCTTGCGGCAGGTAATCATCTAATTGATTGTGTGGATAATTTTTGGTCCTGTTAAAGTTCATATATTCCATAAAATGGACAAGCCCGCGTTGATCTTCATCTTCTAATACCGAACCAACCTTATTCAGCAGGTATATTAGGACCCTGTTGCGATATTATTTCATTTTATGAAAAGCTGTTAACCCGCTTTCCAAATATTGTGCGTAAACGGCTGCATCATAGACGGCTCCCTCGGGAGGCACCAACAGTTGTCCCTCAACACCTAGCAAAACATAATCCGGTTGGGAGTTGCTGTTAAACCTGGATGCCTGGATATCGCTGTTTAACGCTCCAATATTGCTGATCTGTCTCTTGCTGAAAGTGCTTGTGTATTGTTCATTCGAAGCTAAAACAGTTTTATCGTCCACATACAATTGAATAAGCACATAATTATCCCTGATGAGCGGAAGCACCAATTTGTCCGGCCAAATCGTAGCCTCCATCTTCCGGCAGTTTACACAGGCATGACCCGTAAAGTCGATCATTACCGGTTTATTCACCTTTTTGGCAAATGCCAGCCCTTCCTGATAATCAAAAAAGGCGTGCAGCCCTAGGGGTGCATGAAAAAGGTCTGCATATTTTATGGTTTGCGGAAAATTCTCACCCCTATTCGTGGCTGTCCTGTTATTTGCTCCAGTCAGGCCCGGGGTGTATAAATCAAAATCCTGGGTATCCTGAGGCGGTAGAAAGGCTGCGATCGATTTTAAGGGCGCCCCCCAAAGCCCAGGTATCATGTACATGGTAAAAGCCAAAACCACAATAGCCAGGAACAATCTCGGTACCGACACGAATGGTAAAGTGCTATCGTTGGATAAGGTAAGTTTTCCTAAAAGATAAAAGCCCATCAATGCCGAAATAACGATCCATAAAACAAGAAATATTTCCCTGTCAAACCAATGCCAGTGATATGCCAGGTCGACGTTGCTTAAGAATTTTAAAGACAGGGCCAGCTCCAAAAACCCAAGGACAACTTTAACGCTATTCAGCCACGCCCCGGACTTAGGCAGGGAGTGCATCAGGTTGGGAAACATGGCAAATAAAACAAATGGTACCGCGAGAGCCACAGAGAACCCCAGCATCCCTATGGCCGGGCCTAAAACGGCGCCCGTGGTCGCCGCTTGGACGAGTAGAGTACCAATTATCGGACCGGTGCAGGAAAAAGAAACAAGCGACAGGGTCGCCGCCATAAAAAAAACGCCTGCCAATCCACGGCTTACAGATTGCTTCTCCGTTTTATTTACCCAGGAACTCGGCAGCGTGATCTCGAACGCGCCCAGAAAGGAAGCAGCAAATACTACCAGCAGTATGAAAAAAAAGAAATTGAAAATCCCGTTGGTGGAAAGGCGGTTGAGTGCATCCGCCCCGAACCCGATCGTTATGAGGAGCCCCAGAATCACATAAATTATGATTATGGACAGACCGTAAAGGAGTGCGCTTTTGATCGCCCTTGCCCGGCTGTGTGCCTTTTTAGTAAAATAACTTACCGTCAAGGGGATCATCGGAAAAATACATGGCATCAGCAATGCAGCGAGCCCCCCAAAAACCCCGGCTAGAAAAATAGCCCAGATAGTCTGTCCATTTTTATTCCCGCCGGTAGTTGTAGTCAGATTTTCATCCTTTGATGCATTGCGTAATGCTTTCCCATCGGGAGCAGTATCATTTGTAATCTTTTTTACAACCAGCGTTTCACTTTTTTGGGCCGAAAAGGTCACATTAGCTGTTGACACGGAGTCTTGGCCATAAGTTTGTGACGTAGGCAAAGTCGACAAAACCGAAAGCGTCAAAAAAATATATTTCCAAAAAGCTTGCATATTCTTATTATGATTTTGTTTATTTTTTTTCTTGCTATTTTTACTTTTTTAAGTTCCTTTTTGTCATTTCAATTTTGCTTTCGCGATAATGATCCGGTGCACCTCGCTGGCCCATGTATCTGCGTAACCTTTGCCTACCTCATCAATAGTTCAACATGGAATTCCTTTACATTTAACCATGCTGTTTGTGCAAAAGCGCGGGCCGTTTCGCGTTTCTTTGGTCGTTCTTCGAAAAAATAAAAGTCCATTTTTATTTATTTTACCGTGATAGTGAAATCTATATCAGAAGGCGGCAGACATTTTTGATCATTGCAGGTCATGAATTCCAGTGACCCTTTTATCTCAACGGGTCCCGGTCCCTTCAGTTTGATTTTTTGTTGGAAAACCACGGAATGCTCAAAAAAAGCCACATTCATATTGAACACTTTTTCAAATTTAGAGATCGGTTTTGGTTCGGATGTTTGGCCGACAAGTTCATATTTATCGGATGCAGGAAATGTAAAAGTCGTTTTTATAGGCCCTCCATCCGGTACGGACTGTGAATATGTGTGCCAGCCTTGATCGATGGTCGCTTTTATAAATACCATCGCTTCGGTTTTGCTTATCATTTTGGAGCCGTAGCTCCATTTCACGGGCTGCAGGATTTGGGCCCTGGTCAATGCTACCGAAACAAGAAACAATGCGATAATCGTTATTTTTTTCATCGTTATTTTTTTTATATTATTAATTTGTTTACTGGCACTATTGTCCTGTTATTGTATGACTGATCTGGGCAGCCTGCGGATTGGATGATAACCCGTGAAGGTTACGTTTGAAGAAATATAATTGTCTCTGACAGGTTCCTCTTTTACGAGATCAGTACTCAGGTATTTGTTATTGCTGTCGCACAGCAGGGTGACAATTACCCCTTTTGCACCGATTTTCTCTTTTACCTTGATAGCACCTATGATATTGGCGCCTGATGATATCCCGACCGCCAACCCAAGTTCCTTGGCCAGTTTCTGAGCCATAATGATCGCATCACCGTCATTGGCCTGGACAATTTCATCCAATTCATTGAGCTTGACTATAGCGGGAATGAATTCATCAGATATACCTTGTATCCGGTGGCTGCCCACTTTATGGCCGGTTGAAAGTGTGGGCGATTCAGCTGGTTCGAGCGGATGTATTTTTATGGAACTATCCCGGAATTTTAGGTACTTACCCACCCCCATGACCGTGCCTCCTGTCCCCACCCCGGCGACAAAGGCGTCCGGCCGTTTGTTCACGCTCTGCAGTTGTTCCCAAATCTCCACGGCCGTTGTCCGCTCATGTGCTTCCGCATTGTATTCATTTTCAAACTGCCTTGGAAGGAATGCACCGCCGCCCAGGGCCAGCCGCTCACTCAGCTCCAAACTGCCGACAAAACCACCGTCCTGTCTGCTGATCAGTTCCAACTGCGCACCCAAGGTCCGCAAAATCTCCATTCGTTCTTTTGACAACCAATCGGGCATGATGATCTTCACCGGATGCCCCAGCGACCGGCCAATGGACGCGAAGGCAATACCCGTATTACCGCTGGTCGCCTCGATAATCGTGTCCCCCGATTGGATTTTACCCTGCCGGTACGCTTGCTGGAGTATATATAACGCCATCCTGTCTTTCACACTTCCTGTAAGGTTATAGTGTTCACACTTGACGTATATCTCCCCGGCTGCACCCTTGTAATCGTAGTGCAAGGCTAACATCGGTGTGTTACCTACCAGATGCCAGAGCTGCCCGAAAGTCACATTTACACTTTTAACAGTTTCGTACATAAAATTGTGTATATATTTGGGTAAAGATCAAAAAAACATTGTCGAAAAAGGAAGTCTGGTCGATTATCCAGAAATTATTTGGAAAATGAGTTATTTTTTGTGTTTAATTACATATTATGCATCAGTATGACGAGGTTGATCTAAAAATATTAAGCCTGCTTCAGGCTGATGGTTCCGCCACCCATAAAGAAATCGCGTTTAAACTCCATAAATCCGTCGCTACGATCCACGAACGCACCCGGCGGCTCAAGGAAGAAGGCTATATTCGTCGTTTTGTCGCCATCCTCGATCCCAAAAAAATCAGTAAGGGACTGATAGCCTTCACCCATGTCCTTCTTAATGCCCATACTTCCGCAACCCTTACAGCTTTCGAACGGGAAGTCATTAAATTCCCCGAAGTCATGGAATGCTTTCAAATGACGGGAAACTTCGACTTTCTTCTTCGAATAGCTACCAACGATATGGATGAGTATCAATATTTTTACCGGACAAAACTCGCCAACCTGCCCAATATCACCACGGTGCAGAGTTTTTTCGTACTGGCCGAAATCAAGAGTGACACAGCCTATCCGATTTGATCGTTATTAATCCTCCTGTTTTGCGGCTTGCTGCAGGGCGTTATAGGCATTGACCACGCCCCCGGTTAAACATTTCCCGGTCAGGTAATCGCTTTTGACCACAGTTTGCAGGATAATGTCCTTCACCTGTTGTGCCTTCAGCCTCGGGTAATATTCACGGATCAGTGCTGCCAGCCCAGCGACCACCGGCGCAGCCATGCTCGTGCCGCTTTTGTCTGCGTATTTGTTGCCAGGTTCCGTTGAGGTAATTTTTTCACCCGGAGCAAAAACGTCCACTGACTTTTTACCATAGGTTAATTCCATACAAAGGGTAGGGTTGTTTTTCATACCCGACGCCCCTACCACGATAAAAGCCCCGGCCTGCCCGCCGTCCAGGTAATCGCGGTACATGAAGAAGCCGGCACTATCCAGATCCATATTCAAGTTTCCTGCTGCCTCTATAATCAGGACGTCCTTTTTCATCGCATATTTCACGGCTTCATCCATCACCTTTTTATCTTCACCGAACTGCGAGCTGCCAATGCTGATATTGATAACTTTTGCATCGTGATCGGCGGCATATCTTATAGCGCCGGCAATATTCTTTATACGCACCTGGCCAGAAGAGGCCGGCACAATGCGGAGAGCCATGATCCGGACGTTATCAGCAACGCCGTCGATGCCAATTCCGTTGTTTCGAACCGCGCCGATGATCCCGGCGACAAAAGTGCCATGGGCCGGAGCCAGCCCCATTACATCCGGACAGTCGTAATGGCGCTGCTTGCCCGGGGGAAAAGGGTCATACGCTGTATTTAACTGGCAAACGAGATCTCTCAGGGCCATAAAATAAATTGAACAAACAATCCTTGTTTGGGAATAAGGTGGCGGTGTTGCATTTCTTAACTTGATGCCAAAGAGGCTGTCAATGGATTTTCCCCCGAGCTGTTTCCAGCTCCGTGCCTCCGTCAGCCGTCGCATGTCTTCCATTTTCGCATGATAGATTTGCCGGCTGCTTTCGCTCAGTCTTGTCGTATCCTGTTGTTCGAACGCGCGTATCTGCCATGCGCGCTCGGCGTATAGGCTATCGACCATTTTTTCCTGAATCCGGATAGAACGCCGCGCTTCCTGGAGTTCTTCCTGCAAGGTTTGTTTTGCCTTCTTGTAGGCCGCCAAGTCCCTGCCGTGGAGTTTGGTCACATCCCCCCTTTCGAACTCCCGTACAACCACGGTCTCTTCGTTATTGTCGACATACACTTCCCCGTTGTCGGAACAGACAAAACTACAACCGTAGGTGCCGTTATCAAAAGCTTTCGGTGCGGGATTGTGCCAGAGCACTGCCTTCAGATCTTCCTGGGCGGTATCGATCCCGCCGTCTATCACCGCAACAACGACGGCCTGAGATGTTTTGCCCTTTAATAATTCCGTATATGCTTTTTCCGTACTGATGCCGAACACGCTGTCCCGCTGCAGGTCCAGGTTTTGCCAGTTCTTTGGCTGGGCAATGCCGAAAAACGGCAGCAGGCTAACGAGCGCTATTAAAATCTTTCCTCTCATTCTGATTTTTTTGATTTTAATCATTGTTTGGAGACCACCTTTAAGCCAGCGCACTATATATGATTTATTTATTGAGTTTTTGCACCGCTGAAGACGGTCCGAAAAATTACCCCCATACAGAACGGTTTTTTTTTGAGATGGCAGTCCGTGAGCTATTAAGGGCACTACTGCAAACAGGTTCCACCCGGTTGTCCACTACCAGGTTCGCACGACCCATCCTGGAGTGTAAGGGTTTTTCTCAATTTCGCAAACTGTTCATTTGCTGGGGTCTTAATGCTTAAAACAAGCGTTATATCCTTAACTTCCCCGGGTCCTGATCTGGTTGGTTTTTTATTATACTGAACCGGATCAATACTATTAGTCAGCTTGTATTTTTGTATGATCGCATCCAAACCCCTATTTATGTCATCCGTTAAAATCGGTTCATGTGCAAGACTGCCACTGCAAAGAAGTATCAAGACCGGTAAGCAATAAATGCTCATCTTTCCATTCTTGAACTTTTTTTATCAATTCAGCAACTCGTCAAATAGTTTTCTTAACCCCGGGTCCGATGGCCTTCTGGCATCGGCATCCACCATTTTGCCTGCCGGATCGATCAGTAAAAAGCGGGCATCGCCGTTATGTTAAACTTTTTACTGAAATCCGATTTTAAATCTGCCTGGTAACCGGTCAGCTTATTATCGGTTACATAATTGCGCCAAATGGCTGCCTGGGCCTGGAAGTCCGACAGAAAGGCACAAAAAATCGTATATTTTTGTCCTGGTATTTCTCTTTCATGTTGGCTTTCTCCTTACTGATTCCGAACAGGCTTTCCAGCTGCAGCTCCATTTGCTGAAAAATGGCAGCAGGCTGGCGAGCAGCATTAAAATACCTTTTATCATTATGCTTATTTTTATATAATCAGGTGGAATCCTACAATTTAGTTGCCAGCTGCAGGGCGTTATAAGCGTTAACCACGCCGCCGGTCACACATTTCCCGGTCAGATAATCACTTTTCACCACAGTTTGCAGAATGATATCCTTCACCTGCTGTGCCTTCAGGTTTGGATAATATTCACGGATAAGCGCTGCCAGGCCGGCGACTACCGGCGCACCAACGCTCGTACCGGTTTCAGCAGCATATTTATTGTCCGGTAACGTCGAGGTAATTTCCTCACTGGGAGCAAATACATCCACCGACTTTTTTCCAAAGGTCAAATCACTGCAAAGGGTACGGTCATTCTTTGGGCCTGACCCTCCAACCAAGATAAAAGCCCCCGCTTGCCCGCCGTCCCGGTAATTGCGTAACATATAAAATCCTGCGCTGTCCAAGTTCAGATGGATATTTCCCGCCGCCTGCACAATCAGGACGTCCTTTTTCATCGCGTATTTCACCGCTGCATCTATCTCCTTTTTACCCGAGCCGAACTCGGAGCTGCCAATGCTCAAATTGATCACTTTTGCGCCGTGATCGGCGGCATATATTATAGCGTCGGCCATATTCCCGGCGGTCACCTGGCCTGCGGCGGGCACGACACGAAGCGCCATGATCCGGACATCATCGGCCACCCCGTCAATGCCAATACCATTGTTACGGACCGCACCTATGATCCCAGCCGCAACAGTGCCATGCATCGGATTTGGACCCATCACATCCGGGCAGTCGTAATAACGCTCCCTACCCGGCGTGAAAGGGGTATACGCTGTATTCAACTGGCAATCGAGCGCCAGCAGCTCCTTAAAATAGAAGGAACATGCAATCCTTGCCTGGGAAGGATTCGGTGCACTTCCTCGCCTAAGGAAGACGCCGTAGAGGCTATCGATAGATTTTCCTCCGAGTTGTTTCCAGCTCAGAGCTGCCGTCAACAGTCGCAGGTCTGCCACTTTTGCGTGATACTTGACCAAGTTACTGTCGCTGAGCACAGCGGTATCCCGTTGCTCGAAATCCCTTACCTCCCTGGTTCGCACTTCAAAGATGCTATCAATCATTTTTTCGATGCGCTGCTCGGCGCTCCGGTGTGTCGCAAGCAGTCTTTGCAGAGTTTGCTTCGCCTTGTGGTAGGCCGCCAGGTCGTCGCCACCAAGCCTGGCCGTGTCCCCATGCTCGAAAGCCCGTACTACCGCGGTCTCTTCGTCATTGTCAACATTCACGTTCCCATTGGCAGAACAGAGAAAACTCCGGCCATAGACGCCGTTATCAAACGCTTTCTGCTTCGGATTGTGCCAAAGCACCGGCTTCAGATCTTCCTGAGTGGTATCCACGCCAGCGTCAATCACCGCCACGATGACGGTCTGGGGTGTTTTGCCCTTCAATAGTTCTGCATACGCCTTTTCCGTACTGATGCCGAATAAGCCGTCCCGCTGCAGGTCCATATTCTGCCAATTCTTTGGCGGGGCAAAACCCAAACTCAGCTGCCTGTCATAGTAACATTTGACCCCGACCCTGGCTATTCCCTGTTGAATCACTCTTTCTACCAGAAGGGTATTGCCTCCATCTTCCAGCGTCCAGGTCTCTGTTACATTTAGAATTCCCGAAAAGGCAGGTTCGTTCATGGTAACACCCATATCGAGCGTCAACGCGTCAACATCCGGATTGTTTTCAATGGAGTCTACTTCAGCATGGCCGTTGTTCGTGGTCGTTCGCGTTGAGGTGCCGTTGAAGTTGAATTGCTCCGAATAATGTTTTTCCTCCAGTTTTGCATTTAGGCCGGTACGATCAACCAATAGGGCAACATCGCTTTTTGTTACGTTTAGGGCCCTGGAGACAGAATATTCTTGCAGTTTTCCAAAATCGGTTTTGCTCTTATTAAGCTGCCATTGACCGGAGAAATCGGTTTGTCGGGCATACTGGCTCAACGCGAAAGGACGAGCCTGAATCCCGAGCAATTGATCCAATTCCCTTTTTAATTCGAGGTCTGACGGCCTTTGCGCATCCCCCTCTACAACATTGCCAGCCGGATCGATCAGTAAAAAACGCGGTATCGACACAATGTTGAATTTTTCGACGAAGTCCGAGCTAAAGTCTTTATCGGCAATTACCTGGTGACCGGTTAGCTTATTATCGATTACATATTTTCGCCATTTGGCCGTGTCGGCCTGCCTGTCGACGGACAAGCTCACAAACTGAATGTTCTTCCCATCGTATTTCTCTTCTACTTTCATCAGGAATGGGATTTCAGCTTTGCACGGACCGCACCAGGTTGCCCAGACGTCGATGTATACAAATTTCCCGCGCAGGTCGCTTAGCGATTCCTTTCTCCCGTCGACATTGGTGTAGGTAAAATCCGGCGCAGGCGAGCCTGGTATATTTATGAGCTTATAATTATCGTAAACCCGCCGCATTTGATCCCTGTAGTAAGTATTGGTTACAGCAGCAAGGAAGTCCCGGTATAACTGCGTGGCCAGCGCCGAATCTTTTTTAATCATTTTAAGATCGAGAGCGCCATGCTGATAGCATTCAAAATCTTTGATGAAAGGATTTTGTATCACGCCAACAATGACACTGAAGGGCATACCCTCTTGTACATTTTTGAACGCCGAATCTGACTTATACTTCGTTAGGGACATCCTTTTCAGGTAGATGTCAATCCATTCCCGGTATGCCAACGAACGTTTAAACAGCGCCTCGTTATTCGGGTTAGTGTTCGAATACATCAGGCTGTCGATATATCTTTTCTGGGCATCGGTCATCATTTTCGCTCTTGCATTTTTTATAGCCGCATCAAGCGTAGTAGGGGCTTTCGGATCTTTATTGGGTCTTCCGTATATTATGTTCGCCAATTCAACAAAACCCACCGAATCAAGGCCATACCGCAGATTATATGCTGCCAGCGTGCCACGCAAATAATAATCTATATCCAGATGCCTTAAGGTTGTCTCTTTGGCATTTCCAGATTTAATACGTCGGTAAGCCTCTTTCCTGGCCTGGTCTATCTTGTGGTTAAATTGCACCGGATCGAGCAGATAGTTTGACCATTGCATGCCATCCTCATTGAAAGGAATATATTTCCTAACGATCTTGTCCATGCGCGTATTCAGGTCATTTGTCAGGTTGGGTTTCTGCGCAAACGTCCTTGTCATAGCTGTCGAAGCTACCATGAAAACCACCAATGTTATCTTCTTTACGATTTTGTTCATTGCATTATTTTTTCGCATAGTAACCTTTGACCTCAAACATGCCCCAACCAGGTATTATCTCCTGCTTATCGACAACCAGAGTTTTACCCCCATCTTCGAGCGTCCACGTTTCAGTGATACTCACACTAATGCTTAAATTTTTCCTGGCCATACCAAGCGTCAATGCAGGGATATCCGGAGCGTTGATAATCGAGTCTTCTTCTGCACTAACAGTGCTCGTTGGCACTCGAGTGGATGTTCCGTCCAATCTGAATTGCTGCGAATAATGCATTTCTTCCCTTGTTTCGTTGACGTTGATACGGTCAATCATCAGGGCCGTGTCGTTTTCTGTTACAGTCAAAGCGCCGGAGACGAATTTTGTTAACTTCAAAGCGAGGGAGGCGAATTGTTCAGGCAATTTTCCGAAATGGGTTTTGGTTGTATCAAGTTGCCATTGACCCGAAAAATCGGTCTGCCGGACATACGGACTTAAGGCGAAGGGAGCGGCCGGTATCCCCAGGAGTTGGTCGATCTGCTTTCTTAATGTCGGGTCTGAAGGCCTCTTGGCGTCGGCGTCCACCAACTTTCCTCCGGGATCGATCAGTATAAAGCGTGGGATCGATACGACGTCGAATTTTTGAATGAATTCCGATTGCAGATCATTATCTGCCATCACCTGATAGCCCGTTAGCTTATTGCCGGTCACGTAATTACGCCATTTGCCCAGGTCAGCCTGCTTGTCGACGGAAAGGCTGACAAAGGCGATATTCTTTCCTTCGTATCTTTCTTCCAGCTTCCCCAAATATGGAATTTCCATCTTACAGGGGCCACACCAGGTTGCCCATAAATCGATGTACACGAACTTTCCGTGCAGGCTGCTCAGCGTCAGTTGTTTTCCTTCAACGGTTGTATAAGTAAAATCCGGCGTCGGCATGTTCGGAGTGTGTAATAGCCTGAAATTGTCGTACTTCTTCAATATTGCTTCCCTATAATAGGGGTTGGTTACCTCGGCATTGAAATCATGGTATAGTTTACGGGCCAGTACCGAATCCGTAGTCATCATTAGATGCGTGGCAGCATTGTGATATAAAATATAATCCCGAATGAAGGGGTTTTGTATCTCTTTTAAGATAACGCTGTCTTGCAGCACAACACCCTTATACGAGATGATCGCTGCACCAAACTGGTATTTGGTACTACTCATCTGGACCAGGTAATTGCCTATCCACTCGCGATAAGTTGCGGATCTCTTATATAGTTCTTCGTTATTCAAATCAGCATTCGACCAGATCAGGCTGTCAAAATATTCATGTTGCGCAGCAGTCGTCTTTTTTATTGAATCGACAAAGTCATGAGACCTGTTATAATTCAACAGGGCACTGCGCAGGTAATAATCTGCATCAAGACGCCTCAACGCCTTTTCTTTGGCGTCGCCAGACCGGATCTTCCGGTAAACATCCTTCCTGATCCGGGTTAGCCTTTCATTAAACCGGACCGGGTCAAGATCGTTACTTAGCTCAAATTTTTGCACGATCGTATCCGTACCAGTGTTCAGGTCATCGGCGAGCACGGGTTGCTGCGCAAAGCCGCAGGCACACAGCAGCATCATTAAAACCGAAAAAAAATAAACTTTCATCATTTTGTATTTAAATGGCTAATACCCCTGGTTTTGGTGGAGGTTTGGATCAGCCAATACGTCGGATAGCGGAAGGGGGAACAGCAACTGGTCGCCGGAACTGCCCCAGACACCTCCCTTGGAGGAACACACGTTACCCGGAGCGCCCATAACGGCATTGGCATTTCCGGTGCGGCACAGGTCGAACCACCTCGCGCCCCATTCCGTAAAGAGCTCGACCTGTCGTTCGTGCAAGATGGCGGCCAATAAGGCAGGGGCGCTGCTGACGAGAGTATCGGCGAGGCCGGCCCGATTGCGGATGGTGTCCAGGTCCTGGTTTGCGCCTGTAAGATTGCCGTCTTGCGCCCGGGCTTCGGCCCGGATCAGGTATTGTTCGCCTAAGCGCAGCACCATGGTATATTCAAGACCCACATAGGTATTTTGCTGATACTTATAAGGGAAGTAAAAGGTCGTTCCGTTCCCGGTGATCGAACTGATCCAGGTCGTTTGACGCAGGTCGTTTGGCTCGAATGCGGCCAGCAACTGCGGGCTAATGCTGGTGCCGTTCTGGTCGGTATACGTCACCGGCGCGCCCAGCAGGATAAAATAATAGCCATCGTAGGTATCGGCAGGTGGCGGCGGCTGCGTGGTCTGGATCTGCCAGATCGCCTCCGTGCTGTTGGCCAAGAATACGCCATTGATAGGTGAAAGGCTATAGTTGCTGTTGCCGATCACCAGGGACGCTACGCTGTCTGCTTCGGCGTAATAAACCGGATTCTGACTGTAATCCCCCAGGTACAGGTAGACCCTTGCCAGCAGCGCCAAGGCGGACGCCTGGTTCGGGCGGACCCGCTCAGTGGTTGTCGCGGTGTCACTGAAATCCACATAGTTGCTGTTTAGCAAACTGTCCGCCTTCTGCAGATCGGCCGCCACCTGCTGCAAAACTGCCAGCCTGGGGGTACGGGATAGCGTGGCGTTCGTGGTGTAACTGGGGGTCAGCACCAGTGGCACATCGCCATAAATATTAGTGAGGTAAAAATGCCAGAAGGCGCGGATGAAATACGATTCCCCAGTGAGCTGCTGCTTCACGGCCGGGCTGCAGCCGCCGCTGGTTTGCAGGCCGCTGATTATAGAGTTCGCCTGGTAGATGTAATTGTAGGCGTTTACCCAGGGCCCCGGACTTTGCTTCGCCAACAGCGAATTGGTGTATAGTTCGTTATAAACGTCATTCATGTTGTCGTACGCGGTTAGTTCATCCGCGTAACTCCCCATGGCTTCGGCCATGCTGAACGATTCATAATTGTTGAACATCTGGCTATAGATGTTGAGCACGGCAGCGGTCGCCGTGAGGTTGTTGCTCAAAACGCTGCCGCTCGCCAGCTCCGTCGTCGGTGCCGGGATCTGTACCAATTTTTTGCAGCCGGGCAAGAGACTGACGGTATATAGCAGGATAGCCAAAGCGCCTGTAAGGCTTTTATTTCTCGTCTTATATGGATAATGTTTTTTCATTTTTCTTTTGTTGTCATGATAAATGCTTCCATTAAAAGGATACGGACAGGCCCCCCGTGATGGTCCGCAGCGGGGGAAGGCCCCCGGCGCTAGTTGTTGGATCAAAACCGACATAATGATGGGCAAACGTACAGAGGTTTTGTCCCTGCACGAAGATCCGGGCGTTTTGCATATGCATGCGCCGCTGCCAAGCTGCAGGCAAATGATAAGATAAGGCGGCGTTCGTCATTTTCACAAAAAATACAGGTGCGACATCCCCGGTACTTAACAGAAAGATGTAATAATGTGCCAGCGCGAGGAAAGAAGTGCTGTAGCCTTGTACCGACGCCACCTGGCCGGGCGCATTCCAGGCGCCGAGCACCGCGGTGGGCTGATTCGCATTTTCAGTTCCAGGTGTCTGAAAACCAACTTGATAACCGACCCTCGACTGGTTGACTACCTGGAGGAAGATATCCAGGCTGAAGTCTTTATAGGTAAAATCATTGCCAATCCCGCCATAAAAATTTTGTGTGACTGGTTTGGTCCAGATTTGATCCTGAGGCGCAGAGGGAATACCGTTGCTATTGGCTGTTTTAAAGGTATACAGGCCGGTCTTCGGGTCAACCCCGGTGTATTGAAATAATTTGCGCGCGAACAGCGATTGACCAACGTCGTATTGATCGGCATAAGGCGTTTGCGCTATTCCGGGGAAAGAGATCAGCTTGTTTTTAGGATCGGTAAAATTGACCGAGGTACTCCAACTGAAATTCTTCGATTTAATGTTTACCGTATGCAGAGTGATCTCTGTCCCGGTATTTTGAACGAGCGCCGGGAAGTTTTGTATAACACTGGTAAAGCCTGTGATCGCAGGCAGCGTATAGGAAATGAGTTGGTTGCCGCTCCGGTTGCGGTAGTAACTGACCGATAAATTGATCCGGTCCCTCAGGAACCCAAGGTCCAGGCCGCCTTCCAATTTTTTGTCGGTCTCCCAGCTATAATCCGGATTGTACAAATTACCGGGGTCCAGCGCGACTAATCCCTGGTAGGTATTGCTTGATGGGCCATACATTGCCAGGTATTGATAATAGCCGATCTGGTAATTGCCGGTGGTGCCATAGCTGGCACGCAGCTTGCCAAAACTCAACCAGGGCAGGGCACCGACAACCGCATTTTCTTTCGAAAAGATCCATCCCGCGCCAACCGCACCGAAATTGCCGAATTGCCTGCCGGGCCCGAAACGACTACTGCCGTCACGGTTGGCGGTTAGGTTCAGAATGTATTTGCCATCAAAATTGTACCCAACCCTCGCCAAAATCGCCGCATACCGATCCACTGACGCCCCGAACCCGAGCGGCTGAAAATAGGCAGCCGCCTGGGCGTCGCTGATCAACGCATTGCTGGTAAATCCGTACGCATTGAATGCCTGTGAGCTGGAGTTTTGCTGCTGATAGGTGCCTCCTAATACCACGTTAAGCTGGCCTTTACCCATCTTGCGGTCATAGCCGAGCTGCGGCTCGATGATCCAGCTACTATTAAAGCTAATAGCGTTGTTGTTAATTGAAGCATTGGGATTCGTATTGTTCGGAGGACCCTCCACGCTGTTTGGCATAATCGAAACTTCGTTATTTTCCCCACGGTTGTAACCAAAGCTGGTCTTGAGCACCAGTCCGGGCAGCAGCAGATAGCTCAGATTCAGGTTCGCGTTCACGTTGTTGACCGCCTGAGTTATATTCGCCGCAGTTGCCGCCACGGGGTTTTGAAAGGTAGCTGTCCCACTATACATCTGCCAATTGAGTGTGCCGTCGGAATTGTACAAGGCCGGCGCATCCGGGGCGAGGTTGACGCTTGCCGCAAAATCGGCATTAGGAACCTTGTTATTTTCATAGCCATATAAGCCTGTTAGCTGGAGGTGGAATTTCTGGTTCGTCGAGGCATGGTTCACACTAAAATGCAGGGAAGCCTTTTGGTCGCCATAATCCCCCGGATAAACGGTCGTAGACCGCGTGTAACCCGCGCTAACCAGAAACTGCGTGTTGGCCGTGCCGCCCGATACGCTGGCCTGGGCATTGGTATATTGCGCAGCACCCCCAATCAGCACCTTCTGCCAGTTGGTGTACCGGGTGGTGTCCCAGACGCCGTCGATGTCATAGTGGGTATCGTACGGATTGGTATTGATATTAGGAAAGGGCAGACCATCATTAGTAAAGGCCTGGTGCATCATCTGCAGGTATTGCTTCGTATTGAGCAGATTCATGAAATGACCGACCTGGCTGACACCCTGGCTGACATCCAGGTTAACACGGGTGTCACCGGCCCGGCCTTTTTTAGTTGTGATCAGAATAACACCGTTGGCCCCGCGCGAACCATAAATAGCGGTTGCATCGGCGTCTTTCAGGATTTCGATGCTTTCAATATCGGCGGGATTTAGGACATTGAATGGACTCAGGCCATTCCCGCCGCCATAATCGCCGGCGCTGTTGCTGCCTGAGAAAGAACCAAGATTATAGCCCAATGCACCTCCGGTCATATAATTCGAGCTTAATGAGGAAGAATTAAACGGGACGCCGTCCACAACATAAAAAGGGTCATTGCCATTTGTAAGGCTATTGATGCCCCGGATGTTGATGGCAGCATACGATCCCGGAATACCAGAGGTCTGCTGGATGTTCAGCCCCGCGACCCGCCCTATGAGTGCCTGGACCGGGTCCGTTACTGGCTGTTCTTCGATCTCTTTGGACGTCACCACGGCTACATCGCCCGTGGACAGCGCCCGTTTCTCGCTATAATAACCTTTGTTGATCACCACTTCCTGAATACTTTGCGGGGCGGGCTTGAGGATGACGACCGAGCCAGGCGGAATGTCCCTGGCCGACAGTTCCTGAGGCTCATAGCCAACGTAAGTAAATTCAACCAGGGCCTTGTCATCGGTTACTGGCAGGACATAGATGCCTTTATCGTCGGTTATCGTGAACCTGAGCGTGCCTTTCTGTCGGATGGATACTCTGGTCATGGGGTCTCCGAGTTCATTGGCGACAAAGCCTGACACGGTGAACCGAGCGGGAGTGACGTCGCCAGAAGCACCGGGTCCGGAACCATCAGCGTTAAGTTTCCTGAAAATGATGATGTTTTTGTTTTTGATTGAAAATCGAAATGACTGGTTGGCAAGTACGTCGGAAAGAAATTTTTCAAGCGCAACATTTACCGCCTTGATCGTAACAGGCTTGGCCGTTTTCAGGAGATCTGCATCGTAAAAGAAAACGTACCCCGTCTGTTTCTTGACTGAATCGAAAACGTTCACAAGCGGAACATTTTGACCCGTAAAGGATACGGTTTGCGCTAGCCCTCTGCCCGGAACCTGTAAGGAGGCTACCAGAAGGAAAATGAAGAATGGTCTCATGCCTGACGCAGTTTTGGTGGAGAAATGCATAGATTTGTGCTGTTTGGGTGATGAATAAGCAGTCGTTGCAAACTTTTTTGTTCCCAGTTGCCCAAGCATCCGTTGGAGGTGTTAGTAGCACTTCCGGTTTCAGTTTGGATAACTATAATTTGAGCCATTTTAGGAATTATTATTCTTGTTTCATTTGGAAGAAGAGTCTTAAGGGGTATTTGGAGCGCCTCCATTCGAATTCAAAAAGATATATCGGATTTACTGTATTACTGTCAGGGTCTTTCCCTCTATCCTAAACTTCACATCCATCTCGCTCAATACGGAAATGACCTGTGATAGGGAAAGGTCACGAGACAACTCTCCTGAAAAGCGCCGCACCGGAATATTGCCGGCGAATCGCACGTCGATATCATACCAACGTTCCAATTGCCTCAACACCGTCGTCAAATCTGCCTGATTAAAACTGAAAAAACCGTTTTTCCAGGCGATTACCTCTGCTACATTGACATCGTTGACTAAGCTGAGCGATTGCATTTTAGAAGAGACCTTGTCGAATGGAGAATGTGATATTGGTAATGCTAGGGCCTGTTGGCCTGGTTTCAGGACAAGAAATTCGTTATTTTTAGCTTGCGTATCCCCCTGCAAGGCAACGACGACTTTTCCTTCCAGCAAGGTTATCTTAACAGATTCCTCATTCATATAGGAATTGATATTAAAATGAGTGCCTAAGACCTTCGTTTCTATATTGTCGACCTGAACAACAAATGGTTTGGCCTCATCTCTGGTTACTTCAAAATAAGCCTCCCCTGTAATTTCTACTTTCCGTTCGTGGTTTGGAAATGAGGTGGGATACCTGATGGAGGAGGTAGAATTTAGCCATACATTTGTTCCATCGGGCAATTGAACTTTGTATTGGCCACCGCGCGGTGTTGTGAGTGTATTAAAAACTATTTCTGTTGATTTTTCGTTTAATATATTGTATGCGAGTTTTCCGCTATCCGTTTTTATAATTTTTGCACTTCCCTGCTGCGCAACTATCCCGTTATGCGCGCTGTCCAATATTATTTTTTCCCCGTTGCTTAAAGTAAGCACAGCTTTATTGCCACCGGGTGCCACATCGTTTTTAACTGGTGATTGTTTCGCAACTGTTTCCACCTTCTCATTTTTCCTGGTATGTAAATAATATGTCCCAGAAATTAGTAATACGATGGCAGCTGCCGCCGCATAGCGTATCCAGCGAATGGAGCGCACCGGTTTTTGGGCAGGGTGTCCCAATATATTTTGCAGGATCGCCTCGTTTTTTCCGGCGGAAAGTATTTTTTCATCGCCCCTGTAATTTTCCCAGGCCTGCTGCAAGACTTCAATGGTTAACCCATCATCTCTCAGCGAACCACGAAGCTCCACGTATTCCGCTTCGGTGATCCCGCGGTCCATATATTTTTGAAAAAGCTCGTTTAACCTTGGGTTCATGAAAAAATAAAAATTTAATAACCTTGTTCACTCAAGGACTACGGGTTTCATCAAATGGGTGAAGGTTTTTTTTATTTTTTTAAGAAAATAAAAAAGGCAAGCAGGGTCAGGATGTCTTTTTCTTTTAAATATGCCGTGATGCTTTTTTTGGCCAGTTTCAGATGTGTCTTGACCGATTCTGTGGAAATTTGTAACTGTGTCGCGATCTGTTTATAACTCATCCGCTCTTTGCGGTTCATAATAAAAACTTCTTTTCTTCTTTCGGAGAGCGTGTTGATAGCTTCATCAATTAAAGAAAGCCTTTTTTCATCCAGAAGGCTATCCGCGCCATCGATAACATGCAGATGATCTTTTTGAAAATCCGCGAGATTTTTTCTTTCCCGGATTGTTTTTTTTAAGGCAGTGAGCGCATGGTTCTTGCTAATGACAAAAAGATAATGTTTGAAACTACGGATCTCAGTCAGCGTTTCGCGGGTCATCCATATTTTGGTGAAGACGTCCTGGACGATTTCTTCGGACAGTTCGATGGAAGATGTGATGCGATAGATATAGCCGGAGAGCATCGGCTCCCAATGAAAGTAGAGTTCACGGAACGCGGTCTCATCGCCTGCCGCGACCCTGGCTAAATTATATTTTTCATCATATCCCGCCGGCTCAGTCATCCAATAAAAATAAGAAAAAAGAGATAACTGTCTTTTTGAGGCAAAAAAAACACTAACCATAATGGACAACCGATAATGTACTTTTTAAAGCTCATTTCTTTGGCGACGAAGCATCTCCTGGTTTCTCTGCAGTTTCTGGCTAATGCGATCCTGATTTCTTTTATGCATTTGCTTAGTCAGCTCATTTGTTCTTTTTTGCTGTTCCGACATTTGTTGCTGAAGCCATTGCTGGCTCCTTTTGGACGCTTCGGTGTGTGCCGCATTCAGCGTAAAAGCGGATCATCTACAAAATCGTCGGCGGGCTTTTCAAGGCTATCGGGTGTAAAATCAGATCTGTCTGATGGGAGGCTGAAAAATCCTGGGCGAACCCATCATTGTTTTTGATCAAGGCGGTTTCTGTCTCCTGGTTTGCTGTTGCGCGTTCAAGGGCTTTAGCAAATCCCACGATGCCGTATACATTTTCTGTTCCTGCCCGCATGTTGCGTTCCTGCGCACCGCCATGAATCAAAGGATTTACTTTTATTTTTTCGCTGATGTATGGAATTCCCACCCCTTTTGGTCCGTGAAATTTATGGGCTGACCCGGTAATAAAATGCACGCAGGTGTTTTGCAGGTCAATGGGAAAATGTCCGACCGTCTGCACGGTATCAGAATGAAAGATCGCATTATGTTTTTTGCAGAGCGCTCCGACAACCTGGATATACCGCTTGCTGAATGGATGTTCATTTCTTTGAATTGCAAAGTAATATTTGCACTTTCTTTTACAAATGAATAAGCTTTTTCAAATTCTTTTAATATTTCTTCATTACTGATCTTTTCATCAAGTAATGTAAAATCCAAATCTTCTGAGAATCGATAATCCTCGAAAAATATTTTTTTTAAAGCAGTGCCTCCTTTGAACACTAACGCCTTTGATAAAAGTTGATTTTGAGAAATACCAAACAGTACCCACGTCAAAACATAATCTTTTTCAACTTGGGTGTCTTTCAATTTATATTTTCCGGCTATTGCGTTGATTTCTTTTGGCTGAATCATGTTATGAAAATATAGGCGATAAAATGTCCTGGGTTTCTATATTTTGTTGTATACACCATTTACGGATCAACTTACCTTTTTTTTCATACGAAGGCTCTAACAAAATATAAGAAGGTGTTTTGATTTGCTGTAAATTATTAATAATAGGATTTTTTATTTCTAAAATTTCCAAAAGAAATCCTAGCCGTTTAATAACTGATTGTGCTTTGAATTTTTTGCAATATTCAAAAAGGGTTTCAAAGGCGATTCTGTCTTTAGATTTATATAATGCTTTTGCTATTTCAGATATGCCTCCTGCATAATCCGGCTTGTATAGACAATCGATAAAAGTCTTTTCCAAATCTGAACATGGAACTCTATTGAAACCGTCGATCCACATTTCCTTCAATCCAAAAAAATGATTTGTATTATGATAAATGAATTGAAATTTATTCTCTTTTATTTTTATTGTAGAAGGTTTTATTTGCTTATTTACTACAATCTGTTCCCGAAATGAAGGTTGGGTAATTAAACTCTGAATTTCGAGAGCGCTGTTGTACCCAACGTAGTATTGAGCATCTTTTATTAAATATTTAGCGATCAGATGCCTGTTGGGAAAATAAGTCGTTGAATCTGCATCATATGGAATTATATAATAGACGCCATCTTTTAGACGTAATAATAATCCTCTTTTAACCATGTCTCGCATCAGTTTTTTTACTGAGTCATTTGAAGAATTTTTGAGCAAATTAGCTACGTGCTGAATTGTAAATCCCAATTGATTTACATCAGAAAAGTGTTTAATAACCTCAGCAGATTGTGCAGATATCGTTTTGTATTGCATAGTCATTTAGGGACCCTATATGTCCCTATAATGATACTAAATATATATAAATATGATTTTATATCTTCTTAGGGACTTTAAAAGTCCCTTAAAGGATATTAATAAATAAATCTAAAATAAGCTCAATAGCGCCAAATGCCATGTTGGCGCTTTTATCACATTTTTAATTAGATGGCTTTATTTTGGATGCCAAAACCACTTATGAAAAGAATTGATTGTATTAATAAAATTACAACTCAAAGTGCAAGATTTGTCGGGGAAGTCGAGGCATTTAATGCTACGAATCAGCACCAATAAATATACACGCAGAAAATTTTCTCATACCTGTACTAAATGAAGTTTTTAATTTGCAACTTGAAAATCTTAATTCCACAAAAAAGAAAAACTTTCCGGCAATTGATCTTGCGGGTTTCAAAAATAGAGTCGCTTTTCAAGTAACTGCTATCCCCAACATCTGAAAAAATAAAAACCACGCTGAACACATTTTTTGAACACAACCTGGATAAGCACTTTGACACATTATATTTCTACATTCTTACAGAAAAACAACCAAAATATTCAGACGACAAGATCAAAGATTCCCTCTTACGAGGATTCAACTTTGATCAAAAAAAGAATATCATAGGTAAGAATAAATTGTTAGAAAATATAAATGAAATAACAGATACACCAAAATTAGAACTACTCGCAAAATTATTTGAACATGAATTTTCGGACGCGCAAACTAAAATTCGCAAATCAGAATTTGAGAAAGGGTATTTAAACAACGAACCGGAAGAATTATTTCCAAATATGTTGCCCATTACATTTCCTGAAAATTTTTACATGGCAGCATTAAATATTGATGAAGAAAAAATAACTGAAAATATAAATGGGATTCTTGAACAATTCTTTCGAACAAGACTTTGGTCTTCCGCGATCATGATTTGTATTCTTCGCATAGGTTTGATTTAAGAAATGATCAATTTTCAATTTCTATCATGTAACTATGCATGGTTCCGGCAAAGGCGTAATGAACGATAAATGAAGTAAAAAAATTTGGAAATGGCCTGGTGATTTTCTTAAATTGCAAGAGATTCATAATACATAGTGTCATTCTCATAAAAAAAGGGCGATGCTATCTTATGCATTAAACCCGGGATGTTATGATTACGACTGCCTGCAAGATTGACGGGATTGATTTCAGGTTGGATTATAAAAAACACTCCCTGGATAACAGCTTTGAATACAGCGGCATTCTACATATAAAAAACGAAATCGTTTTTAGTTTCAGCGAAGGATCATTTTCTCCATCAGACATCGAACCAGCCTATATTGACGCCATTAAAAAAGCGATCAGCATACAGGAACAATTCAACGCAAAACATAATTAATAATCTCTTTGATCTCTATTTATTTTGCAATCCCCGTTAGTCTTAACGGGGATTTGTATTTGGCATATGCCGTCTCCCATTGTTCATGCGAAGGAAAAATAAATTGCGCTTTTCCCAATGCAATAATCAAGATGGCACCTGGTCTATTGGCGTGGTATTTGAGCCCTATTTTTCAAATCAGCTGCCATGAGCAATAACCTGGAAAATTTAACCCCCGAAGAGCTAAGACGATTGCTCATGGAAGAAATACAAAACTTCACGCTTTCACTGGATAACAATACCCCGCTTTTGTCACTGCAGGAAAAACGAATTCACATCCGTTCTTTATATGAACGATTGGATCAGGAAGAAAAGCATCAATTTGAGGTGTTATTTGGGGAAAAACCGCTACCTCATCCCCTGGACGCCAGCCTTGAGTAAATGATATATTGAGATGCTGACCATATTGGGGGAACAAAATATTTTCCGGAATAAAAAATTTACTTCTTGCGTGACCAACAAATCTTCCGATTGATGAATCCATCAGGTGCCCCGGTCAGCTCAGCAGTTTAAATTGACCTGTTGCATTATTTTCTCAATTTTCCACAGTGCTTCTGCTGCAATGCCCATGATTCAGGTGGAATCCTATACAAACTGACACAGGCAGGTTTTTTGATTTATTCTGATCAGAGACCCGACACAAGATTATTCACCAGTAAAATGTTTTTTATGTTACGCTGGACCGTCATTTTCTTAGTCATCGCGATCATTGCCGGCATTTTTGGCTTCTTTGGCATTGCCGCCAGCGCTGCATATATCGCCAAGATCCTGTTTTTTATTTTTATTGTATTGTTCGCACTCTCCTTTTTCTTTGGCCGTAAAAGTGTCGAACCATGATAAAAGATTCAGCGCATAAAAATATAATGCTGAACGCTGCTCTCCAGTCTCTTGAGGTATTGGTCGGGGACTGGGTGATGGTTTTGTCAAACACTTCCTTTCTTTCAGACCCAACGGATAAATTGAAAGGGTATGCCTCTTTCGAGTTCATAGAGAATGGGGGGTTTCTGATTATGCGCCAGGGGAGCACTTTTCCGGGTCCTGCTGCGGCAAGCTGGCTAATCGGCCGGGATGATGCCATAGAGGATTATACGGTTCTTTATTTTGATTCGCGCGGGATCTCCAGAAAATACGAAATGAGCTTCTGCCATGGAAAATGGAAGATGTGGCGAAGTTCTCCCCGTTTCTGGCAACGGTTTGAAGGAGAGTTTAACAAAAACGCAAATAAAATCACTGCCTTTTGGGAAAAATCTGTCGATGGCAAAAACTGGGCGCATGACTTTGATGTTGAATTTACACGCATACACGGATGAACGAACGGCAGATAAGATAAAAAACCATCTCAGCAATTGATGTTTTTTCAGAATGGTCAGGTAGCCGGTCATTCAACACGATCCTGAATAGGATGATGATTCCTGCTGCACCAGCAGTAATTCTTTCTCTTTACGGAACAGAAAATACTATCTGGCGAATAATAGCCATCTTTTTTAAACCACGAAATGATTTTACTTGCCTGACGTTTCCAGTTTGCTCACCGCGCCCCGCGATGACTGATTCTGCAGCCATGATTCATGGGCAAAGCGCAAAAACAATAATCAGGGCAATCTTTTCGTTTGATCATGGTTGCATGTTGTGCTTACCATTGAAAATTGTTTATGCCTGAAAACCAATTGATTAAATTGCTTGTTCCCGCTCCACAATTTTTACGGCAGGCAAATGCTAACCAAGGGTATTTTTCGATGACATTCCGAAAAATAACCATTTAATCGATTTTCATTAAATTCAAATTTGCTACCATGAAACATTTACCATTAGTTTTAGCAGGTTGTCTTGTGATGAGCCTCGCCATGATCAGCTGTTCAAAGGGTTCGGCAGGACCAGCAGGACCTGCGGGTGCTACCGGCGCAGCCGGCGCGAATGGTGCCAATGGCACAAACGGTACCAACGGTACCAACGGCCCGGACAGCGTATTGCATTCTCCCTGGATCACTTTGGTGACAACAGTAGATACTTTTACCAACAATGGTATGCCGGATAGTATTTTTGTAGATACCCTGGCTGCACCTGCGATTACACAAGCCATCCTTGATAGCGGGTTGGTTTTGGGTTATATGCAAAATCTCTTTGCCAATGACAGTTCAATCGTCAATGTAATTGATTATTCCGGCTATATCGATGCGTATTATAAAGTCGGCTTTATTGACTTCACCGCCCAGTCAGACATCAGCGGAGCAAAGTTCCGGTATGTTGTGATTCCCGGCTCCATCCTAACGCAAAGTGCCGCCTTCAAAAATTATACAAAATCAGAAATAAGATCAATGGATTTCAGTACGGCGACAAAACTGGTTAATGAAGCAACAAATAAAACAGCTCCCAATTAATAAGCTTAATATTTATAATGAAAACCCGATACCATTCCGGTATCAGGTTTTCTTTTGCTATTCCTTCCATGGAATCCGGTCTTTTACATTTTCCCTTCTATCCCTGCTTTTTTTCGTTTCATCTTGGTTGAAATATGCGTTGCTGAAGGATGTTCTTTTCCTGAATTGATCGGGACCCCGAGGGTGGCACCATCATCAGGGGTGGTGTTTTATCAGGCGTGATGCTTGCCCGAAAGAAGAAGGATAGACCGGTGAGCGACCCTATAGAAAGCTTATCCCAATCACTATTGTCACCAAAAAATAAAAATGCCAGGCTTGGAAAAGCCCGGCTGTTGTTGATCGTACCCTAAATCTTGAATATTTTTAATTGATCCCAATAAATTTTAGTGTTGCCCGACATGCCCGGTGGATATGTTGATGAGGTATTGATCAGCACATCCACCGGTCATTATGAAAAGTCGATTCCACGAAGGACCTAGCGATAACCAACAAAATTTCTATGTTCCTGGCATCCGTTCCGGCTGGATCTCGAAGAGAAGCACGAAGCGCACATGGTCATGACCATGGCAGCGAGCATGAATATGAAAATAATTTTTTTCATAATTTTTTGTATTTAGTGATTACTGTTGTTAGGTATTTCTGCAATCAGGCATTCATCATCCTTTCTAATGATTAAAATGAAGGCCCAATAAAGGTTGTTTTGAATTTAAGCAAACCAGCCTATGTAAGAAAGCAAAAAAACCAGGCTCAGAAAACCTATGGCTACAAGAGCGGTGGTCATTGATTCCGGGAGATTTGAAAATTGCATTTTGCGGTTCATAAATGTTGTTTTAAGGGTTCAAAAATGATTGATTAAAAAGATATGTGCATCATGTTTATCAGGTTGCTGCATGCAAACTGATAAAAACAATAAATTAAATCGTGAACGTTGTCTGTGTAAATGAAAAGACCTGCCTGCTCCCACATGGATTCAGAGGATAGTAAACGAAAGAGCCTGATAAAGACTGTCCGGTTCCATATAGATTGAATTGTTGCTTACCTCAGAGAATAATTGGATAGATATGAATTTTCTTAGCACCCGGCATGGATGCTGACCAGGGTCATTGGACTCATGGTATTAATTCCGAAAGAATGGATATTTAAATTGCCGTACTACATGGGAAATTTCAAACGAAGCTAACGGTACGGTATCTGTGGATTTTGATTTACCTAGGAAGATTGGCATTCAATAATCGAGTAATAAAAATAATATCCACATTTAACTATTGCAAGTTTTTTCGATACTATTTTCCGGGTTTTCAAACCTGACCGGGATTATTTACCATAAACCATTGCCCATGAACACAAAGCATTGGGCGAGCCGCAAGCTAAACTAAGGATTCAGACCTAGACCACCTGAACTCTGCGATTGACCCATCCAGAAATTTCTGCAGCCCGGGTAAGAAAAGTAAAGCATCCCGGCCATTATCCTGCCTTGAAAAATCCTTGTCCTCATAAGATTTCGATATATCCGTCCGTGCCGTTCACCCGGATCCGCTGACCGTCCCTGACCAGCCGGGTGGCATGCTCCACCCCGACAACAGCAGGCAGTCCGTATTCCCTGGCGATAACCGCGCCATGGGTCATCATCCCGCCCACTTCGGTGACAAGCCCCTTTATGGATACAAAAAGAGGTGTCCAGCCCGGGTCGGTAAATGTGGTGACGAGGATATCCCCTTCTTCCAGACCGGCATCGGCCATGTCCAGCACCACCCTTGCCCTTCCCTCGATGACACCGGAAGAAACCCCCAGACCAGGGATCGCCCCGCGAGGCATGTCTTCTTTTTTGTACCTGCCCCTGATGATCTCACCATCAGAGGTGATCACCCTTGGAGCTTCCCTTTTTTCATCGGCTTTATAGGCTTCTTTTCGCTGGCGGATCAGCTCCCCGTCGGCTTTCCCCGTGCGGGCAGCCTCGCGCAGCTCTTCAAAGCGCAGATAATAAATATCTTCCTTTTCCAGGATGGAACCGGCTTTTACCAGCCGTTCGGCTTCCCCAAGCAGCGCAAGCCTGTAGACGAAAAAGCGGCTCATGATGCTGTATTTCGGATATTCGCGGTATCCTATGAAATTCCGGAGCGTACGGATTTTCTCTTTTGTCATCATCCCCTTTTGCTCACCATCCGGCAGCCGGCTCAGGCGGTGCAATAAATCCTCCTCTTTTTTTACAGCCTGCTCCAGCCCCTGTCCAAATCTTCGGCTGGCCGCACCAGGCTCATTATTTTTGATATTGCGGAGGACAAGGGGGATCAGCACCCCGGGCTCTTCGCTCCAGCGAGCCCGGGTGATATCGATTTCCCCGCTGCAGCGCATGCCGTAGCTGGAAAGAAAGGCTTCCATAGCATCCCTCGTTTCCTTTCCTCCGGGGAAGCGGTCCAGCCCATCCAGAAAATCATCCTCTTTTACCTGCTCCAAATAACAGATGAGTTCGGGGTAAGGCCGTACCACATCAGCCACATCAAGCAGGGCAAGACCCATTTGGGAGGTAATGTTATCGGGCGCTGATTGAGAGAGTGTATCACTCACGTTTTTTTCACCGAGCCACTCCTCCATTTTTTCGTTGATCCAGGCTGACGCGTTGATCGCTGCCATGATCACACCCATGGTTTGCGGCTGAGCGAGGCTTTTTTTTAATTCAAGGATGTCTTCCCCGATAAAATCAACCAGGTCCGCCCCTGACACCTCCCGGATTCTCTGTTTTAGGGCGGCTACCGATGCTTCGCTGCGGCTGACCATTTCTTTTACGATTTCCGGATCGCTCCGGATCTCTTCCGCGAGCGGGGGAGCGGGCATCGGCTTCGGGGCGGCGGGAGGCGGCACCTGTGTATCAGTTTGTGGGGATTGGATAAAATCCCCCCGCTCGATGACTTTCAGGATTGAATCCCGGATCAGGGGATCATGCTCACCCATTGCCTTGAGTAAAGCTTCCCTACTTGCTGGCAAAGCCAGTTGCCGGGTGACATCGACAAAAAGTCGTCCTCCCGCCTCAAACATGGGCCGGAAGGCCATTAACTGCCACATAGAGAGTCCGAGCGGTTTCATGGC
>JAJPJP010000161.1 GCA_021324175.1 Chitinophagia bacterium
CTTGCCGAGTGCCTGGACGGTAGACTTGTATTGGAAGGTCGTATAAACAGCGAGCAACGCCACATGATCATCCCCGTATCGATTGAAAATATATTTGAAGATTTCATCCCTAACGGCATGTGAAAAGTCGATATCAAAATCAGGGGGGCATGCCCGATGGGGGTTTAGGAATCGCTCAAAAAAAAGTTCAAGACCGATTGGATCAACATCCGTGATGCCAAGACAATACGCCACAATGGAATTAGCGCCGCTACCACGACCAACGTGATGATAACCCTGGGCTTTGGCGTAGCGAACGATATCCCAGGCAATAAGAAAATACGCATTGAAGTCCAATTTATCAATAATACAAAGTTCCTTTTCGACTCTTTCCAGGACAACCTGACCGACGGCGTATCGAGACTGAATTCCATCATGGGCGAGTTTCCGGAGGATCGCCCGATCCTCTACCTTCGAATTTGAAAAAACCTTCTTGGTTTTATCTCGGCCAAAATCCATCGAAACCGAACAGGAGTCTAACAAATGATTGCTGTTGGCGATCAACTTCGGATACCTCGCAAAGAGCTTCCTCATCTCATCGGGTGAAATCAGTGATTCATGGGGTTGGCAACACCACCTTGGGGAAATTTTCGTGTATAGCACGTTATGCTGGACCGCCCGTAATATCCGGTGCAGGGTATAAAAACCTTTGCTCTGAAACGTCACAGGATGCCGAGCAACGCATTTTTCAACGATCAATTCATGTTGGACGCCGTGAAGCCGATTTATCTCGGTATATTGAACGCCAATGAATTCGTGCGATCGAAGTTCATGGAACCGACCAATACTGAATGGGTAGACCACAAAACAATCGGTTTCTCGCAGCGATGGCCGAGGCGGAAAAGGACTGCCGGATAGCAGGTGTTCGGATAGAAAGCTGTTAATGGCGGCGAATCCTCCCCTATTCTTTGCAAGGATTATGTATAAAAGATTGTCCTCATTCCGGATCTCCGTTCCTATGACCGGCTTAATATTCGCGGTCACGCAATTTTTTACAAAGTCCCATGCATCACACGTATTGTTGATGTTCGTCAGTGCGAGCGTTCTGATCCCAAGCGCCGCTGCCTTTTTCACAAGCTCGTCCGTGGCGAAGGTTCCAAAACGGAAACTAAAATATGTCTTGCAATTGATGTACATGCTCTGGAAGAACTGCTAAAGTATTAAAAATACTAAATATCTTAGTATTTTTTACCTAATTTTTTTATCAATGAAAGAAATTCGGAGGCCATCCCGCAGCGCCTTTTTCTTATTAAAATTTACAAAGAGGAAAAGTTGGGTATTTAAAGAAAATTGATTACATTGTTTTCAACCCGTTTTATCCGTAGGGACCTTCTTGCCCCGCCTCTCATCGACGGGGCATTTAATTTTTAAAGTCCGGAACGGTCCGACGGCTTTGCAGCATTTTCGGCAGGGTTCATTTTTTTAAACGCAGCAGCGAAAGTAATCTGGATAAAATGTTGGCGCCCGGGCAGGTCGTCTTTATTTTGCATGTCGCCTCGCAAGATCGCTACCTTAGTTGCAATATTGGAATCTAACATAACGCGCTCGGCCGTCGATATTTTTTTCGTTTCATTGAAAGTAAAGCGAAGTGCGAGACCGCCCTCCGAACTGATATTCAGCGATACCGACGTTGAACCGGAATAATTGGCAATCCTCAGCATGTCTTCAACAATGCGAAACATCAATAAGCCTTTGTGCCCTGTTAAATATCCTTGGTCCGCCTCGCAGCCAAATTGCAAAGTCACGGCCCGGTCCCTGGCGAAGTCGTGCGCCAATTTCTCAATATGAGCAGCGTAGTTATCCCGCGCAACGGTGGTCGGGGTAATTGAGCGAGAGAGCCGGGTAATAGACTTTACTAATTTTTCAAGTTCGGTTATGCCGCCATCCAAAAACTGGCCCGAGACTCCCTTTGAGTTTTTGGCGAAATTCATATATAGTTTGACAGCCGCCGTTGATTGAGCAATATCTTCACGCAGGAGGTTAGCGGTTTTAAAATTCTGTTCCTCGCGCGATTTGATATTTATTTGCGCAATCTGTTTCTCAGCCTGGATAAGGCTTGCGGCAGTATCGGCAACTTCCTTATTTTTTAGTCGAAGATCAAGCAACAGGCTGACCTGCCTTGCTATTGTGACCAATGACTTGATCTGACCTGGTGTCAGGATTCTTGGCGATCTATCCATGGTACAAACTGTACCTAAGGCAAAGCCAGACGAACTAAGGATAGGTGCCCCAGCGTAGAAACTTATTTTAAGCGGGCCAGTCACGTTCGGATTATCGAAAAAGCGTGGGTCCTTGGACGCATCCGTTACAACCAAAACTTCGTGGCTGAGGATGGTATGACCGCATATTGAATTCGTGCGGCTGCATTCCTTTTCCAAAAGATTCCTTGTGGCCTTGAACCATAGGCGATATTGATCAACAAACGTTATACAAGAGATTGGGCAGGCACAGATTTCAGCCACCAATTCAGCCAAATCATTAAATTCCCGTTCTTCGGGAGTATCAAGTATGTTGTAGGAATGAAGGTCTTGAAGTCGAGAATGGTCACTTGCGGGTATAGGTGCAATCAGCATTTTTCGAGGGTTACGTGATCGTTTCTCAAACGGCAGTTTCCCCCTGTGTAGTATGATTCATTGACCTTTTACGTCAAATTGGTTGATTGCATTTCCCTTGAAAATAAGGATCTCGTTGCTCAGTTTTCCTTATTTTGCACGTTATATTCCCGGGATTTTCGACGAAATTGTCTGAATCCTGCTCTGCAAACCGTAATTACCGTGTTATCATGGACTTAGACACGCTCGAAAAAGAAAAGAAATTGATACTTGACCTTGAAAAGGAGCTGCGAGGCCTGCAAAAGCAAAATCGCTTATTATTTAATAGTATGCATAAATATGCAAAACCAGATTTTGAGGAACGGGCCGATACTTTGGCAAAGAAGATTAATTCTGTCTCGCAGACCCTTCAAAATGCTTGTAACAATCTGTTGCTCAAACTTAAGGATTTTCCGCCCTTTGTGCTCGAATAAAGGCCTCCCCGAAGTGAGCTCGCCTAAGTGGTGGCTTTATTGAACATCTCCGCATAAGCCTGCACACTTTCCTCCCATGCCGTATGGGCCTTTTCCCATTGCTCTTCCGCAGTCTTGAGCTTTTTTATCCAGGATTCGTCCTCGCCATGTTCAATGAGTGCCTTTTCAACTTCCATGCAAATAGCATATTTCCTCACCGCATCCGCGGAGAGAATGTCAATCGTTTTGCTTTCCATATGTATTGATTTTGAATAGGCATTGATTTCACCATTTGAACAAAGAGCATTCCAAAATTTTTATCTATAAATCAGTTGTTTTTGACGAAGGTATTATGCATTCCGCGGAAATTTTACCCCGGACTGACAAGCCAGCCTGATTTAACCGCCAGTTTAAATAATAAAATGGCGAATTTAGCTTTAGCAGTAACTTCGTTCTCTAAATAATGATCTCATCGGTACCAGGGAAGAACTGCAAAAACAAACGACTATCCTTCATTTTTGAATTTCAAAAGAAATTGCCACAAATCGGCGCAAATCAGAAAATTTTCCAGGCCTCACGTGATATTTTTATGGCAAAAATAAGACTGTCGAGCTCGATATAAGGCCAGAGAAGCTTTTCACTGCAGCAGGTGCCAAAATTACTCGCAAAAAATTTGTGCAGAGAGCAGGTAAGGAGGGAATGAGAAAAAATCCGGCCTGCTATTTAAAAAACTGGTAAGTTTGATTCCAAGCGTAACTCAACCTTCATGCAGGATGATCAAATGATACAGTCCCTTACGCCACTTGAAATCACCCTTCGTGATGGAGAAGAGATTGTTCTTTCCAAAGGACGAAGTAACCTTCCGGAGAAAAAGTTAATGTTGCCTGGATTCGAGGCCGTGCACGCTTGTGGCCCCTATGGGAAAATGGAATTCTTTCATTTGGCAGGGCAGGATTTTGACATTTGGTATAGTAATTATTCCGTTCGAAAACATTCCACCTTTTTGGCCTGCGGGAATTTCCCAGTTCTTGAGTTACATGCATCTTTACAATCGGATATCACTTCCTGGTGGGACGATTGGAAGCAAAACGTTCAACACGATCAACAATTCGAAATTTCTTACATTCCCTTTATAAACAATCGGACCGAATTTGGGCAGGGAAAGTATTATTCTACTTTCGATATACATTTCAAACCATCCTTTCTCCGGAATTTCTGCCCACAGGCTCCTGCGCTTTCGCGGTTTCTTGACAAGGTGGATAAAGGCTTATGCGCAAACTTATTTGAAGCTCCTCAATTTTTAAGCCCGAGGATGCTTACTCTTGTATGGGCTATGCTTAATTGCAATGTAACACCCGCCTTTGCGGAACGATATTTTGAAAATTGCGTGCAGTTGTATCTTATTGAAGTGCTTGACCGGTCAAATAGCCTGGGATCTCCCATAAGCCAAAGCTCCCCTTACGATATTGATTTAGCAATTGCTGCCAAAGAGATTATTTTAGGTGACCTTTCGGAGAAATATAGTATTGAGTCCCTTGCCAAAGCTACCGGATCCAATCAGTGGATATTGCAGCGTTCATTCAAACAGCATTTTGGTTCTACCATTTTTGAATATAGTCAATCAGCAAGGCTGGAGCTTGCCAAACTTCAATTGCTTGAGACGAACAAACCAATTCAGGAAATTGCGTCGCAATGTGGCTATCACGACCACTCGAATCTAACTGCTGCGTTCAGGCAGAAATTCGGCGTTTCACCAGCTAAGTATCGGAAAAATTTCAAATAGAATTGCCTCTCTCCTTTTTTTGAAAAATAGCAAGTAAAAATCCTCGAAACAAATCAGGGTCCTAAGTTATTTTGTGCCAATACTTTGGCCTGTTCCATTCGAAAATATGGGGATAACTAATTAAAAATTCATAAGTAATATTCTAGAATTCATAAGTGGCTTCGCGATTGTCACTAATAATTTTACTCCCGAGAAATGAAAATCATGGAAAAAACGAACTACGAATTTCTTTGCGAAAACCTCCGATTCCTTGGCTTCGGGCCGGAACTGCAAGCAGACCTCAAACAAAAAATTGACCAAAAGAAGCCTGCTTTTGAGCTTTCATATCGTAGTGAATTCGATCAGGAAATTGTTAACTGCACGATTTATTTTGCCAAATCCATCAACTCCGATCGCTATTTTCTGGCCAGGTATGAATTGTCCCTGAAAGGTGGAAAACAGCTCTTCCCAATTTTCAGGGGTAAGGGAGTCGGATTAAAAGATGGTTTCAATCTTCTTTCAGGACAAAATCTCGTCAAAGAAAATATGGAAAAAACAAACTATGAATTCCTTTGCGCGGACCTTCGATTCCTGGGTTTCGGGGCGGAGGCGCAAATAACCTTAAAAGAACAAATGGAGCAAAACAAGCCTGCTTTTGCACTTTCATTTAAGAGGCTATTTGACGGGGAAATCGTTCAGGCGACTATCTACTTTATCAAATTCGCCCACACCGACCGTTATGTTCTGGACAAGTACGAGTTAAGTCTGAACAAAATCACGCAGCAGTTTACGATTTTCAAAGGGAAGGGAATGACCTTAAAAGAGGGTTACAATCTTCTCTCGGGAAGGGCCGTATTCAAAGAAAAAAAAGGGAAAAATGGCACAAAGTACAATACTTGGTCCCAATTGGATCAAACAGTCAAAGTAGGGGCCGGATTCAGGGTGAATACATATTATGACAGCTATGGATTTAATCTCGATGCCGCGCTAGACAAGCTCAATTTTGAACTGCCTTCACCGAACTGGGATCGACAAATGTTAATCAAATCCCTTGAAAAAGGGAACCGTCAACCCGTTTTTCTAAAAGAGAATGGCGGATTAAAAAAAGTCACGATAGAAGCGAATCCCAAAGAGAAAACCATAAATATTTATGATTGCTCGCCGACAATTCGGCATGACGAAGAAATACAAGAGCTTGGAAATGAAAATTAATTGAAGCTATTCGATCCTTTATAAAAATGTTAGTTTGTGAACTCAGCCGAATTGCATAAAAGGTCAAGGTTAGAAATAATCGCATTGGCGATTGGATTCTCATTATTTATTTACTTAAAACTTTCCGCACAACCTCCGTCAAATGAACTTGTTTTGACAAATAAGGATATCATTGACATGTGCAACTCGGGGATTAATCAAAATGTAGTCAAAGCATCAATCAGCAAATCAAGAATAAATTTTGATTTGTCTCCTACTGGACTGATTCAACTTAAAAAATCGGGTATATCCGATGAAGTACTACTTACCATGATCAACAAGGCGAGTGAGAGCGACGCCACTGCCCCCAAGGATACCCTTTTATCACTATCTCCCGGGATATATTATAGGTCAGAAAGGGGATATAAACCGGTACAACCAGGAGTGATGAATTGCGCGTATACCAAGGGGGCTTTTGGCGCGCTTAAAAGGACGCTTGCCAATCTGATAAAACTGAACGGTTTGCTAATATCAAATGGGCCTCATTCCGGAACTCTAGTCGAAAACTCCAAGCCTTTCTTTTTATTCGTTTCCGACTTTGCTTTAGGACATCCAGATCAATTTTTTCTTGTTAGGCTTAATAAGGCAATCAATTCGAGGCAGGTTTCTTTTCAGCGCATTTCAAATGTTCCCGGAATTATTGGCATTGAGGACACTTCCAAAGTAGAATTTAAATCTAAAACGCTAAGGGAAGATATTTATGAAATATCCGTGATGCATAAACTTCCGGAGGGCGAATATACTTTTTTGCATAAAGCGACTTCAAAATATCGCACCCCGGCGGTACGCGTCTTTGACTTCACAATTTCAAATTCTCAGACCAATCCATGAAAAGAATTACTCAAATATCCCTGATCCTCGCGTATATTTTATTAACCAGCTCTCTAATTTTTTTGATGATCGCTTTATGGAGAATTCACATTTCATTTAAAATGTCTGCATGTGTAACCTTTCTCTGGAGTTTCACCTGTTTTTCGATCTTCCGCATTGAAGCCATTTATCCTCTCCTGGTAATGCCCGGGATTCATAAACCGGAGCTGGAGAAGAAAGTCCTTCTGGACGAATTAATTAAAGAAGTTCTTGTCCGGGCAAAATGCAATTTGAAAGTAGAAATATTAACGCTGGAGGCTCATAATATCAGATCTATGTCATTTGGTGGCAAGATAATTCTTATATCGAAAGGGGCTCTTCAAAGGTTAACCAAGTCTGAGTTGTCCGCTTTGTTGGCTCTCGAAGTCGGTCACCTCCTGAGTAAGGATTCGCAGATTTTTTCGGCCTTTGCCGTATCCAATAAGGTGCCTCATTTCCTCGGATACTTAAACAGGCTTTTTTGGAGAAGAAAAGTGGCGGCGATTATTCTTAGAAACGGTTGCATACCGTCGTCCGTGACCGTGGGACTCATAGTAGTCATTTTCATAGAATTGTATCTCAACCACCTCATGTTTTCTGTGGTATTATTTATTTTTTGCTTTTGCACCGCTGGCTTGCTGGAGCCTTTCTTTATATGGTTGTGGATGAAAGTGTATATCTGGACAGAATTTGAGCAGGATGATTTCGTTCAACGATTAGGTTACGGTCAGGAATTGGGTCAAGTATTGCAAAAGACTATCGAAAGTAGTGAACAAAAATATGGATTAATGAACTTGATCCAAGCAACCAATATCGATGTCATCCGCAAGCGCCTTTGGCGATTGGAGAACTTTAGGTGCGGTCATACCATTTAATTGGGGAATTGATATTCTTGTGGTGTGCACGCATTAATAAACTTCCTGGGTAATCAGCCAAAAAAAACTCTGAATTAGCTATTAAATCGCCAATGCCAAAGAATATTATCCATCAAGTCCGGCGGAGTTACGGGCAATTTTCCCTCAAGTTTTTATCTGTACGCTTGCGAGAAACCTGGTACCCAAGTTCATCCGGATTTAGCCCATCCTTTGGTGATTGATTTAGATGGAAACCCGTGCGTTCCAATAAACGTGCGGACGCGTAGTTAGAAACGTGCGTAATTGCCAGGATGGTATCCAGTTCCAATACATGAAAACCAAATAGCAGTACAGCCTGCAGCGCCTCGGACATGAACCCCCTGCCTTGAAAATCCGGACGCAGCTCATAGCCGACTTCAGCAACTTTACGGTCAGAGGACATATTCCAAAGGCAAATCGTTCCGATTGCACGCGGCTTATTCGCTAAACAGATGCACCAATAAAAACATTTCCCTTCCTCAATTCCCATATTGATGTTTCTAATGAATGCGGATGCGTCGGATAGCGCGACTGGTCGTTCCCTTGTCACAAATTGATTTACACGTTCATCCGTGCGTAAAAAATAAAATTCCTGGGAATCAGCGTCTTCAGGCCTTCGCAATACTAATTGACTGGTTTCGATTTTTTGGAATTCCATTCCGTTATCCAATTTCGCACCATGAAATTAGACCAATCTGCGTGAAAAATCTGCGAATATATTGCTGGCCGCCATGATCTATTTTTTGTTTCCAAGTTCAGATCCAAATAAACAAGGGACTTTACCACGGCAATGAAAAAGTCTTGACGAACGAAAAGTGTTTCATGGCCTCTATGACGCCTTCTTTCACACCAAGCCCAGAGTCCTTAATACCTCCAAACGGCGTGCTTTCCATTCGAAAGCCCGGTACCTCGTTTACATTGACCGTGCCGACTTTCAGATCTTTCACAAAACGAAGGACATTTTCTAAATTATTCGTGACAATGGCAGACGATAATCCGTAGGCTGTTGAGTTCGCAAGGGTTATGGCGTCTTCAATATTTTTGAAAGCAAGAATGGGAGCCAGCGGGCCGAACGATTCAAATTTGACAATATCGGCATCACGCGGAACATCAACCAGGACGGTTGGCGACATCAATGCACCATTTCTTTTTCCGCCGAGCAAAACTCTAGCACCCTGTTCAACTGCATTTGCTACAACCGTTTCAAGAAAGATGGCCGAAGCCTCATCGATGACAGTTCCCACAATAATCTCGGGATCTGCAGGATCTCCGTAAGTGTAAGTAGCTGATTTTGCTAAAAATTTTTCTACAAAGGGCTCGATTACTTTTTCGTGAACCAGAATTCTTTTAACGGCCGTGCATCGTTGCCCACTATTGCGGAAGGAGCCTTCTGCGGCTAGATAAACGGCCATGTCCAAATCTGCATCTTCCATAATTATTATGGGGTCATTGCCGCCCAGTTCGAGAATTATTTTTTTGTACCCCGCGATTGATGCTATTTTTTTCCCCACCCTGACACTGCCGGTGAAAGAAACCACCTCTACTCTGGGATCCTGCACCAGCGTTTCAGCAATTTCAGCAACAGGACCCAGAAGCACGCTTAATAAATAGTGGGGCAAACCGGCCTCATAGAGCAATTCGGTGAACTTAATTGCTGTCAAGGGTGTTTTTTCAGAAGGTTTAAGAACTACTGGAGTTCCTGCCGCAATGGAAGGCACTATTTTATGCACTACCTGGTTTAAGGGATGATTAAATGGTGTGATGCAGACTGCCAGTGACAATGGTTCCCGTATGGTAAATATCTTTCTGGCTTTCCCCTGAGGCGACACATCTGATGAAAATATCTGACCATCGTCTCGCAGACATTCCATCGCGGCAAACATCAGAACATCCTGCGCGCGGCCTGTTTCATAGATGGCCTCGCGAATCGCCAAGCCGGATTCTGCGGAGATCATCTGCGCGAATTCGATTTTTCGCTCAATGAGAAGCTGTCGGGCCCTTTCAAGAATCGTATAACGTTCAAATCTTGAAAGCCTTTTCCCCCCTGCAATTGCCAATTCTATAGCCCTGTCCGCATCGGCCTTTTTTGCAAGAGTTACTGTTCCCACCAATCGTCCGTCAAATGGGCTTCGAATATGTAAGATATTCCCGGTTTCGACCGGCTTGCCGGCGACGTAACAAGTTTTTGCAGCAACACCACTAGAGGAATCAGTTTGTTCCATTTATTGTAAAATCAAATATTTGGAAATTACGCGGGTCTCCATCTGCCTTTAATCTATACTGCTGGTTGAGCGGACTTGAGATAATCATTGAAACCATCTCCTCATACCGACCTCCGTGGGACCGAAGCGGACCGTCGAGGACCGAAAGATCATGGAAGGCAGGTTTCCTGCCCAAAACTGTGTCTCTGGAGGAAAGCAGAATCAAATCTCCTATCCTATCGATCGGCTGTTCAAGCACCCGGGCGGCCTCTTGTCTGGTATAAACTTCGGTTACACCCCTTTGTTCCTGCAGCCAGCATTTCACATTTTCGATGAGCGATTTGTCGGAAATATGCACCACGACATAAGATCCTAGGGCGCCATGATGCTTTACATACGGATCAGTAATTGGACAAATGACTCTGAAGCCCGATCCAAATTGATCTTCGAGCATATCTTCAATAAAAAGCACATTCGGCTTCCCGTCTTTGTTCATTTTCGCATTCATTCCATGATCAGGAACAGTACCAATGAGTGCGTTGAGGCTCAGCAACCGGCCGAATTCCTGATCCAGGCGCTGATAAAAATCTAATGCACCTTGCGAATCAGGCCCGTTGGAATGCTGGATGTAGTCAGTCAATGACAGGTACAAAAAATCAGCTATACCTTTTTCGATGAGCACTGCACCTGCCCTTAAAACAAACAAGCTTGCCTCGGCACTATAGATTGGGGGAGTCTTGAGGCCGATAAGGTTTTCCACTTCTTCTATTCCATGAGATTTTGATTGTGCTAATCCTGCTTTTTCGGCGGAAAACGCAATACCATGTAAATTCGAAGACAATATATCACGTAGTTTCTCCTTCGCCGTAATCACGGCCACGCGTCGGCCGGCGTTTGCCGCCGCGGAAAGGATTGTCTCGGCTCTCAGGTAATCAGCAGAATTCATCATCACTTCTTCATCCTTCAATTCGTCGTAAAAAAAATTGCCGCAAATTCCATGAATATCAGGTGCGACACCAGTTACGATGGAAGCGTTATTTACATTGGTAAAGGAGGGCAACGCGTCACGTACCGAGCCGCGAAAACCCGCACAGATCATTTTTTTAATATGGGGCAAAAGGTCCCTTGCCAAGGCCGCATTATAATATTCGTCGGCGGACCCATCCATGCATACGACCACAATGGGACGAGGGGCAGGATAATATTCAATCCCATTTGCACTAAACGGTTTCGTGGAAAAATGCATACTCTATTTACTTTAGCTTTCTTGGCTATCAAGTCGAAGCGAAAGATATGGCATTTTTCAAAACGCAAATATGAATTTGTAATTAAGATTTATGCCAACTTGCTACTGTAGAAAAATCTATCGGTTGGAAAGTAGGTCTTGAAAAACCCCCATTAATCGTTCCTGATTTTCACGCGGCTGGAAATAAGACTGCCATCCTCCAGCATACCTACGATATCGATCGAATAAATGCCTGGGTTGTCTCCTGTAAAAAATGTCTGGGAAGCAATGCCGTTCTTATCCGTCAAGACGTTTGCATTCCAAAAGAGCGTTGTTCTCTTGTCTGCGTTGGACGATTTTTTCAAATCTTTTTTTTCATAGTCAGGTAAGAGAAAGCTTACATTCTTAAAATAGCCTTTGGGAAATATCGTAGTAATTCCCTGGTCGCTCATTTGCGTAGCCTGATTCTTCGAATTTGTGGTATTGATTAGAATGACCCCACCTGATCCCTGGAGACCATATGTGGCTGCAAGTGGTCCTTTGAGCACCTCAATAAAATCGATATTTGTTTCATCGATATTTTGAAGAAAAGTTTTAACGTCACCGGATAAGCTGAGTGGCACTCCGTCCAGAACAACGAGCGGCTGGACCCCTTCAGAAGAAACCATGTATCCGCCACCGGATAGGGTCTCTGCCGCTACACTGAATGTTGAAATTCCAGAATTGAATCCCGGAACATTCTGAATGACATTCAAAACAGCGTTTCTGTCGCCATTATTCAAGTTATCTGATGTAATGATATAAGAGAACGGGCTTACCCGTTTGCTCTTGTCATAATTCGCAGTGTTGTTTTTCTCGCCCTTGATCGTCACAGGAGTCAAAAGATCGTTTTGTTTACCATAAAAAGAAGTGTCTTCCAGCATGTGCGCCTTGAAATTTCTAATTGCCGTAATGTCTGCCTGCGCGAGCGCGGCCTTCAATGCCTTTGGTGTCGGAAACTGTGGGAATTCCATTTTGTCGATAAGGACGCGTCCGGATTCCCCGTGGCCCTTTAAATTAGTAAGTTTCAGGACAAATTGGGCGCCGTCATAATAATCTGTCAACGACATTTTGAAACGGCCGTCATTATCGGTCGTGTCAATTCTAAACAATGAATTATCTTTTGATATCAGGTTAACTATATGATTTTTTACCGGCTCATTCTTCATATTGACAATCCTGCCTCTAATATCGAGTATGGAACTGTCATCATCCACTGCATTGCGGGTTGCCAGACTGCCCGGGTTGTCAAATTGCCAGCCAGGATACAAATTCTTTTCCGTCAGCGCCACTAGATCAATGTCGGTTACTCCAATGTTTTCAGAGCTTTCGGGCAAATTCAAGATAGGGTCTTGCTCGCCTTCAGTAGCCGGCTTCGTTTCAGCTACCCGTTCGTCAACTGCTGCAATAGTAAATAACGCGAGTGCGTGTTGGTGCCCTTGATCAGAAAAATTAATATTTAATTTTACCTTTTCCCTGGGGACATATTTTGCCTTGTCAGTTGATGCCTCGAACTTTACCATGCTTGGAGAGGCATTAACGTATATGTGTCTTTCGCTAACAATTCTTCCATCATCTGAAAATAGAAAAAGTGTGGACATTCCCTTTGGGAAATTGCTTTTCGGGACACCAGTCTCATACATATCGGCTCCATTCGCTGCGAAACAGATGCTATCGCGATTAATCCCCAGAATATAAGTGGTCTTCCCTTTTTTGTAAAGTGAATCACCCAGCGACACGCGGACCTGAAATTCATTTTCAGTTTCTTTTATAACTGATAATTGGTAAGCAAAGGGATCCAGGGAAGGCAAAGAATATACAGTATTTTGCCCGCCATTTATCAATACATGGGCAAAATACTTTCGAGGGCTGAATGCGTCGAATGTAAATTCTCCGCGGCCTGAATAAGTACTGCGAAATTTTGCGACCGTATCGTTCCTTGTGTCGAGTACGAATCCTGATACATCTTTGGGCATACCGGCGCCGTTGTGGGCAAAAAAAGCAACTCTCGCTGTGGTACCTGATACGATGGAGCCACCTTCAGGATAAAAATTCACCCGGGCAATGCTATCTGACGCAGCGTAACTATTTCCAAATAAACGCGAATTCACAGAACGTGGGTCACTTTTGGCAGAGTTGAGAACGTATATCGGTTTCACAAAAATTCCGGTACTATCTTCCTTCAGGATATTGATTGTATAAGCACGCAACCAATAGTAGCCTTCTTTTAGAGACTCGGGAATCAGAATTCGGCCAGCGGTTTTATTGTCGGCATTGTTGAATAGCAATTGGCTAATGGCGCTGTCATGATCATCGACCAGGTCAACATACAAATTTTTGCTTCTGCTGATCACCTTATTGGTTACAGTGCCAAGGCACCAGGCTTTCAGCCATAAATTTTCACCTGCCGCATAAAATTTTTTGTCGGTAAGCAAGAGTATTCTTTCCCGTTCGTTTGCGCGGATTTCTTTTACAAACTTTCCGGCAAGAGCGTCGAGACTAACCTTTTCTGCCTGACCATTCGAAAAAAATACTGAAATAACAAAAAACCCAAATGGAAAGATTTGTCGGAGGTGCATATAGCAAGTATTAAGGTATCGTATGAAATTCGAAAAGGGAGGAGTTCCCTATAGTGAATTTGCCATCTCAAATTTAGCCACAAACGTGTTAAATTTTGGATGCACACCACTCGATTTATACAAAAAATTGTATTTCAGGCAAGTAGGAGCTTACGGCAAGAGTTAAGCCTTCTTCTTTTGGGGCTTTGGTGCCCAGATGGCAAGCATTCGCTTTCCTTCCATTTTAGGCAAACCCTCAAGAACACCCGCCTCATTCAGGCGTTCTGCAAATTTCAATAACAACAGCTCGCCCCGTTCTTTGAATTGGATGGCACGTCCCTTAAATTGAACATATGCTTTGACCTTATTGCCGTCCTTTAGAAACTTTTCCGCATGTTTGGCTTTGAAATCGAAGTCATGATCATCGGTGTTCGGAGTAAAACGAATCTCCTTCACTTCAGAGGCTTTGCTTTTTGCCTTCATTTCCTTCTCTTTCTTTTTCTTTTCGTAGAGGAATTTATTGTAGTCGATAATTTTACAAACAGGGGGCTCGGCATTCGGGGAAATCTCGACCAGATCCAGACCCTGCTCGTGCGCGAGCCGCATTGCTTCTTGAATTGAATAAACGCCAACTGTCACATTATCGCCGACAAGGCGTACTTGGGGGACCCGGATAAAATAGTTGATTCGATGTTCTGCTTGTTGTTCTCTTCTAAATCGTGGATTAAAATTACCCCGGGGTTGTCGCGGTGGAAAAGCCATTCAAATTTTTTAAATGAATAATTTTATTTAACTGACGCGCAATTTCAAAACAGCTCCGACCTGCGCCTCGGCAGAAGCCAAGATAACCTTCATTCATAACGATCGATTGGGTTCGCACACCAGGTCAATCGGTGGCCCTGGCCTGAATCTCCCTGGTTAATTGGATAACAAAATCTTCTAGATTTATCTGTCCCAGATCTCCTTTGCCATGCCTTCTCAATGAAGCTTTTTGCTCAGCAAGTTCCTTTTCGCCGACAATTAGCATAAACGGAATTTTGGCAATTTCAGTATCTCTGATTTTCTTCCCAATCTTCTCATTCCGGTCGTCAATTTCTGCGCGAATATCCGCTTTTTTTAGCGATCCCAAAATAGTTTGAGCGTAATCGATATACTTATCACTGATTGGCAACACCTTGACCTGCACAGGGGAAATCCAGACCGGGAAATTTCCTGCATAATGTTCCAGCAGAAATCCGATAAATCGTTCGTGTGTACCAAGTGGTGCCCTGTGTATGATAAGCGGAGTTTCCGGATTATTTTCCTTGCTCACAAATTGAAGGTTAAATCTGCGACCTTGGGCAAAATCGACCTGGTTTGTTGCCAGTGTGAATTCCTTTCCAATAGTGCTCCAGATCTGTACGTCTATTTTTGGGCCGTAAAACGCGGCTTCATCCGGAACTTCGACAAATGGTGTGCTGGTCCGAACTAAGACATCGCGAACCAGGTTCTCCGTTTCTTTCCACAATTCCGGTTCATTAACGTATTTTTTCCCCAGTTTGGAGGGCTCGTGGAGGCTTAGCCGCATTACAAACTTTTCGATGCCGAATATCTTAAAGTATTTGATATACATTTCGTTTACTGCCTTGAACTCATCGTAAAATTGCTCCTTGGAACAATAAATGTGCGCATCGTTCATGTGCAGGCATCGAACTCGCATAAGGCCAAATAATTCGCCGCTTTGTTCATATCGGTAACAAGTGCCGTACTCTGCCAGTCGTAACGGCAAATCTTTGTAACTCTTGGGTTCGGCAGCAAATATCTTATGATGATGAGGGCAATTCATCGCCTTCAGGTAATATTTTTGACCTTCAAGCTCCATCGGCGGATACATGCTGTCCTGATAATATGGAAGATGGCCACTTGTCAGGTAAAGACTCTCTTTCGCGATGTGGGGTGTAACCACCCTTTTGTAACCGGCGGCTAGTTCCGTTTCCTTAGCGAGTTTTTCTAACTCTTCAATTATGATTGTTCCGTTTGGTAGCCAAAGTGCCAGACCAGGCCCCACATCGTCATCCATGGTGAATATCCCCAACTCCTTTCCCAACTTTCTATGATCCCGCTTTTTGGCTTCCTCCAACAATCTGAGATATTCGTCAAGGTCCTTTTGGGAAGGGAAGGAAACACCATAAATCCTCGTGAGTTGCTTGTTTCGGTCATCGCCCTTCCAATATGCTCCTGCGATATTCGTGAGTTTGATCGCTTTGATAAATCCGGTATTCGGTATATGCGGGCCACGGCATAAATCCGTAAATCTACCCTGGGTATAAAAGGTAATTTCGCCGTCCTGGAGATTCTGAAGAAGGTCGAGCTTATATTCATCTCCTTTATCTGAAAAATACTTTACGGCGTCGCCCTTGGATATTTCTTTTCTAACATATACTTCATTTTGCCGAGCGAGATCGGACATCTTAACCTCAAGCCTTCTTAAATCTTCTTCCACGATGCTTCTGCCACCTAAATCGATATCGTAATAGAACCCATTTTCGACGGGCGGTCCAACCCAGAATTTGGCTCCAGGATACAGGGCCTCAACCGCCTCGGCCAGCAGATGCGCTGAGGAATGCCAAAAGGTCGACTTGCCTGCAACATCATTCCAGGTCAGTAGTTTTAAACTGGCATCCATCGCAATTGGCCTTGTTGCGTCCCAAACCTTCCCGTCAACCTCCGCGGCCAATACCTTCCTAGCCAAACCGTCGCTTATGGATTTCGCAATATCTAGAGCCGACGAACCTGTCGGATATTCGCGAACTGCACCATCTGGAAAAGTAATCTTGATCATCCTAATAAAACTGTTTTTATTTCAAAGCCTATGAGTCATGCGAACTGCTAACCAAAAAATAGTTTGCAAATTTAACAAACTCTTGCCAGATAATCATTTACGAAAAAGTTCATAGAAGTAAAAATTTGATAATTTGCTGGTAGATTTTACTATGAAAATTATTTTCATTACTATCTTCCTTTCGCTCGCTTTTTTGAATTTGCAATCGCAAAACGTTACTGGTATATGGCGAGGTCATTTCTGGAGCAACGATTTACGTTCAAAAAATTCTATTCAGCAACCTTTTCAGGGCGACGACCGTTATAAAATAGAAGTTCAAATAGCTCAAGATGGCAATAGCTTCAAAGGCGTTACGTATTCGTACTTGAGCACAATCTTCTATGCCAAGGCAGATGCAGACGGCACGGTTAATGACAAGACCAAGAAAGTCCTCCTTCGTGAACTAAAACTGCTGGAAGTCCGATCTCTGGGCGGAGATATTTATTCCATGACTTATTTCCTTCATTACTCGAAACTGGGCGACGAAGAATTTCTGGAAGGGACGTATACAAGCATGAACATGCACGATTCCACAAGGGGAACAAGCGGAGTCGTTTTCTTGCATAAGGTGCCGGAATCTGATTTTTACAAAGAACAATTTGTTGAAAAACGCCAGGAAGAAATTGCGAAGAATAAATCGGCCATGGAAGGATTGGAAAAAAGTGGAAAGACGGTCGTTCATGCGCGGGAAAAACCGAAACCAAATATCATTAACGCGCCAACCAGGAAAGACACCGTTTCGGGAAAGCGGCCATCGAATATGCGACCTAAAGTTGCCAGTATTCATTCGCAACATCAGGGTTCTACTCCAAAGGCTCCTCAAAAAAGTGATATAGCCTCGAATATTGCTCCCGTAGTTGTCGACTCAGTCAATAGAGAGAGAAAGATTTCCGTACCGGTAATCATTCCGAAAGTCTTATCCTCGCGTCAAAACCAGCTTGTTAAGACGATTACTGTTAACACCAAAGAAATTGAACTCGACATTTATGATGATGGTACAATAGATAATGATACTGTGTCTGTTTATCTCGATAAGAAACTGGTAATTTCTCATGCTATGCTTACTGACCGGGCAATTGTAATGAAGGTTCATATGGACGAGGATAATGATTATCACGAGGTAGTCATGGTAGCCGACAACGAGGGGACTATACCTCCGAATACCTCTCTCATGATTGTTAAAGCCGGCGAAAAGCGATATGAAGTACGAATTATTTCCACCGAACAAAAAAATGCAACCGTCATCTTCAAGTATGAAAAACCTTAGATTCCATGTTGAAAGAAATTGGCATTTTAAGATAGTTACCTGCCATTAGGACTACTAGTCGGAGATCTGGAAAATTTGGAGCGAGAACCATTCAAATAATTTTTTCTCAATTGCAAATTCGAACAGCTAACTTCCGGCCAAAATCCCGGATGCGTCAGGGTCCTTTTTTATTCTTTCTACTCCTGCTATCTATTTCGGGTTTTTCCGACGATCTGAATGGTATTTGGAAGGGTGTTTTGACGCAAGGCGCCGGTGGTTGTTACGCGCAATACCTCATTGAATTTCATATCAACTTTACGGACAATTCAATAACTGGAAAGGCATTTGATTATTACGACACCACAAAATTCGTCAAACTTTCCTTTTCAGGCAAATACAATGCTGTAACCCATCGCCTCGTGCTAATTGAGGACAAGGTCCTTGAATATAATATTCCGCTTGATTGTGCCCCATGCATCAAAACCTACGACCTCGTCTATGAAAAAATAGGCAGGGACGAAAGGCTATCTGGAGAATGGAAAGGTCACATCATGGATAGGAAGAGCGCTTGCCCGCCTGGCAGGATTTCATTGAAAAAGTCAGACCATTCCGATTTTCCCGTTGACATAGACCAAAACGATACCCTCGCGGAAATTCAACGAAGCCTGCATTTGAAACCTCGAGCCTTGAACCTTGCCAAAACACTCGTGATTGATACGTCAAAAATTAAGCTGGAGTTCTACGATGACGCGGAAATTGACGGGGATACGATAACCGTTTTAGTAAACAACAAATTACTTCTCTATCGGCAAATGCTCACAGATAAGCCCCTGACAATTTATTTGAACGCATTTCCGAACACGGAATACGAACTTGTCATGTATGCCGACAACTTAGGGACAATCCCGCCAAATACAGCGCTGATGGTTGTTACTGCGGGCAAAGAAAGGTATGACGTCTATTTGTCGTCGAGCGAACAAAAGAGTGCTTCCGTGAAATTTATTTACAAACCAAAATAGAGGGTTCGATGCAGAAAATCGAACCCGCGAAACATAGCTATCCTGATTTGCCGGAGATGCTTGGTCTGGTGAAAATGCATCACTGCCTCGGTGTAAAGGGTTTTCGAGGTATTTTCTCGTCGCGCTGCGAAGCATCGTAGACAAAAGATGCAATGATCGTCGCTGCCTGCTTAAGATCATCAGCTTGCAAATGGTCGTAAGAATCCATATTACTATGATGTGTCCTTGTGTCATATTCGATCGGATCCTGGATGAATTGAAAGCCTGGCAGTCCTATAGCATCGAAAGATAAGTGATCGGTACCCCCGGTATTCTGCAGCGTTATGGTCGAAGCTCCGAGATCATTATAGGGTTTTAACCATTGAGAGAAGATGGACTTGACGCTCTCGTTACCTTGTGTATATACTCCCCTGATTTTGCCACTACCATTGTCAAGGTTGAAATAAACAGAAAGTCGGTCGCCGTCCGCATTGTATTTATGTAAGGTGGTATCAGTGAAATGGTTCTTTACATAGTTCCTAGAACCAAAAAGTCCTGTTTCTTCTCCGCCCCATAGAGCAATGCGTACAGTCCGGCGGGGTTTAAATCCGACCGCTTTCAATATTCTAATTGCCTCCATCATCGCCGCGCATCCCGCTGCGTTATCCGTCGCGCCCGTAGCTCCGTGCCAGGCGTCCAAGTGGCCGCCCATCATTACAAGTTGCTCCTTCAGCTTTTTGTCAGTACCGGGAACTTCTGCAATTACGTTGTAGCCCTTCAGGTCATCCGTCAAAAACCTGGATTTGACATCAAGGTCCAGTTTAACGGAAATACCATGTTGAACTAGTCGCTGTAGAGTCATGTAATCTTCATACGCAATAGATATATCAAGAAAATTTTCCGGGCTGCCGCCTGTGAATTGGCCGCCGCCCTGGACAAAAACAGTGCCTTCGGCGTTTCTCGGGCTCGTCGTCAAGATGGCGATTGCCCCTTCCTGCTTTGCCAGTTCTTTTAACTGATTTGAAAATTGCATAAGAGCCCTAAAGTTGCCACGTTGATTACCCCTCGGTCTTTCAGGCGCATTTTTGGGATCATATTCTGCCATTTTTTCTAAAGCAGAATCCGCGATCCTGGTCGCGTCCGGCTTATAGCTGGGAATGAGGGTGTCTGTTCGAGGAGTGATGATGATTTTACCCCTTAATTTTCCGGCAAACGCCGTCAACCCCGCCGAATCCTTGGCATCAACCATTACAACTTCGGCATTTTGTACGCCGTTTGTCGACGAGGTCCACGATTTAGGGAAGGCGATCAAAGGCTTGTAATAAGGTGCTGTCAGCGCAATGTAGAATTTTTGCAATTCCCAACCTTTTCCCCATTCGCCCCAAGGTTCCAATTTTGCATTTTCCAAGCCCCATGAAGCGAGTTTTGCTTTTGCCCAATTCGCGGCCCGAAAAAAACCAGGCGAACCTTCTAGTCGCGGTCCGCTTGCATCTGTCAGGTTAAATATGATTTCCATGACCTGGGAATTATTTAAACCCTCATTTCGGATCTTTTGTAACATATCCAGATCCAACTTTTCGTCTTGTGCAGTAGCGATGCCAATACCAATAAAAAGTGGAAGGAAAATTAGCTTTCTCATGTGTAGACAGTTTTGTTAAGAAGTGATTAAGGTATGACAATTGAAAAAGCGGCCGAAA
>JAJPJP010000319.1 GCA_021324175.1 Chitinophagia bacterium
CCCTATATCAACAGTATCTCCAATCCTGAGAGGCCTGTCAAAGATCAGAATGATCCCCGATACAAAATTGTTGACAATATTCTGCAGGCCCAGTCCAACACCTACGCCAAGCGCTCCTAATATAACCGTGATTCGGTCGACCGGCAAGCCGGAAGCAGCTACTGCGACCAAAAAACCGGCGATCAGCAATATAAGCCTGCTGATCATCAGTCGAGAACGCTGCCCCTTGTCTTGAATAACGATATCGTCTCCAATATCTCCAAAGAAATAGGCAACATACTTCTGCAGAAAATTCGCAAGCGAGACGATGCCAAAGAACAATAGCCCTCCCCCGATGGTAAATGAGAAACTGCCTATTACGCGCGTCTTACCGAAAAAATTTGTCAACAGATTTCCTAGGGTGTCCAGAAAGTTCAAATTGGTCGTCATTACGACCAGCCACAGAAAAACGGCCACAACAGCTGCAGCACGAAAAACCGATTTTGCGATCGTTGAATATTCGAATTCCTCCGGGTATTTTTTTCGCACCCGGCTGGTTTCTACCTGGAGCAGGAATGCTTCGACAATAAGCTGAACAAAAACACACAAGCTCACCGTCTCAGAAAACGAGTAAACGGCTGCGTTGCTGAACATATGAGTAAAAGTGACGCGGCCGAACAGGTTGCAAATAACCGCGAAGAGATTTAAGACAATGTACAGTGCAATGGCAGAAAAAATAAGTTTGCCAAATTGCTTGCGGGCCCGGAGGGCAAAATATATTCCGAGCGCGATGGCGGCCATATCCACAACTAGGTGCACCCACCTTTGGATGATCGCTGGCAAGTCCAATACCCGTGCTACTGGAAATATAAAAAAAAGGGCGATAACAGCGCACCAGCCGATGAAAAAAGCCCGCGGGAATCGGTCCCGGAAAATGACCGTTAACGCGACCATAAGAAGGAACTGGATTGTTTCGATATAAATTGCCGGAGCATGCAGATCGAACAGAGGCGCAAGGCATAAGATAAAAATCAGCGTACTGGGAACCGGCCTGGAATTTATGTATTGAAAATTGAACCTGGCTATCGCAGAAAGTTTATTCAGTTTTTTCAGTGTTTTGAAGTTCCACCAATGCCAGAAATAAAACAAAATGCCTAATATAACCAACCATGTCCTCGTGCTGCCGGTGATGGTAAAATAAAAGCGTGCAAGTTGATTTTCCGTTTCAATGTTAGCTCTAAGGTCACCCGCTGAATAATCGCGGCGTGGGTACTGCCTTTCCCATAAGTAAGGCCTTTCTTTCGAAAAAGCTCTCGTGCCCACTGCCTTAAGCTCAAATTCTACCCGGTTTGACAACTCTCTGATGCCTATCGTCTGTGCCATAGATTGCGAAGTAAGCGTATTGATCAGTTTTTCATTCTCGATGACCAGACTGTCTACCTGTTTCCACTTGGCATTCAATAGCACCAGCTGAGGCTGGAAAGTACGCGCCAAGGATGTATCCCGGAATATATTGATCATCAAAGTGTCCTTGCGCAGCGCGGCAATTCGAGAGCGGGCCTTGATAAGAGTACTATCGTATTTATTAATAACCTCGGAATAGTGCGAAGTATTCTCTCCGATCTCATATAAAAGAGTATTGAACATTTGCAGGTTACGGAGGTTAAAGGCCCTGTCGTTTTGAGACATCCTCGCTTGTATTACGTCAAGCACAGTATCCTCTTTTTGCATGTCCTCCTGAATTGCTACAATTTTTCCAGGCGATTCCATCTCATTCTGTATCTCGCTCAGCACTTGATATACCCTGCCAAGCTGCTCAGCATAATCGCCGGTTGAGGCGGCGTGCTTGTTCGTAAATAGATTCGAATCAAATTTTGTTCTTTCCCGCTTTATGGTGTCACGAAAATATTCAAATCGTCTACGCTCCAGCCTGTAGGATTTCTCATGCCGGGAACTGATTTTGCGTTCATCTGACCTAGCTCCTCCATGGGGCACAACTTGAGTATCCTGCGCCTGAATCAGGTTGACCGTCAAATTAGATAAAATGAAAAGACTGATTAATTTCATTGGTAACCACAATATTTTTGGTGCGACATTGAGAATCACGCGCAATTTGTAGTCGGTGACACCGCCCGTTGCCTGTTCTTGCCATGTAACCAGCAATAAAAAGCATGCCTGAAAAATAAATTGCAACCTTTCCTCCTGACAATGATTTAATTAAGTAGAATTAGCTATTATGAGTGCTAATCCTTTTAACGTTGAAGAGAGGTGAGGAGTCTTCGGCATCAGCTTTTCAACAAATCGTTGTAAATCCATTTGCGTGCATTGCGCTTATGCACCTGATCCATTTATTCTTAGGAAAACTTTGAAATAAAGCTGTTCCTGCAAGTATTTGCGAAACTGGGAAAAAACTTTAAATGCAAAGGACAAACTTAATCATACCTGCGTTTTTAATTTTGGCAAATGGCGTATTTGCTCAAGAACGAGTAGCTATTTTGATAACTAATGATGGTACGATTTACGATACCAATTATGACAAAGTCGCCGAATCCTATCTATCGAACAATTAAACCGCATACCAAATATTAATCTCAAAAATTTTACTTGTAGGATTTTCAACATTCGCGAGAATTTACATCTTTTAAGGAACTTCAGTTCGGCGAATTTTATTCCTCAATAATGTTGACCTTTAATATTCGGGAGGGGAAGGGACAACTCTCGCCCCATTGTATGCGCCCACCCTCAAGTGGACCTTGGCCAAGAGCTAGAAAGCTATAGATTTACTATCCCTTTCTACTACCTCTTCCGGCTAAAAACACGAAAACCCTTATCAGATAAGGGTCCTATCGAATTCTGCAGCGGAGGGAGAGGGATTCGAACCCCCGGACCTGTTACGGTCAACGGTTTTCAAGACCGCCTCATTAAACCGCTCTGACATCCCTCCGGCGCAAAAATACATTCTGGCTTTTGTTTTCAAAAAAAAACAACTGTTTAATAAGCTTTATTTCCTCAGGAATAATAATTGTTGATTTTTTCTCAAAAACGTTAAATTTATATAGCGAACAACAAAAACTTGGCTGTATGAAAATGGTTTCCGATATCCTTTCCCACAAAGGGAGAAGGATCGTTTCTGTAACTCCTTCCACGACCGTTCTGGAGGTTCTGAAAATTATGGCAGAACAGAACATAGGTTCTGTGATGGTAATGGATGGGGAACGCTATCTTGGAATCATGACCGAGAGGGACTATTCCAGGAAAGTAATCCTGAAAGGGAAATCCTCTACTGATACCAAAGTCGCCGAAATTATGTCGAATGATCTTCCCCCCGTGACACTCAACGATTCGATTGAATTTTGCATGCAGTTAATGACGGATCGGAATATTCGGTATTTACCTGTTTTCCAGAACGATACCGTTTGTGGCATTATTTCTATCAATGACCTGGTTAGAGAGACGATATTGACCCAGCAGGAAACAATTACCCATCTTAAAGAATACCTGCACTCATAGTTTGTTTCAACTGAAGATATTCTTGGTACATAAAAAAAGTGATCATTTGCGTGACCACTTTTTCTTTTGAAATCGAATAGCCAGGTCATTGCTTAATAAGGCGGGCCGTCATCGGCCGGTTCGATCCAATTACAACCTGCATCGTATAAGTTCCGTTGGCTAGATGCGAGATATCAAGAGGAGTGCTGTAATATGATTGCGTTTTTTCGGTCTCCTTTGATAGAACGAGGTTCCCCATCATATCAAAAATATTAATCCGCATTTGACCGGTACTGTCATTTGCCATTTGCAGATTCACTGAATTGATCGCTGGATTCGGATAGAGCAAGAGCGCGGTTGAAGGCGCAGTTCTCAATTCGCTCATGACAGTGACCTTGACCGTTGCCGTTGAACTTTGTTCATAGCTGTCAGTGACGGTTAAAGCAAAGATATATTCGCCACCCGAAAGCCCCTGCACCGTGGAAATGGCTGAGTCGGCGGCAGAAATTGAGGCATCGCTTGGCCCGCTGACTTGTGACCATCTGTAAGCCATCAGGGTTCCCGATTGAGCCTTTGATGCGCTACCGTTCAAAACTGAAGCATTCGCTGGCATGGCAATGGTAGTATCGACACCCGCATTTGCGATTGGAGGCAAAAGGTTGTTTACTACGTCGACCGACACTTCTGCAGAACCCGTTGCGCCGTCATTGTCCGTGACAATCAGTTTGAATATGTATTGGCCGGCAATGAGTCCGGAAACAGTCGGCGTGGCCGTATTGTAATTCCCAATAATCGCGTTTCCTGGCCCGGATACCTGGCTCCAGCTATAGCTCACTATCGTCCCGTCGGGGTCATAGGATTTTGTCCCATCCAAATTCGCGGAGTTGACCGGAAGCAGCAAGCTGATGTCACTTCCCGCATTTGCAACCGGAGGTTGGTTGATCTCAGGCATGACAGTGATAGTGACCTGATCTGTACCAGTTGCGCCTTCATTATCAGTTACGACAAGTTGAAATGCGAACGTTCCTGCACTGAGATTTGATACCGTCGGCTTAGCCGCGTCAGCATTTGCAATTGTAACGGTGTTTCCCGAAACCTGTGACCACTGGCACTTGACAATATCTCCGTCGGGATCGTAGGATTTTGATCCATCCAGGGATGTCGTCGTAGTTGGCAACGAAATCGTTTGATTCGGCCCTGCATTGGCCACCGGGGCCTGGTTCGGAGCTGCAGTCACTGTGACCCTTACGGAAGCCGTTGATGTGGCGCCATCATTATCCGCTACCGTGAGAGCAAAGGTATACCGGCCTGCAACGAGGGAAGAAATCATTGGTGTTGCCGTGGCCGCACCTGTAACTATCGCCGCTGAAGGTCCTTCCGTTTCCGTCCAGGAATACGAAACGATTGTTCCATCAGGGTCATAGGAAGCGCTGCCATCCAATGAGACAGAATTCGTGGGCAGTGTAATCGTTTGGCTCGGTCCGGCATTGGCCACGGGTGGAATATTCGCAGCCGCATTCACCTTAATCGACACCTCATCTGACGACGAAGCGCCACTATTGTCCTTAACTGTAAGTTGGAAAGTATAAGTCCCTTGCAGCAGGTTGCCCGCTACAGTAATAGCACTGCCGGCGTTTTCCAGCAATGTTGCGCCAGGGCCGGAAATTTGCGTCCACGAATACGAAGCGATCGTACCGTCAGGGTCAACTGATGCACTACCATTCAAAGTCACCGAGTCCAATGGCAAAGTGATCGTCTGATTGGCCCCTGCATTGGCGACCGGAGGTTGGTTAGGCGCAGCCGCTACAGTTACTTTCACGGTTGCACTTGTGCTAGCGCCGTCGTTATCAGTAACCGTTAACTGGAAGGTATATCGGCCGGCAATCAACGCTGAAGCGGTAGGCGAAGCGGTGGATGCGCCGGAGATCGCTGCTGCATTCGGACCTGAAATTTCAGTCCAGGCGTAAGATACAATGGTTCCATCAGGATCAAATGAGCCGCTACCGTCTAGTGTGACACTATTGTCCGGCAATGTTATCGTCTGGCTGCTACCAGCATTTGCTACGGGCGGCTGATTCGGCGCCGGATTGACAATCACGTCGACTGTGTCCGTAGAACTGTTGTTGTTGTTGTCGACGATTGTAAGAACAAACACATAATTTCCCTGGATCAAATTCCCGATTAATGTTTTGACACTGTCAGGATTTGCAATTGAGCCTGTACCAGGCCCAGACACCTGCGTCCAAGAATATTGGGTGATACTGCCGCCTGGATCAATAGAAGCGCTTCCGTCCA
>JAJPJP010000147.1 GCA_021324175.1 Chitinophagia bacterium
AAATTTTTGTATAAGCAACAAAAAATTTATAGATTCGAGATTCTTAGAGCAAGAAAATCCTTACCCGTAACTATTTACGCAACAAAGCCCAAAATAATCCCCAAAATCGACGAAACCTTTAATTGACGACACGCCCTAGTCACTGAACCCTTGTATATCCCTGGATAATTCCTTTTTTTGAAAGGACAACTTGCCACAGTTGAATATGCCGAGCCCTAAAAGAGCCTGCGCACGATAAAAGATAATATCTCCACATGCGGTAGAAAGATTCTGAATAATTATTCTTGATCTTAGACCAGTTATTGCTGAAATTATCATACCAGGCCATCAGGGTCTTGTCGTAGTCTGCGCCAAAATTATGCCAATCCTCCATGACAAATAATCCCTCAATAGCAGCACCGATCTGGGTAATGGAGGGAAGGTGCCCTCCTGTAAAAATATAGCGATCGATCCAAGCGTCTGTCGCTATTTGACTTTTGTTGCTGCCAATTGTGTGGAGCATGACGAGTCCATCATCCTGTAAACATTTATGTGCAATTTCCATAAAGGCGCGATAGTTTTTAACGCCTACATGTTCAAACATCCCAATTTCTACAATACGATCGAATTTCTCATCGATTTCTCTATAATCTTGAATGCGTATCTCTACGGGAAGGCCAGCGCACATTTTCTGTGCATATTCTGCTTGATTGGAAGATAAAGTGATCCCCACTACAGAAACCCCATATTTTTCTGAGACGAATTTAGCAAAACCCCCCCAGCCGCAGCCAATATCTAAAACGCGCATTCCCTCTTTGAAACCCAATTTTCTTGCAATGAGATCATATTTAGCCCTTTGTGCTTCATCTAATGTATGCGCATTTTTCCAATACCCGCAGCTATAAGTCATCAGAGGATCTAACATGACCTCATAAAGATCATTTCCCAATTGATAATGCAGGTCGATCACTTTCTTGCTAGACGATTTAGTTTGTTGGTTGAATAATTTGGCTTTTACATACATCCATATTAACTTCCATGATGGTTTCAATTGCTTTTCTAATTCTGTTCGAAGAATTCGAAAAAAGCATTCATCCAAGGAATTGACATCCCACCATCCTTCGACGTAAGCTTCTCCTAATCCCAAAGTTTGATCCCTTAGGATTCTATTATACAGCTCCTCATTATGAACTTGGATATCCCAAGAGCGGTTTCCGTTGATTTGGATATCTGCGGAGGAGAGTATTTGTTCAATCGTCTGACGTGACGATTGAGCATTTAGAGAGAAATTGCATAAAATCAATAAATATAGCAGCCATTTCATAATTTTCTATATGAATAATTGCAGAATCTATTGCAACAATTAAAATACAATTTCAAGACAATTTTTAAAGTCATTATTCTTTTGATGGTAAAATGTTCTAAATATGATTAATTTATTATAAAAATTGACTGTTTTATTAAAAATCCTTCCAAAAAACATATCAATTTGATATTTCCAGAAATTAGAGGGTTTCTCAAATTAAAGGAGTGTATATGAACGTTACTAAAATGATCGGGATGGTCTTTTTATCTATCTACCTGATTATAACAGGACTAACTACTATGGCCGAGGTGACTATGGCCCCCATGGCAAGTAATTTTGTCCAGTTTTTGGCTTTGGCATCAGGGATACTTATTCTCATTTCAATTGGAAAGTTTTTTCCAGGAAAAAGATAGAAAACAGAATTAATTAAAAGGTAAATATGAAGACTGTAAAAATTATTTCTCTAATCTTGTTGTCAATCTATCTATTTTTCAGCGCGGTATTTAATATCTTTGGATACGAACCATCCACAGGTGTCAATTCTCTGTTGGGGCTTAGTGCCATTGGGTCTGGAATTTTGATATTGATTTCCATTAGAGAATACTTGTATTTGACTCGAAAGTAAACTTTGTTAAATTAAACGAAATTTAAAAAGTTTATTTTTTCACAGTAGAAAGCTGAGACAATATACACAACGTGTCTGAAAAATTGGGAATTTGACAAGAAGGCTTCTCAAATTCCCAATTTTTCAGACACGTTGTGTATATTCCCTGAATGTTCCTTCATGGGCAGGTTCCTGGAGTGACCCCTGTTTCTGTAGGTGTGGGAATGTTGTTGCTACTTGAAGTATCTAGAGTAAAGGTCGATGCGTTATTATTGAGCATAATGGGGCCTGTAGCTGTGTTGTCGGTGAGGATGAGGCAAACAGTGTCGTAGTTTTCGACATCGATCCCGCTCCCTGAATTGACAGCAACAGTGTTTTTGGAAATAAGAGCAGTCGAAGGGCCTGTGTCGATTTCAAAATAGAGGCCGGTCACAGTGGACCCTGATGCGGATATGGTGTTGTTTAAGATGCTTAAAGTAGAGCTCTCTTCAGAGTACGCAGCGATTCCTTGTCCAGAAGGTCCTGAGGAAGAAACGAGATTGTTAGAGATTGTACCCGTTTCAAAACCACTCATGTAAATGCCGATGGGGCCAGAGGAGTTGGTTGTAAACACGTTATTACCGGAAACCGTTGCTGTGATGGCACTATTGACATAGATGCCGGAAAAGCAAAGGGGAGCCTCTATCGTGTTGCCGGAGATAAGGGTAGTATCAGGACCTGATGATAGGACATAGATTCCCGCTTGATTGGATCCAGGAGTCAAAATGTTATTACCTGTTATTTGCGTGGTGACCAATCCTGACGGTTGTGTGCTCTGTGCATAGATGCCAGAACTGTTTGTATAAGCAGCGATATTGTTGTTCATTATAATTCCATTCGCAATATTGCCAGCACCGGCTTGTATGAGAATAGCACCATGGCCATCTCCTCCTGATGCAAAGACTTTATTATCTGAAATAACAGCATTGATTACAGCGGACTCTCCCAAGATCCAGATGGCTCCAGAAAAATTGCCTATAGCAGAGATAGTATTGTTAGTAATGGTTCCATAGATCGAGGAAGTGAGAAGGCCATCGACTCCATTTCGGAGAAAGACGGTATTAGTAAAACTGGATACTGTGTTTCCAGAAATGGTAGTGATAAGCGTATCAGCTAAAATAGTTTGAAGAGAGATAGCTGCGCCTTCTGATGCGATTTGATTATTGGTAATGATCGTGTTTCCGCGTCCGATTAATGAGATTCCTGATGCGTTGCTTCCATTTGCGACATGAATGTTGTTATTTCGGATGATGCCCCCATTAGACGAGAAAGTGCCCGCAAGGACATCGCCGCCTATTACTGCATAGGTGACATCGCCTAAGAGATTAAAGCCTGCCACTTCGCAGTTGTTGCCTAATTGGACAATCGTCAAGGAACCATTGGCATTTGTGAGAGAGGGGGAAGTAGTACTTTGCGGAGGAATGGCCACTGTGCCCAATGTGGTGAGCAAAGGATTAGAAATCCCAGAACCTAAGAGTTTTTGATTATCTTGCAGAATAACGCCTGCATTCAGGCCTGTTGTTGTGCCATCTCCAGGGAACACATAGAGGATATCGCCACTCTTCGAGTTCGCTTCAGCCAGTGCAAGTGTAGGATAAGGGCTTGCATAGGTGCCCTGGGAATGGCTTGTGTTATCTACAAAAACAAAGTAATAGGGAAGGCCCGTTGCAGGGTCAATGGCTGCGGAATGCTTTTTCTTATGCCCTACGACGATGATCTCTTCCCTTCCTACGGGTTGGACCATTCTAGAGACGAGTGCATCGGCAAGTTTGCAGGTGTTGCGGCACCCTTTTTTCTTTACTTTAGATTTGATCCCGAAGGGGAGCGAAAGAGTGATCTGTCCTTGAAATTTATTGTGAAACATTCTGTCGCAGGAATCGCTGATCTCTACTGTGATGTATTCTTTAAATGTACCCGCCAGTCGCGCTTTGCCGCCCCAGACATTAGGACCGATTTCTCCGATGAAATAATAAGGGCCCGCTGCAGCATAGAAGTCAAAAAGTCTAGATTTGCCAAAGTGAAAGCCCAGTTCCGCATCTGCTCCTTTCATGCCAAACTGATACTTTTGGGAAACAATCATAGAGTGGCCTGAAAACGTATAAAAATCCGTCTCGTAGGGAGAGGTGACTTTCTTACCTACAGGCAAATAGCCATTGATGCGCAGGTCCCAAAGTTTTCCCAGTGTTTCTAGCCCCACTCCTATTTGGTTATAATGGAGTCTTTTTGTATTCCTGTAATCATAGTAAGCATTCAGGCCGTAGGCCCTGCATCCCCAGATTCCTCGAATTCCCGCTCCTGTATTGGCTGCCATTTTTCCGTTGTCGAAGACATGGCCGCGGAGATCTAAAAAGGGCATCAGGGTCCACTGATCAGGATCAGGAGCAAAGAAGCCTTCCAGGGTCGTATAGCCTTGGCTGTATCCTATCCCGCCTTTTTCAATATGCCGTACAGCCCATCGATAGTGCCTTTTGCCCTCTGGGCATTCTAATGTAGAGGGCTTTAATGAAGAGTCTGGCGATTTGCCTGTAGCAACACCCGTAGAGGTAAAGCAAAGTAAAGACAAAGAGAGCATTTTGAATGAATGAGGCATGCGATTCTCAGATTTTTTTATACTGGTTATACCGAAACAACTTGAAGAATCGGTTTTTGACGGCGTCGGCTTCACCTCAAAATTTCTGTCCTCACTCATGCCTTGCCTCTCGGCAATGGTCATTCGCTCCGGACAAGAATTTTGAGGAGCCTCCTTGTCAAATTCCCGATTCTTCAAGTTGTTTCGGTATAATATGCAAAGTAGTTTCTGTGTATTTTTTTGTCCATTTTTTATCTTTTGCGAACAGTTATAGAGCATTTATACACAACGTGTCTGAAAAATTGGTTTTTGACTGCGTCGGCTTTTTCTCAAAATTCTCATCTTCACTCGCGCCTTGTGCACGCACAATGGTCGCTCGTTC
>JAJPJP010000273.1 GCA_021324175.1 Chitinophagia bacterium
AAATATGGATCAGAATAGGTTTATGCCGGGTGACGAGTTTACAAAATGGGCAAGATTAACTTATTCGGGTAACAAAAGGTATGGATTATCGAAAGGGAATGGTAAGCTTGTCAGCATACTGGAAAACTGGAGCAATACTCCCCGCAATTCCCGCCATTTATCCATTTCCACCCATGGTCACCGCCTGTTTATTCACCAGGAATCGCTGTTGTCCTATTTAATAGAATTAAAACAGGCAATGATAGTACATGCAGAAATTTATCGCAGACCAGAAAGAGACGAAAGTGGTGAGTACTATACTTATGATTTATATTATTTAATCTATTCAGATGGCAACGTTGAAACAATCGGAAAAAACTTTACAATTAGGTAAGACGCTCGTCAGCCTGTTTTCAGATCATGGCAGAATAGACTTTACCAGTGCATGGATGGCCCAGTACTTGGCTGAACGGATCCACGAAGCTGAGGCCGAACCCTCCCTTCCCAAAAAAAGGCAACTGCAACAAAATTGCGTAGCCACCATATTAGAGCTTTGGAAGAAACGGAAATATTACCCGAGTCACATCCGTCCCCTGGCAGGGGTTGCAGATGTTATACCAATTCTTAAAGCGTTGCAGGAACCTAATGACGATGAAATCTTATCTTGGCGCAGATACAGTCACCTCGAAAGTGACACACCATGGGGTCATTTCATCGCCAAGATTCGGTTGACCATGGAAGAAATCGTCAAGATATGCGTCCTTGCACAAATTTCTGAAGAGTCTCTTCAAAATGAGAAAAAATGGATGGAGCATTTTGACCAGCTTTCTGAGGATGAGCAAAAATTCAGTAAATATCTTGACAGCCTGATTAATTCACCCAGCTACAAAGATTTTGAAATTGCAATTCAGTTCACTGATCCCGGTAAGAAATTGAAAAAGAAAAAGGACACACCTAGGCCACCAAAAGATCGCAGGTCGCTCGTCTTTGAAAAGTTGGATTCGCTGTTATCCCAACAGGTCGAGGCGCTGAACGAGCTGAGGCAGAGCAGTGGAGCGAAGAAAAAAGCCGATAACGGGATTAGGTAAACTGCTTTGGAATTTGTTCCGGTTCCTGTTACATTGTTTGTATTTTTTTCCACTTACACGAAGGAAAGGGGGAACGCAAGAACTCGGAATATTCTTACTAATCTCATCCTTAAAAGCCAGCTTCAACATTTTTCCTTTCTTTTTCTTGATTTGTTCCTTCCTAAAATTTTTTTCAAATTATCTTCTTTACCCTCTTCACTTGATTATGCCATCCATATAATATGCTGATAGTGTTTCAAAAAATTCTCCTTTCCTTCGGACTGTTGCCGGTTATTTTTATAAAAGTATTCAACCTTAACCTCCATAATTTTGGTAACGAGTACGAAATAATTCCCCACATTCGGCATGTTTATGAAAGCAACAAGCGGAGTCGGTGTCAATATTTTATAATTTTGATACTCAAAGGCTGGAAAAAGCAGTGAAATCACGAGCTAGCTAATTTCCTCCTTGTCGATGCTGGTGGAGAAATTTTTTCGAGTCCGACAAGGATCCGAACCCGGTTCTTAATCCGGAAATTCGATTTCCGTTCATACTCTTCACTAGCAGGCAATTTAAATATCTGATCTGCCGACAGACTTGAGGGGCTTTGGTCAATTCTCCCAAATGTCTCCAAAATTACACCCCCGGATAAGTTTTAAGCAATAGAGGGAACACACCTGGACGACATAAGAATTTCCCTTTTCGATGTTAAATTTTTTCTCAAAAATATTACTTCGTTTATATATTTTAAGGCCTTTTTCAGCCCGGTAGCCCAATTCAAACTATTGCAAGGCAATTGATTATGCAGGCGCATTTTCCATTCTATCCTGGGAGTGGATGATAATTATTTGGACAATTGAAAAGGAAATCGAAAATATTGTGTTGTGGAGTTGAAACGCAAAATTCAAACTACTATGATAGCACATGAAAATTTCAGACGAAACCTCACGGCGGAGGAAGTGGCAGGCATTCTTGAGGAAAAATTATCGACCTTGCGCCGGTCACCTGACGAAGTTATCCTAACTGACAAACAAGTCTGCAGATTGCTTGGCGTGAGTCCGCGATTAACTGCGATATGGCGAGCAGAACTCAAAATTGGCCATTCGAAGATCGGTCAGAAAATTTTCTACACGCTGGAAGATGTGCTTAAGATGGTCGAAAAGCATAAAGTGGCGTCGGCCGATTCCTCGCTAAGAATCAAGATTTGAGTATGAACAGTGGATCCTGGGTCATGAAAATTTATCTAGATGTTAGCACACCTACTCGATGGCTATAGAATACAAAACAATTTTATTGATATTAAATTCTGAAATTAACTATGGACACGAAAAAATGTCTGCATTGTTTTGAAGAATTTTTTCCATCGAATGGAAACGCAAAATATTGCTGCAACGAACATTACAAGCTTGCAAAAAAACTCAGACAAATGGGAATACATGCGCTTATTAAAGATTTCAAAAATGGGTACTATAGAAACTTCAAATTATTCAACAAACTCTTACCAGGCAAAGGGACGACTTCAATTTCCGTGATGGACGCGAAAGAAAGGGGATTCAACGAAATGGCATTTTATAGAATTGCAAAGGACAGCGGGAACTGGGATTGGTATCGAGTAAGCGATTATTGGTTTACCGTCAAAGCCGACAACCAAGAGCTTGTCATCTATAAATAACATTAAGTTATGAACCTACAAGAAAATGGACCTCTACAGAAGGCGAACAGGCAACTTAGCGATCCAGGCGATACCTGGAAAATTTCAAAATCCGCATTAATAGGATTCTTACTGCTAACCCTTGCCGCCGGCGCGTTGTGTTATATGGCCTGGGAAAATAATAGCCGGGGAAGAATTAGAAATGAGCCAAGAATATATTTTTATTAAGTCGCTTACAGTCGGAATTAGGCGACGATTTTAGCTTCCAGAATGTTCCCGGGTTCGAACTTTTTAAGGGGAATTGGTAAATGATGAAGTGGATCCGGATGGGTCTGCAATTGCGGATCGTTACGAAACAAAATTTTTTTTATGCAGGTACCAGACTTTGCAGCTACGATTAGTATCAATAGTAGGATAGATATTAAATCATATAAACCTTGGTTGCCTGCCATATTGCGATACACTTATTTTTGGTTAAAAGCGGCAGCAAAATCTTTTGCAAATTCCTTCAACTTTGTTTTGTCCAATTTTTGTTTGTTGCGATAATAATCTTCATATAACACACCGCTGCGTCTGCTTGCATTCATTTCTACAAAACCCTTGGCAATTTGCGGATTCATTCCTGCTGCTATCATTCCTTTCAACAATTGTTCGTCAGGAATTACCAACCATTTCAAATCCGGTTTTTCGATTGCTTCGCCTAAAATTTTTGCTACTTCGTTTGGCGAAACCTCATCGCTTGCTATGTAACGAATTTTTCTGCCATCAAAAGGTTTTTCAATTTCTTCGGCAATAACTGCTGCAATATCCAAAGGAGAGACCCAGGGTTCTTTTTCATCTCCGCCATAGTTTTGTACGATTGCACCTTGTGTTTTTATGCTTTGTATAAACGCAAACATATTGTCGTAAAAACCAACAGGACGCATAAATTTAATAGCTACATCGTTTGGCAATTGCTTCAGAATGTTTTCCACCTTGTGATGAAAAGCAAGAATGCCATTTCCTTTGTCTACGTGAGCACCAATACTGCTAAGATGCACGACACGCTTTACGCCTGACTGTTGAATAGCTTGCACATAGATATTACCGAGTTGAATATGATCTGCAATAATACTAACGCTATGATCAAAAGGATTTGCAGGAGGTTCCATA
>JAJPJP010000311.1 GCA_021324175.1 Chitinophagia bacterium
TACGCGAGTATGTCAAGGACAGCGATACTTATAATTTTTATTATTATTCACCGGACACTTCCAATGCTTCCAATAATTTTGTCGGCAATTTCAATACAAACTATTCGCTGGCCATTAACGTTAATGGAAAGGAATATGAGGCTACAACATCGATTACCAGCATAAGAAAGAAAATCGATTCCCTTTGGTGGATACCAGCGCCCAATAATCCGGATACAACTGCCGTTGTTCTTGATGGCAGAATAACGGATCCGGCAGGTTATGGCGACTATATCAGGTATTTTACGAGTGTGAATGGCCAGGCTTTTTTGCCAGGGCTGACTTCAGTGTTTGACGATCAAATAACTGACGGAACTACTTATGACATTGAAATAGATCAGGGGATCGACAGAAGTCAATCAGTAGACCTGAGTACCTATGCCTATTTTTACAAAGGCGATTCCATTACCGTGAAGTTTTGCAATATTGATAAGGCGACATATGATTTCTGGCGCACCATCGAGTACAATTATCAAAGTATAGGCGATCCTTTTTCGTCACCAACCGAGGTTTTGGGAAACATATCCAATGGAGCGCTCGGTTATTTTGGTGGTTATGCCGCCCAATACATCTCGCTAAATGTTCCAAAGTAAAAATCTCAAGCTGGCAAATTTCCATCAAGGCAATAATCGCATTGTTTAGGTCGCCCAAATGACCTTTCATTTGTATTTTTCCCGTTACATTTGTCAACTTTAACCTTGATGTATGAGTAACTCCGAAAGAGTTCATTGTTTAATTATCGGGTCTGGGCCCGCGGGATACACTGCAGCAATATATGCGGCACGAGCAAACATCCGGCCAGTACTATATCAGGGGATTCAGCCTGGTGGCCAACTGACGATCACTACCGAAGTCGAAAATTACCCCGGATATGCAACTGGAATCCAAGGCCCTGAAATGATGGTTGATTTCGAAAAACAGGCTGCACGAATGGGAGCCGATATTCGTTATGGAATTGCAACAAAGGTGGATTTTTCATCGCAACCATACAAGGTCTGGATCGACGAAGAAAAGATCATTGAAGCTGACTCGCTAATAATTGCTACGGGAGCCTCGGCAAAATGGCTGGGACTGGAAAGCGAGCAGAAATTGAACGGTTACGGTGTAAGCGCCTGTGCCGTTTGTGACGGATTTTTCTTTCGCGGTAAAGAAGTCGCCATTGTGGGCGCGGGTGACACTGCTGCAGAAGAAGCACTCTACTTGTCCAAATTATGTACAGTTGTTCATATGGTCGTGCGGAAAAGTGAAATGCGCGCTTCAAAGATCATGCAGGAGCGTGTGAAACAGACATCCAATATCCGGATTTATTGGAACAGTGAAACGGAAGAAGTAGTGGGAGAGTCAAAAGTAAGCGCTGTTCGAATTAGAAATAATCTGACCGGAGAAAGTAAGGAAATTCCAGTTAGCGGTTTCTTTGTCGCCATAGGACATGAGCCCAATTCTGCCATTTTCAGGGGCTGGCTTGAAATGGATGAATCGGGATATATAAAAACAATACCTGGTTCATCTAAAACTAATCTCGAGGGGGTGTTTGCAGCAGGCGATGTTCAAGATAAAATTTATCGTCAGGCCGTTACTGCAGCGGGTAGTGGGTGCATGGCGGCACTGGATGCAGAAAGATATCTTGGCACGAAGAGACATTAAAAATAAAGCTTAACATTCGATCAATCCACCTGGTGCTTCATGATCACCGTCAGTTTACGCGAAAATATGGTTGTAGCCTATCACGGGATTCACGAATCCGAAAAGCTGACAGGTAATACATTCGAAATCGATCTCGATGTCAGATTTAACGAGCATGCGCGGACATTTGAATCTATCGAAGAAACAGTTGATTATGAGGTGCTAAACTCCATGGTAATTCAATGTATGGCGAACGCTACCCCCCTCATCGAAAAGGTTTGCGATTCGATATTGAATCTTGTCAAAGAGAGATATCCTTTCATAAACGAAGTTTGCATCTCCATTTTCAAACTGCAGCCCCCCATAAAAGACTTCAACGGCAAGGCTGGCGTAAGCATGCGCAGATCATGGTGATTTAAATTACTTTTTTCTGCCACCATCCACTTTTTATATAAAAATATGCAGGAAAGAAGGTGCACAACCAATAAAGCCATTCCGACATCCACCCGTAGATGATTGACAAATGGTAGTATTCGAGAACTAGATATACGTAGATGATATAAAATACAATTGTAAAAATTTCTATTGCCAGGTTTACCGAAGAGTTTCCGGTCCCTGTAACCGCATTTAGCCAAATGGTCGCAAATGACATCATCAGCATCGCGATTGAAATAACCCTTACCACGGGAACAGCTTGGGTGACGAAGTCGTTATCCTGTCCATAAATCTCCAAAAATACCCGGGGAATCAGGTTGAGAAGGATCGCGTAGATAACAGTCAAACCAAAACTGAGCTTTACGATCCTGTTAATAAGTTCGAGCACTTTGTCCTTTTTACCCTGGCCGATGACATTGCTTACCATCGTGCTCGTTGTCGCTGCGAAAGCCCAGATAAACGAGCCAAATATGCCAAAGATATTCCGCATAGTATTGCTAATTGCAAGTGCCTGTTGCCCGTGATGCTCAATTAAAATGTAAAAAAATTCCCAGGTGACGATACTAATAGCAAATTGGAATACCAGCGGTGACGACTGTTTTATGATAAGCGACGTGTTTCGAGCGTCGAATTCAAAATGTCTGAAAAGCTGAAGCTTTTTACTTATTCCTTTTGCACTGATGACAGCAAAAATGACGAATAACCCAGACGATTCTGCGCAAATGGAGGATATCGCGGCGCCATTGAATCCCATTTTCGGCAAGCCAAAATGGCCAAAGATCAATCCATAATCCAAAAGCACGTTGACACTAGCCTCTGCAATTGCACCATATATTAAAAACCTGCTCTGGTTGGTGCCAACCAAAAGCGCGTTCCTCATTTGATATACATACAATACCGGGAGGCCCCAGATCCTTATTCTGAGAAAGGCAACTGCCTGGTCCCTGATGGCCGGGGAGTGAATTGAATGTTTCAATATTGCTGGTGCTATGAAATAGGTAGCCAGGATTCCAATTGCCGCGCATGCAATCGAAATGCGAATGCTTTGAGAAAAAAGCCGGGCGATATCTTCAATTCTTCCTTCACCAGAGCGACGGGCAATCAGCACCTGGAGCCCATTGTTTAGCCCATTCCCAATTACGGCAAAAATCAGATAGTATACGCCGGTAATTCCCGCGGTTGCCAAAGCTTCTTCATTGAGATGCCCCAAGAAGATATTATTGGTTATAAAGTTCAATTGAGGCACCAAAATGGCAAAGCTAATAGGCAGCATCATGCCCAATATTTGCCTGTTGGAAATTGCCACTTTATACTCGTCTGCTATGCCCTGTACCTGATCCATATAAAAAAGGTCTGCAAATTATAACAAAACAGCCGAACGGTCATCCAATATGCGATCGCCGGGGAACTCTCTACAGCTTGAATAATGGAATTTGTAGTATTTTGCGCAGTTCATTATGCAAAAACCAGTTCTGCAATTACAGGCCACAAACGTCGTGGATACAGACCACCAAACGCGGCTCCTGATGGAGGTGAATAATTTCTCTTTCAGTTATGTCCTTTTGAACTTGCAAAATAACAGCCTTGTCGCGTTAAAATATTTTGAATTCAGTCACCTAAAGGACAGAAACCTAATTGAAATACTTCGAGAAATCATCTTTGGCGATGAACTACTGGTGGTCAAAGGATCAGAGACGTACATCGTATATAACGTTGGTGAAAGCAATCTGATTCCTGAGAAGTTTTACAGCGATGAAGTCGGCAGAAAAATAACCGAAATCATTTACGGAAACCTGAACTACGGGCTTGTTTTAGGAGAAAAAATTCCATGGTGGGAATTGTACAATGTATATCGAATTCCTGGCGACGTAAATGACTTTCTTCAGGAAAGGTTCGGTGAGGCCAAAATCTGGCACAAGTACAGTCTGCTGCTCAAAAGTCACAAAATGTTCAACGTCCGTGAGTACGTGAATTTTATGAAGGTCATTTTCTATTCGGATAAAATAATTGTGATGGTGTCAAGAGACCATCAACTGCAGCTGATCCAGGCATTTCCATTCAAAGATGCAAATGATGTCGCCTATCATTTGTTGAACTGTTGCTATCAATTTTCAATGCCAGTAGAAGAAGCCGTCTTGCAGGTTAGCGGATTGATCGACCGACAGTCCGCGGTTTACAATGAGTTGCTAAAATATTTTCTACATTTTCTTTTCGATGAAATTGACAATAGCATACATATTGAAGATAGCCTAAGAGACGCCTACCCGGCACATTATTATTCCTCGTTCCTCAAAATGGCTGTATGCGTATAATTTCAGGAATGCTGGGAGGACGAAGAATACATCCGCCAGCGAAAATGCCCCATACCCGTCCGACAACCGATGTGGCTAAAGAGGCGTTATTTAATATACTTGAAAATAATATCGCGATCGATGGTTTGAAGACGCTGGACCTTTTCGGAGGAACAGGCAGCATAAGTTTTGAGCTGGCCTCGCGAGGGGCCTTGGATCTAACGGTTGTTGAAAAGGATCCCATTATGTATGAATTTATCAAAAGGACAAGCCAGGAGTTAGGCCTTAGTCTCCGAGTTTTAAAAATGGACGTGTTCAAATTTTTATCGCAAACTGACGAGACGTTTGATTTCATATTCGCAGGCCCTCCTTACGTTCTTGTCAATATTGATGAACTCCCGGTGCAGATCAGTGAAAAAAAATTAATTCGCCCACCAGGTTGGTTCGTTCTTGAGCATACGCCACGAAATGACTATTCAAAATTTCCGGGATTCTTGACAAAACGGAATTATGGCACCACCGTATTTTCAATTTTTGTAAACAATTGAGCGACCATGACCGCAATATTTATATCTGGTATTGGAACAGATGTTGGAAAAACTGTGGTTTCAGCGATTGTTACACAGGCACTTCAGGCCGATTATTGGAAGCCCGTGCAAGCTGGTTACGAAAAGGGTACCGACAGCCAGTGGATCGGCAGATCGCTTAGCAATCCGCAGA
>JAJPJP010000074.1 GCA_021324175.1 Chitinophagia bacterium
AGTGATTTTGCACTGTGCTGGTGATGTTTAAGAGGCTTGGTGCGGCAATTCTCGCTGAGAGAAATCCCTCGTCCTTATCTTCCGGAATGCCAAAAAGTTGTTTTTTTGGCTATGTGTTGGAGCACGAAAAATCAGTCGGTTGATCAGAGGGAAGGTCGCATGCTATCGAACTCAGTGGCATTTCCTGGAAACCGTCGGGTATCCGCTAACGTTTAAAACAAGAACCCGAGACGTTGACAGCAATTTAAATACGATTCCTGTCGTTTCCTTCTCGCAATCCAAACGTGAAAAACACATTAAAAGCCAATATCATCGTTTTATTAATGATTTACCTACCGGCGTTTCCCGGTGCGCAGACGATTACAACGATTGCGGGTAACGGCACACAGGGGTACAATGGGGATGGTATCAGTGCAACTTCAGGAGAACTGAATGGTCCACAGGGCATGGCCCTCGACGCCTCGGGAAATATTTATATTGCAGACCTTCAGAACAACCGCATACGCAAGATTGATATTTCAACCGGGCTGATCAGTACCATTGCAGGGACAGGAACCGGAGGATATAACGGTGATGGTATCAGCGCCACTTCCGCCGACATTTCGTCTCCTTCAGCGCTCAGTTTTGACAACGCGGGAAATCTTTATTTTAGCGACAGGGCTAACGATCGCGTTCGCAAAATCAATATGTCCACCGGAATAATATCCACCGTCGCCGGAACTGGGACCGGAGGTTACAATGGCGATGGAATTGCAGCCACCTCGGCTGAGCTCAACTTTCCAAATGAAGTCAGTTTTGATGCATCAGGCAATCTGTATATTGCTGACTGGCTTAATAATCGCGTACGTAAAGTAGACATGTCGACCGGGTTAATCAGCACGGTTGTCGGTACCGGTACGGGAGGATATAACGGCGACGGGATTGCTGCCACCAGTGCTGAAATAAACAGCCCCTGCGGAATAAACTTCGACGCGGCGGGCGATATGTATGTAGTTGAGTACGGCGGTATGCGGATAAGAAAAATCAATACTACTGGAACCATCAGTACGGTTGTGGGAACCGGCACTGGGGGATACAATGGAGACGGGATCATCGCGACCTCGGCCAAGTTGGACGGCCCTGCCTATATCAGTTTTGATAATGCCGGGGATATGTTCATCGGCGATGCCATAAACCAGCGTGTTCGCGAAGTCTCTTCTTCAACTGGTCTCATCAGCACTTTTGCCGGGAATGGTACCGGAGGGTTTAATGGTGACGGGATTGCCGCCACGTCCGCGGAACTCGACCTTCCTTTCTTCGTCTATTTTGACACACTGAGATGTTGCCTGTACATTGCCGATTATGCCAATTATCGGATCCGCAAGATCACTGTTGGCCTGGCTGGTGGATGCACCCCTCCCGTTGCGCCTGGAAATCTGGTTTCCTGCCAGGTCCTTCCCGCGGTCACCATCAACGCGCTCAATGATAATACTTGGGTTCCCATTTACGATTCAGTGGGAAACATCGCTGCACAAATCAACGCAAACGGAAACGTTTTGGGTACGGTCAACACATCGCTGTATACCAAAAATGGCGCCTGCCGGCAGGATAACCTTTACCGGTTGTATTTGAACAGGAATATCACCATAACTCCGCAGAATCAGCCCGGTGCAGGACAGGTCAGTTTACGTCTTTACCTGTTGAAAACGGAACTCGATTCCCTGGAAACCGCTACCAATAGTTTGGGGCAATCCTCGGGGGTAATGTCGATCAGCAATCTGGCAGTTTTCAGCAATGAGGATGCCTGCTCTTCGGTGGGAGGAAACCTTGCCCAGCCGCTCGTGACTACTTCGGCGTCCTATAATTCGGATTATTATTTGCAGACAAACGTATCTGGTTTTTCCAGTTTTTATTTTGCCAGCGGTGTGCTTTCTTCCATATTGTCGATGGACGTCCTTTCTTTTTCAGGTCATAGGGCAGGAACAGTAAATTCTCTTCAATGGGCAAGCAATTGTGCCGTCGGTGCCGGTTTTGATGTCGAGCGTAGTTACGACGGACTCAATTTTGAAAATATCGGCACGGTCAAGGTGGCCGCAGATTGTTCAGGCACTTTCAGTTTTAACGACGATAACGCTTTGCCTGATGCCCCGCTTTACTATTACCGGTTAAAATTGACCATGGGAACCGCGCTGGTCGCCTACTCAAAAACCATTCAGTTGTCGGCCACGACACTCAGCAAGATTTTAATACAAGTATCCCCCAATCCCGTGCAAGGATCAACTATTCATGCAATGTACAGCGCTCCCGGCTATGGATCGCTGCAGGTAGAAGTTGCGGATCCAGTAGGAAGGATGTTATTCCGACAGGTTAAAGCGTTAATCCCAGGTAGCAATACGATAGACCTGGACGGTAGTAAACTTTCTTCAGGGATTTATTTTCTCTACGGAATGAGTTCCGGGGCGAAAACAAATATTGTGCGTTTCGTGAAGCAATAGCGCCCCATATCAGCGTGGAAAAACATTGACTCTTTCTCTGAGAATACTCAAAGCCAAATCCTGACAATCTGCATTTCTTGTCGAAATGCAACCCTCCTCAACATCGTTCTCGCTTCATGCTTTTAACGATGGCTTTCTCCTTTCGGACAACCCTGTTGATTGTCGGTCGGCCGGACCAAGAAATGGAAGATGTACTGAACAAGATGGAAAAGGATTGCTTGAGGTCGAAGCTTATTTCCTGATATTTTATAAGAGGTTTCGGTTTTCGGTTTTTTGCGAAGCGCCCCGTGAGGAAGACTTCATTAACATCAGGCTTCTTCCTTAAGAACACAAGCTGCCACATCTGACTGACTGACTTTCGAGGTCAGTTTTCATTGAGATAAAAATACTCGCAGGATCCGCAGGCAGCACGATCAATGATAGTCCCGTTGTTCACCCCTGTCATCCACATAGGTTGTCGAATAGGCCTTTTTATGCCTAAACTTTGCCTTGTAAAGAGGTTTCTCGCCTGGCCGATCGATTCGGGTATATTCGTAATTGTCAGCGTCAGGGTAATGCTGCTTCATATGATCTTTTACTTCTTTTGGTACGTCCCCTTCATCGTAAGGAATTTGGGTCTCCAAATGCCTGCCCCTGGAATCGAAACGAGCAGTCGACTCGCCATTGTCAAAGTCTTTGTCATCGAATTCGACGCTCCATCCCGCAGAAGAACGAGTCCAGTGGGAGGGAGTGGATTTGGGATATTCTTTCTGAAATGCTTCTCTAACTGCTGTCGGCGGATTGTACTCCCGCTGGGCAAATGCAAAACTCGCCAAGCCACAAAATAACAATGTCATTTTCAGGTTCTTTTTCATATGTTTTTTTACTAGATCCAATCAATTAGCCTGCCATTTACCGTTCTTATTCGGTATGAAAGAATTCATAGGGATCTTGTGCATGGTAAATCCGTCGAATGCGACATTTTTTTCCCAGTTATCGCGAATCCTTGACTATTTCAACATCTAATACAACAGCCTTTGACCTGGCGAAACCTTCGAAATGTGCTCCATTTTTCCCTGCCTGTATTCCCGGTAGAGCCGCTGAATATCTTCGGAGCTATCCGCAATGAAAGGGCCATAGGAAACGATATTTTCGCCCGTCGGTTTTCCTCCATATAACACCAACCGAACATCGTCTTTTCCAGTTGTCAATACCAATTCGCTCTGCTGCTCGTCATCTGACAGGTCAAGCCAGCCGACCTGGTCCTGACTCAATTGTTTTGCAGGTTCTCCGACCTTTACTACACCGCTCAGGACATAAAGGAATGTGTTGTAATTCCCAGGTATTTCCAGAACGGTTTTCACATTCGCGTTGATATTGACGTCGGCCAGGATAAAAGGCGTATGATTCTGAATCGGCGAGTTGAGCCCGGCCAAAGAACCGCTGTATAATCTGATCGAAACGCCGTTTTTGGATGAAACCGGCACATGTTCAGAAGGCAGATCCTGCACCCTCGGCACGGCCCACCTGCTTTTTTTCGGCAGGTTTAGCCATAACTGCAGCAGGTGCAACCTGGTTGCCTTATCGATCGTTTCCGTATGGACGATCCCGCTGCCAGCGGTCATGATTTGGAAGTCACCGCTCTTCATTTTGTGCGCATCGTCGCCGATTTCTCCTTCCAATAACAAGGAGACTGTTTCAAAGCCTGCGTGGGGATGAGGCCCACCGACCGGAATATTGTCTTTCTTATCCAGCATGTCATCCATGAGCATAATAAACGGGTCCGTCGCCGAAAAATCTCCCGAAAGCACGGGCCTGGCTGTGTGGCCGGGGCCCAAAAAGCCCGGCTGACCTTTTGGGGTATCTATTCTTACCAATTTTCTGATTGTTGACATAACTTGCCTTTTCTTGTGACTATTAAACTAGAGTGGCTAGGCTGCCGCACTTAACGTTTGTTTCACCAGTTCCACTTCACTATGAATTTTGACTTCATCGCTAAGCACCACGCCTCCTGATTCCAGCACTCCGTTAAAATTAATTCCCCATGCGCTGCGATTGATCTTTCCGGTAATTACAAATCCCGCTCTTTCACCGCCCCAGGGATCTTTAACCAGTCCACCAAATTCGACTTCCAGTTTAACGGGATTGGTGATCCCTTTGATGGTTAAGTCGCCGAACACGGTGAATGTCTCGTTATCTGACTTTTCAACCTTTGTTGACTTGAAATGCAGTTGCGGATGTTGTTCAACTTCAAAGAAATCAGACGAACGCAGATGGGCATCTCTTTGCTCATTGCTGGTCGAAAGTGATCCCATCTCAGCGGTCAAATCGATTTGAGCCGAACTAAAATCGGCGTCATCGGTCTTTATCTCCGCATTGAATTGTTTGATCGAACCTGAAACGTTGGAAATCATCAGGTGCTTGATTTTGAATCCCAGGACGCTGTGCGTCGGATCCAGGATCCATCTTGTCGTAGCCATATTTTATTTTTTTTTTGAATTAATGGCACAAAGTTACTGACGTTTACTTACAAAATGTAAGTACTATACAAAAGGTTAGTAGTTACCTTCGAGTAAGCAGTAATCGGTAAATAACAATGCAAGTCAAGGTTGAATTCGATCGCAGATGCGCACATGCGGTCGGTGGCAAATGGAATCTGAGAATAACCGTTGGTTTGGTGCACGGTACCAAAAGGCTCAATGAGTTACGGCGCCTGATAAATGGTGTATCCCGCCACTAGAATGAATACAATGTCCAGAATCGCCACTTCATGAACTCTCACAACCCTTGTCCGCCGAATCCTCTCGTTTACATCACTGCGGCGTGACGCACTTTTTAAAACGAATCGAGAGCACTTGAAACGGATCCATTCGATGACCGCCGAGGCAGAATTTGATGCTTGAGGACCCTGGATCATGTCGAAAAAAGCGAATTTTATCGACATGATTGTTTGCTGAATGGTGATCGATTCGACATAAAATTTTATTTATGTCGAAAAACCTACATAAATTCGTCATGAATGAAGACTCAAGTCGAATGTAAGGACAATCTAGGCGCTTAATGATGAAAAAAACATAAAAAATCGACACTATGGCTTATAACCGAAATAATCCATTCAATGAATTGCCCGATTTGCCTCCGGCAGACTTCAAGGAGTCAACGGCCATGTTAAAACATCTTGCGCAAGCATCACGCTATTTAGGCGAACTGAACGGCCTTTGCGCCACATTGCCTGATCCCCACCCGCTCATCCATACTATCGTCCTGCAAGAAAGCAAGGACAGTTCTGCCATCGAAAATATTGTAACTACGCAGGATGAGCTATACAGGGCGGCCACCGAAGAGAACACCGCCAGTCATGCCGCCAAAGAGGTACTTAGCTATAGGGCAGCGCTATATGCAGGTTTGGAAAAAATGCAGACGCAAAAAAACTTACTGGCGACCAAGACGATGATTGAAATCGTTCAGACCATTAAGCAAAATGCATCCGGGATCAGGAGTACGCCAGGCCCCGCGTTAAAAAACGCGATTACCGGTGAAGTGATTTACACCCCGCCATGTTGCGAGGAGGTGCTAAGAGAAAAGCTGGCAGCACTGGAAAAGTTTATTAATGACCCTGGGGCTTCGCCGCTGGATCCGCTGATCAAAATGGCCCTCATCCACTATCAATTTGAATCCATCCACCCTTTTGCAGATGGCAACGGCAGAACAGGACGCATTTTAAATGCCTTGTACCTGGTACAACAGGAACTCTTATCCCAGCCGGTATTATACCTGAGTTCCTATTTCGTAAAGTATAAAGCGGAATATTACCAATTACTGCGTGGCGTAACTGAAAGCGGCAACTGGCATGACTGGATAATGTATATGCTTACCGCCATAATTCAAACCACACAGCTGAGCGCAAAAAAAATCAGGAATACGCTGTCGCTGATGGATGAAATAGAGAAAAGGATGAAAGAGGTATTAGGCGCTTCCTTCAGCCATGATTTGTTGGAGCTAATGTTTGCAATGCCGTACTTAAAAATTGAGCTCCTCGAAAAAAGAGAGATCGCTCATCGCCAGACCGCGTCCGTCTGGTTAAAAAAACTTACGGAGGCTGCCATACTAAAGCCCGAGAAGTCTAGCCGCACGACCTATTATATCAATTACAGACTAATGGAGATATTGGCGAGTGATTGATTATCCTGTGCCGAACACTTTATTTATTTTTTGAATTAATAACACAAAGTTATTTACCTTTGCTTACAAAATGTAAGTACTATACAAAAGGTTAGTAGTTATCTTCGAACAAGAGCAAAGACTATCGTATGACTAAGCTGAAAATCCATAATGGCGTCGATTCGGAATCGCAATGCAAGTCAAGGCTGAATTCGATCGCCGACGCGCTCTATGCGATCGGCGGTAAATGGAAGCTTAGAATAATCGTCGGTTTGCTGCACGGCACCAAAAGGTTCAATGAGCTACAGCGCCTGATAGACGGCATTTCCGCGAAGGTGCTTTCATCCGAACTGAAAGAATTAGAAATGAATGGTTTTGTCAAACGCAATGTAATAATGGGTACGCCCGTAATTGTGGAATATGAATTGACAAAATATGCAGATACGCTCGACGGAGTCCTGGATAAGCTAAGCGAATGGGGGGCCATGCATCGGGAAAACGTCAAGAAAAGTATGAAAAAACCCCTTGAAGCAGCCCCCTGAGAAATAGCCGCACAAACCATTTTCATTGAGAGTAAAAAGTGATCGGTTTTCAATCCATCAAGACAACCATAGCGAACCCTGTCAAAAGTTTGCGAGCAGGCTAAGTGATACGAATATGATTTATGATCGTTCGTCCATCGTTATTGATGGAGCGTGATCGTCCCGGCATCAGTAACAATTCCGTCGGAAACCGTCACCACGAAAGTTGTATCATGATACGTGGAATCGCTGGGATGCAACCAGAGCGACCAGATGCCTGCATCTACACCCCCGAAAAAATAATACCCGGTGGAATCAGGCACGGTGGATAGAGTGTCCGCTCCCTGGATCGCAAAAGCTAATGGTCCGGCAACTTCCGGTAAAACGAACCCTTTAATACTGCCGCCTATAGCTTCAGTATAGGTTCGGATCACGGGTTTGAGCAACAATTTCCCGCTGTTGCCTGCTGATACGATGGAACGGGCCGCATCAAAATCAATCCATAGCCGGTACACGATACCCCCGGTCAAGGTTGCATGAAT
>JAJPJP010000270.1 GCA_021324175.1 Chitinophagia bacterium
GTATAATAGCGCAGGCATCGCACCTACTAAGAGTGCAATCAAAAAAAAGCTTTTCATATGTGTTAATTTACTTACCAAAAATTACAACTATTTGATCAATTATAATTCCTGTAATTCTTTGCAGGACGGCGCTCGCCATCTGCTTTTCCGATTACCCAACGCCGCTTGCAATTTTAAGACAATCGGTTTCCGGCTCGATAGGCTCACCTCTTTTCACTATTTTTGCCGATCATTCAAAGACATACGCATTAATGAAGAATATCCGGAATTTTTCCATTATCGCACATATTGATCACGGAAAATCCACCCTAGCTGACCGCCTCCTTCAGATTACCAATACCATAAGCGAGCGCGATATGAAGGATCAGGTTTTGGATGACATGGATCTTGAACGCGAAAAAGGAATTACGATTAAGAGCCATGCGATCCAAATTGAATATGAATTTGAGAACGTTGACTACATCTTGAACTTGATTGACACACCTGGTCATGTGGATTTCAGCTATGAAGTTAACCGTGCTTTGGCAGCTTGCGAGGGTGCCCTGCTCCTCGTTGATGCTTCTCAAGGCATTCAGGCACAAACAATTTCAAATCTATATTTAGCCATCGAAAACGATTTGGAAATAATTCCGGTAATAAACAAAATCGACATGGACGGGGCCATGATCGACGAAGTAAGAGACCAAATCATTGAACTAATTGGCTGCAAGCCTGATGAAATTTTGCTGGCAAGTGCTCGAACCGGAGTTGGTGTGGAGCAGATATTACAAGCGATTGTTCATCGAATTCCTGCGCCAAGGGGAAATTTGGATAGTCCCTTGCAGGCGTTGATTTTTGATAGCGTATTTAACTCTTTCCGCGGAATAATAGTCTATTACCGGATCATGAATGGAGTTTTGCGGAAAAAAGACAAGGTTAAGTTCATATCGACAGGAGTGGAATATGAAGCCGATGAAATAGGAATACTGAGGCTTGCCCTTGAACCAAGAGAAGTAATGAGTGCTGGAAACGTTGGTTACATCATAACAGGGATTAAAAATGCAAAAGAAGTAAAAGTGGGCGATACCATTACATTGGCGGACAACCTGAACCCACGAATGATACAGGGCTTTGAGGAAGTAAAGCCGATGGTGTTTGCTGGCATTTTTCCTATCAATACCGACGATTTCTCCGAATTAAGGGAGTGTATGGATAAACTGCAGCTCAATGATGCGTCCTTAACTTACGAGTTAGAGACTTCCCAAGCACTTGGATTTGGATTCAGATGCGGTTTTCTTGGAATGCTGCACATGGAAATAATACAGGAAAGGCTCGAGCGCGAGTTCAATCAAACAGTCATTACCACTGTTCCAAATGTCAGTTTTGTCGCTTACACTACCAAGGGGGAGATAATCACGGTCAATAACCCGACGGAAATGCCCGATCCGGTCAGAACCGAAAAAACGGACGAGCCCTATATTAAGGCTCAAATTATTACTAAACCTGAATACATTGGCAACATAATGACCTTATGCCTGGGAAAAAGAGGCATATTAATTAATCAAAGCTATTTGACGACTACCAGAGTGGAATTATTGTTCGAAATGCCCCTGACGGAAATTGTATTCGATTTTTATGATAAATTGAAAAGTCAGACGAGGGGGTATGCATCCTTTGACTATCATCCAATAGGCTATCGGGAAAGCGATATTGTTAAGATGGACATTCTCCTTAATGGGGATAAGGTAGATGCCTTAAGTGCATTGATACATCGGAGCAGGGCTCAGGATTTTGGAAGAAAACTTTGCGAGAAGTTAAAGGAGTTGTTGCCCCGCCAGCAGTTCCAGATAGCGATCCAGGCGGCTATTGGGGCCAAAGTAATTGCACGAGAGACTATCAGCGCCCTGCGCAAAGATGTCACCGCAAAATGCTACGGGGGCGATATAAGCCGCAAACGGAAGCTTTTGGAGAAACAAAAGGAAGGGAAAAAGCGTATGCGACAAATTGGAAACGTAGAAGTTCCTCAGGAAGCGTTTTTGGCGGTACTAAAGTTGGACGATTGAAACATCTGGCCTCCATGAAAATAGTCTGCCTGCAGCTATTTACCATTTTATCCCATTTTACCGCACCGGCACAAGTCATTTCCGCTTCGACAGTTTTAGTCAACGTATATCTTATTGAGCAGGTTAATGACAAGGACCTTATTGGTTTCTCCGAAAAACATGCCCTAACTCTTGATGATTTGGAGCAGTGAAATCAAGGAGCTTTTGCGCAAACAAAATTGCTACGCGAATTCAGCCGATCACTAAAAATAATTTACTTTATATCATTGTTGTCCGGCTAAAAAATGTTAGAAAGCCTTCAAACACAAGCCAGATTTGAGTTTGAAGGGGTTTTGGGCTGTTTCATAATCCAGGGTAGTACGGGTACCATTTCATGGCGAAAAATCAATAGACATGCCATGGGTTTTTCTCCAAGCCTTATAAGTATCCTTAATAAAATACAATAACTCTACATAACTCATCAGGTGCAACCTGATTACAGTGATCATGTTTGAAAACGATTTCTTTGTCGCCCTCACATAGTTCCCTCAATCCGTTACAATAACTAAATACGCCATACAACAAACTCACCAAATGAACCCGAACCGGCAACTTCTTATAGTACCGGTTTGATTTATGTTTACGATTCGCTCCATTTATTATCGAAGAGGGAATCTCATCCAAAATCTGTGATAAAACCGGCTGTCCGGGAAACTTTTTAACTTCGCTCATTAGAAATGTTTGTTGTGTGGTAACTTCAAACATAACTAATCGGGGTGATTCCAACAGAATCATCCCTTTCTTTTAATTACTCATTATTCCATATTTTAGTCGGACAATAGTGA
>JAJPJP010000033.1 GCA_021324175.1 Chitinophagia bacterium
AATCCCATCATTAAATTATCGGAAGACAAAAAGACGGTGACGATCAAATATAATTTGATGGACACATTTCAGCAGCCCGAGAAATTCGAGTACAGCATCTCCTATTGAGCATAACCAAGATTTTAGGCAGACCGCAAAAAAGTCCATGCTACAAACAGATTTTCTGGTTATCGGTTCCGGCGTCGCGGGTTTGAGTTATGCGCTCAAGGTCGCCCGGCATTGCCCTGATCGGAAAGTACTGGTCATTACCAAAACGCAGGCAGACGAGACAAACACCAAGTATGCGCAGGGAGGGATTGCGGGCGTCACTGACCTGGAGCGTGACAGTTTTGAAAAGCATATTGAAGACACGCTGATTGCCGGTGACGGCCTCTGTAATCCGGCGGTCGTCGAAATCGTCGTCAGGGAAGGTCCCGAAAGAATCAGGGAAATCATTGACTGGGGCACCCGGTTCGACAAGGACGATGAAGGCGACTTCAAACTTGGAAAAGAAGGCGGCCATTCAGAATTCCGGATACTCCACCATAAGGATGTAACGGGCCGGGAACTGGAGCGTGCACTGCTCGAAGCGGTTGCCCGCCAAAAAAATATCGAGATCATCAAGCATTGTTTCGTTATCGATATTCTCACCCAGCACCACCTGGGGTTCCTCATTACCAAATCAACACCCGATATCGAGTGCTTTGGCGTATATGCACTAAATCTGCAAACCCACCGAATCGAAAAAATCCTTGCCAGGGTAACCCTGCTGGCAACAGGCGGCAACGGGCAGGCCTATCGTACGACAACAAATCCCAAAATAGCGACCGGCGACGGTGTAGCGATGGTGTATCGGGCCAAAGGGAGAATCGAGAACATGGAATTCATTCAATTTCATCCTACGGCCTTATTCGAACCCTCCGTCAGCCCATGCTTCCTCATTACCGAAGCCGTCCGTGGCGATGGCGGAATTCTTCGTAACAAGTTTGATGAAGCGTTCATGGTACGTTATGATCCGAGGAAGGACCTTGCCCCCCGTGACATTGTCGCCAGGGCAATCGACAGTGAAATGAAACGGACAGGTACGGAAAATGTTTACCTCGATTGCCGCCATATGCACCGCGACCGTTTCATCGAACACTTTCCGAATATCTATAAAAAATGTCTCTCGATTGGGATAGACATTTCGGAAAGCCAGATTCCCGTCGCTCCCGCTGCGCATTACAGCTGCGGAGGAATCAAAGCGGATGAGTGGGCGCGGACCTCCATCAGAAATCTATATGCTTGCGGAGAATGTGCTTCGACCGGTTTGCACGGAGCCAACCGGCTGGCGAGTAACTCACTGCTCGAAGCGCTGGTATTTAGCCACCGCTGTTACCTGGACAGCGTCAGTGCTGTGCAGCTGAATGATTTCCGGACTGATATTCCGGATTGGAACGCGCAAGGTACCACAGAGCCAAAAGAAATGATCCTGATCACCCAGAGTCTTAAGGAACTTCAATTGCTCATGAGTGATTATGTCGGCATTGTCCGGACAAATGTCAGATTGCAGCGTGCACTGAAAAGACTCGATTTGCTGCACGAAGAAATTGAAGCCCTGTATGAGACGACCGTGATATCACCGCAACTTTGCGAGACCAGGAATCTCATCACGATCGGTTACCTGATTGTCAAAGAAGCACAGTTTCGGCATGAAAGCCGGGGACTCCACTACAATACAGACTTCCCTTTGAAAAGCGACCTGCTTCAGAATATCGTATTGTAGTGACTGGCAAAGCCGGCGAGACCCCATTAAACGAATTATATGAATGCCATGATATTTGCGGCGGGCCTCGGCACCAGGTTCAAGCCCTGGACTGACAGCCATCCCAAAGCGCTTGCAGTGGTCAATGGCAAAACCCTGCTCGAAAGAAATTTGCGCTACCTCCAGCAATGCGGGATCAGGGAAGTGATTGTGAATATCCATCATTTCGCGGACCAGATTGTTGAAGCGGTTCGTGAAAATAAAGGATGGGGCAGCTCAGTCAGTTTCAGCAGGGAAATTCCCGAAGTTCTCGAGACGGGCGGCGGTCTGAAAAAAGCCGGCTGGTATTTTGACAAGGACCCTTTCGTCGTAATGAATGTTGATATCCTGACTGACCTTGATCTTGGCCTGATGAAAGCTTTTCATGAACAGCACCGTCCACTCGCGACCCTTGCAACGACCACGAGAAAAACTTCCCGCTATCTGCTTTTCGATGATCTGGACGAACTCTGCGGTTGGAAAAATGTGGATACAGGCGAAGTAAAGATCAGCCGCCAAAAAAGCAGCCTGGTGGAACGCGCGTTCAGCGGAATTCATATCATCGATCCCCGCATCTTCACGCTGCTCCGGCAAAATGGAAAATTTTCTATCATTGACAGTTATCTTGACCTGGCACAATCGGAGACCATCAAGGGTTTCGACCACAGCCGGTCCCGGCTTATCGACGTCGGCCGGCCGGAATCCCTCATCGAAGCGGAATTGCTTTTCCCCTAGCCTGTCGCACTGGCCAAGTAACAAAAAGATCACATGAGCCTGGTCGTCCCATGTCGCCCGATCGCCTTAATTTTATTTCATGAAATATGCACTATCGCTTCTCCTGCTTGCAGTCTGCTCAAAAGCATTGCCCCAAAATCCTTCCCTGGACCCTGCGGCACAGCAGCGGGTTTTGTTACCCAATGGCTGGTCGCTCACGCCTGTCGGGTCGAGCCTTCAACTGGGAGACCTTCCACTAAATATTGCGGTCAGTGCCAGCGGTAAGCTGATGGCAGTCACCAATAATGGGCAAAGCACCCAGTCAATCCAGCTGATCGATGTAAAAAACAGGAAAAGGCTGGATAGCATTGACGTTCCCAAATCATGGCTCGGCTTGAAATTCAGTGCGGACGAGAAGTCACTCTATGCATCCGGCGGCAACGATAATTGGATCCTTCGGTATTCGATAGACGGCAACCGACTTTTGGTGGCGGACTCCATCAGGCTGGGCCCAAAATGGCCGGTGAAGATTTCGCCTGCGGGTCTTGACATCGACGACGCGCGACAGGTTCTCTACGTCGTCACCAAGGAAAACAATTC
>JAJPJP010000405.1 GCA_021324175.1 Chitinophagia bacterium
AACTAAAAGGGGTTGGTTCATCTTTTTTTTTAATTCTACCTTACTTTACGGCTTCACACACGGGCAAGGGACTGAACTCTACGTATAAGGTTTACATCCGCGGCTGATAGGGGAATAGCCTTATTCCCCGTTAATTTCCCTGCGAACAAGTTTGTAGCAGGCTTTGTGGGCTCCCCTGCCATGAATTTCATACGAGGCAGCATTGGGAAAAAGCGGTCATTACTTCTTCAAACACGAATCTGGCGACTGTCGAATCGTCCTGGGTGAATCGATCCCGGGTGCATTGCAAAATTATCTTGGTAAACCAATTCAGTTAGGCGCTCGCCCAGAAGACGTGATTTTTTGCGACCCGTTTGAAAATCAGGAGATGACGCATTTCCGGCAACAGGTTACGGCTTATGAGAATATGGGCAAAGAGCAACTGGTCTACTTCGCCCTGTCAGGGCAGACCCTGATCGCAAGAAGGCCACCCAGGGAAACAACAGGTCTGGGGAGGAATTGGATATCCGTTTTGTGCAGGATAAGATCATTTGCCTGGACGATTCCAGTGGAGAGGTTATTTGTTCTCGGGATCAATTTCTGAAAAAGCCCGCAAACTAGCACGATTGGACGACTGATCTGTATTTAGGCATTTTATAATCTCCCTTATGGTCAGGAAAAGGAAAATAGATTAAAAATTTTGGGACAGATGTTGTATACAGCCTAAGCTAACACGCCGTTTGGAAGCATGGGCAATGTGTTCAATGCAATATTTGTCGCATCCAATATTGCATTGCGGATGGCCGGTGCGATACCCATTATCGATGCTTCGCCTGCACCTGAAGACGGCAGGTCTTTGCGGTTTATCAATATCACGTCAATCTTGGGAACGTCACTAAACCTGGGAACCCGATACGAGGAAAGACCAGAGTTAATGATTTTCCCGTCGGCAAATTCAACTGCTTCGAACAATGCGCCTCCAAGACCTTGTATAATAGAACCGATTACCTGGTTTTCCAAGTGATGCGGATTCACAATCGCTCCGCATTCAAATGCCTGAGTCACCCGCACCACCTTTACTTCCTTATCGCTATTCACAGTGACTTCAGCACAAGTGGCAAGATGGCCGCCTTTTTCAAAACCACCCGCAATACCAAAACCATGACCGGCAGTCTTGGTTCCGCTCCAACCGAATGCTTTTGCCGCCGCTTGCAGAACGGCAATTAAGCGATCGTCTTCCAAATTTTTTACTCGAAAAGCGAGCTGGTCCATATTAATCAAACGGGCCAGGTCAGTCATGGTGCATTCCCTTGCAAACACATTTGCAGTTGCCGCAAGTCCGCGGTAGGAGCCTTGTCTTAACGGAGTATGGCAAGGAAGATACCGGACTTGCTTATTTGTTACTTTGTAATTGGTATCGAGGCCTGCGTCGCCCGAATTATAGTTATTAAATCTCCATGTAGTAATGGTACCATCTTTCTTAACACCTGCATTCACATCGATAACACCGCCGGGTCTAAAATAAGCCCAAGTAAACTCTTCTTCTCTCGTCCACACAACTTTAACAGGCTTCCTTGCACCCCGGGCCAGACGTGCTGCTTCGATGGCGGCTTCTCCGCTGTGTTTTCCTCCATAGCCGGAGCCGGTATCAGGCATTATGACACGCACATTTTCCTTATTTACTCTAAAAGCTTCAATCAGTTCCTCTTGAACACCAAACGGCCGCTGCGTTCCTGTCCAAACGGTAAGCTTCCCATCGACCCACGCTGCCACTGCTGCCCTGGGCTCCAGCGGCACGTGCGCTATATAATTAATATTATAGGATTTGGAAAGTTTGAAATCAGCCTCGGCTAATCCTGTTTCTAGATCTCCTCTAGTTGAAACTGAATTTCTACCACTGCCCTCAAGCGATGCACTCTTAACGAGGTAGTCAAAAATATTTTTGTTGGATGGTTGATTGGTCCCTCCCTCCCATTTAGCTTCAATGACAAGTAATGCCTTTCGCGCGGTTGGCAAATCTGGTGCCGCCACGCCGACAAAATTCGCTTCCTTTACGACAACTACACCGGGAATACCTCTTGCTTTTGTTACGTCTGCATCAATGAGTTTTGCCCCAAAAGATGGTGCTCTTAATACTTTCCCATACAGCATACCATCGAGCTTCATATCCGAAACATAAACATGTTTACCCGTGATGAAAGCCCTTTCATTTACCTTAGGCACCGATGTCCCCGCTATTTTCCAATCTTTTGCTGCGATCACCGGCACATTGTCAGAAATTGACATAATCAGTTGCTGACCCCTCGTCAGTTCTCCATAGCCTACTTTCCTAGTCCTGGTACTATTTACTATCATGCCATTTTCGGCTTTCAAATCTGTGGTCGACATGTCCCACTTTTTTGCCGCCATTTCTATCATCGCAATCCTGGCGGTTGCGGCTGCTTTACGAAGTTGAGAACCCATTTGGGGGGTAGTGCGACTTCCAAAAGTACCTGCATCCCATGGCACGAGATCAGTATCACCCATAAGCATTGTGATAGATGAAACAGGCACCATCAATTCCTCTGCAACGATTTGTGACAATGATGTACGAATGTTTTGACCCACCTCAACCTTACCTGTGTAAACAGTTACTGCCCCATCCTTATCTATATGCAACCATGCTGCAATTTCACTCGGAGGATATGATGATGTTACGGAATATGACTTTTCGGCAATAGAAATCAGATCACTCATTGAAAAAACAACAATCAAGCCTCCACCAGTCAGTTTGAAAAATCGTCGACGGTCAATTGAAAAATGGTACTGTTGCCTAGAAGGTAGTTCTTCCATTTTGGGTTCAAATGGATGTGCCAGATGATTCAGCTTCTTCATAGCGAGAGATTTATGATTTAGAAACTGAATGAATTGCTTTTACAATGTAAGGATAAGTTCCGCAGCGACAGATGTTCCCGTTCATAGCTTTTATAATTGCATCTTCAGAAGGGACGGGATTGCTGTCAAGAAGTGACACCGCCGACATGATCATTCCCGATGCGCAAAAGGAACATTGAAAAGCATCTATTGCCAGGAAAGCCATCTGTATTTTGTGAAGGCTCCCATTTTTTTCAAGTCCCTCTATAGTGGTTATCGCCTTCCCGCCAACCGAACCTATCGATGTAATACATGATCGCGTCGCATGGCCATTTATTAGTACTGTGCAAGCACCACAGGCACCTTCGCCGCAACCATATTTTGTGCCTGTCAATCCGAGATTGTTTCGTAACACGGTCAATAACTCAAGATCAGGATCCACCGATAGGTCGTGCTTCACACCATTTACATATAAAATCATGATTTTGATTTTTAACCAACACCAAAATTACAAAAAAACGAAAATAAAAAGTTTTGCACTTCATACTGGATTTGGTAATGGAGTATTTACTCCTCGCGGCGATCATATCCCCTGATTTGATACCAAAGTGTTTGGCTAAAAAAACAAGTTACCAATTCCTCTGAAGCCTAGGCTCAATATGGCTTTTCATTTTCTGCATCAGGGAAAATCTTAAAGCTGGTATGCGCACTTAGATAGGCCTAATAATAAATCGCGTAAGGTGTTCAATTTGATCTACCTTTAGCCGACTAGACACAATAATTATGATCAAAAAAGATGGACTCATTCTATTGAAAAATAATTTCAATCAAGTTGAAAAAAAATTTATTGATTTTTTTAAATCCGGCAAACCGCGGTGGCCCCTGGAAGAACATGATTTTTTACGCAATCATTATAGCACTATCGATAATTTTTTTGAATCCAATATCACCTTAGACAAATTAAAAGTTAACGGATTACCTGAAAGTATCCTTCATGAAGTTAGGCTTGCATTTGAGGCATTCAAACGGGGAGAGGAATATAAATGACCGGAGCTAAAAGGACCCTATTTGAAAATTAAGTATAACGATGAGTTGGCAATTACGGTAAACTTAGCATATGACGCTGGATTATTTCTCTTATTTTTCTTTTAACGCAAAACTTGAGTTCGACAAAAAAATTTACCACCTCAAGGTCACTCTTTGTTATAACAGCAAATTAAATCGAAAAGAGTTCGGGGTTTTGTCAGATGATTTTACAGGCTCTGCAAAATTGCTTGTATATCAGCAAATATATAACCAACATGATTGCGAATGGATGGATATCAATAATCAGGATAATTCTGCACTGGTCCAGCAAATTGGAGCAATCATTTTCAAGAATAACATCTAGTGCAATGCTCAGTTGGTTTGACACCACATTGACAAGTTTTCCGGGACTAAACTGAAGAAGTAAGAATCCAATCTGACAATTAGCATCAATTTTTCTTAGTTAAATTCCTTATTGACGAATGTCCTGACGGCAACCCAGTATTTCTACGGATCGGGATCAATTCAGGGCCGGTGACTGCGGGAGTAATTGGCGTAAAGAAGTTTATTTACGATCTCTGGGGCGATACGGTCAACACTGCCAGCCGGATGGAATCACACGCCGAAAGTAGAAGCATTCAGATAACCAGCGAAGTATACGAAATGATCAAAAATCAATTTGAATGTAAAATCCGCGGATTAATCGAGGTTAGGGGAAAAGGAGCGATGACGACCTATGTTCTTACAGGTTTAAAAAAAGAAGGCGAAACTTTCGAATTTTTGGAAAAAAAATATTACGCCGCGAAAGGCCAATCAAATTAACATGGCGGTGTTGAGGATGTGTGTGACCAATTAGTTTCCAGATATTCGATAGAATTTAAAAATTATTCATAATTTTCAATCCATGTCACAATCTCGCCAACTAGCTGCTGTCATGTTCACGGATATTGTGGGCTACACAACCCTGATGGGAAATGATGAACGCAAGGCATTTGAACTACTTCGGCAGAACAGGGAAATTCAAAAACCGGTTATAGAAGAGTTTGGCGGCCAATGGATAAAGGAACTTGGCGACGGCGTACTGGCTAGCTTTCCTGCGGTCAGTAATGCAGTATATGCAGCAATAAAAATTCAGGAAATGTGCGCCAAGTCGCGCGCATTCGAATTACGAATCGGGATTCACCAGGGCGAGGTAGTTTTTGAGAATGGCGACATTTTTGGCGATGCTGTCAATATTGCGTCAAGGCTACAATCAGCCGCGCCGCCCGGTGGGATTCTGATCTCAGAATCGGTACACCGAAATGTCGCTAACAAGACCGACATAAGTTCGGAATTCGTCAAACAGGAGAGTTTTAAACATGTGAGGGATCCCATTTCTGTATACAGGGTAGCCCGTCAATCCGCGGGAACCCAGGAATTTGAACGCGTCAAACCAAGGCTGGGATCCATTATCCCCGAATTTGACTGTGACATCCAAGTAAGTTTTCGTTACAATGACAACAAGTACGACTCGTGGGTAACAGAATTTATTGAAAAGCTGGGACAGGAATTAGGCGCTACGTTGAAGGATAAGCTTTCAATCTACTCTGACAGAACCCCAGAAACCGAGCGTGAACGCAACCTGGTAAGTGACCGGTCCGCCGGTGTCGGTATTAAACCGCTTATATTTATACCAATCATTTCACAAACTTATTGCGATATAAATTCTTCGATTTGGAAAGGTGAATTTGGCGGGTTTCAAATTCAGAGTAATTCCGATAGAATCGGGCCAGGTGTCCGGCTTCCAAATGGCAACTCTGCGTCGCGGGTAATACCGGTAAAAATTCACGACATCGATGTTGAGGATACGCGATTACTCGAAGCTGAGCTTTCGGGTGCCTTGCGATCAATTGATTTTATTTACAGGGAGGACGGCGTTAATCGTCCATTGCGGCCATTCGATGACGAAAAATCAAATACTTCATTCAGACCTCTTTATCGAAACCAAATAAATAAGGTCGCCAACGCGATTAAAGAAATTGTCACAGCCATTAAGATCCACGAACGCGGACCATTTTCGGAACCGGTTTCGCATTTTCCGACTGCGCGGCAAATCGTTCCCAATGTTGTCGCGACCTCAATATCACCAACAATCAAGGTTGAAATCATTGACCGGCAGAGGCCGAATATTTATCTCGCCTGGACGTCAGGTGATCTTAAGGAAAGCCGTGAGGAAATGGCAATTATTCTTCAGAAAGCAGGTTTTAATGTGCTGCCAGTTACTGATTGCCCCGCAGATGATGACATCTTCAAGGGGAAGGTAGCAGAAGATTTGGAAAAATGTGTCTGTTCCCTTC
>JAJPJP010000300.1 GCA_021324175.1 Chitinophagia bacterium
AATACTTAATCAATTCCGGATTACCCCCATGGCCGTTAACGATTAGGATTTTTTTGAATCCGTTTCTACCGATTTCATCACAGGTAGCTTCAAGCAAATCCCAAACGACCCGTTCAGGCAGCGCAAACGTTCCATATTGGTGCCTGGCCTCATTGATCTGCCCGTAGAAATAGTCGGGAAAAACGACTGCATATTCCCTTTTTGTGGCCCTCGCTGACCACTCTCTGACCTGGATCAGATCCGAACCGATAGGAGCGTGGGGCCCGTGCTTTTCAAGGATTCCAATGGGCAATATACAAGTACTGTCGGATTCCGTTAATGCTTTCGGCCAGTCGCTAGCTACCAATTCATCCCAACGGCTGTGTAATGGCTGTGCCTTTGCCGTGAAAAAGGTTAGGAATAACGCAAATAAGATTGAAATCATCCTGATAAGCCTAATCATAAACTCATTTTTTGAATGAATGTAGTAAAATGGATAATTGGTTAGCGAAATTATCCATTTGGGAATGATCATTAATTATTAACATTCTTATGGCCGGAATTTGATTGATTCTCGCGCTTTTTGGTAGTCGGGCTAAAAGGCAACCTTGTAGTTCCATGAATTACAAGTTGATAAAATTGACAATTCGGATACTTGCTTCATCCGGAACCAGGTAATTTTAAAACGAACCACAATCAATTTGCCGACAGCAGTCAACTGTGGATTTTTTTTCTCAAAATAAGCTCGTAAATTTAATGCCGGATCGATTACCCCCATGGAAAGCCAATACTCTTGCTGGCGATGAAATGTTGATATCTCGGTAGCTATACGTACATCACTGAAATTTTCAGGTTTTAAAATCCCGTCGTGTTTTGTGGTATTTCGTTTGAAGGCTCATATTTGGTAAAACGAAGACTATTATAAAGTAAAACTATGCCTTATGGTAACTTATCTACCCCTATTTTTTTTGCAGGAAAAAATAAGCGAGCTGCAAACTGCTTTATTTTACAACTTTTCCTCTTCTGTTTTTAAGCCCCCCACGTCGCTGATCAGGGCACTTACAGTTGATGATTGTGGTCAAATTTGGTTCTGCATGCCTGTTCATGGCGGTTTGGTGAACGAACTTGACAAGGACTTCCCATGCCTTCTTCAATTTTTCAGGAAGGGACTCAATTTTCATGTGAGAATTACCGGCCACGCGCATATCGTTAACGATCCCGAGGAAGTAAATGGAATTGCGTGGGCAGCTAATGACATGAAGTCTGCCTGGATTATGGGAAAAATCATGTTGGTTAAGGCAAAAATTCAACATGCAGACTATTTTGAGCAAAAAAGTAAGGCCGCTGCTCAGAAAAAGGAATGGGCCTCGGTCATGAAAAATCTATATGCGCTGATCTTCCAGGCAGACGAACCCAAGCTTTCATTAAATCGGATTAGGGCTAAATCCAACGGATATCCAGGTAGAATCCAATACCAGTAGCGATCGAGATTGTCGGCGAGACCAGATATCGTAGGAAATATCAAAAGCATGGGCATCCCGGTGCATTTACAGCTTTATGATTTTAACGCTCGTCCGCTCATTTTCACCGATCAGAACCTGGAGGAAGTAAATACCAGCATTTAAACTCGATACATCAATTTTGGTTTCCAGGTAATCATTTTCTTTATTCATCTCGTCTTGGAGCGCGCCCCTGCCTAGCACGTCGATAATACTGATATGGACAGAACCCCTTGTCTTGCTTTGCAAACGGAGATTAATGACCCCGCTTGTAGGGTTCGGGAATGTTAATATCTCCGGCCTGCTTGTATTCGAATTAACACTATCGTTTGCGGGGACGTCCTGAGTTTCCGAGGTTAGGACGGTCGCAGTGGAAACACCTGATATTTTCGCGGAATTGACGGTAATCTGTGTAGTAGCGCTCGCCGTAGCGCCGCGGTTATCAGTGACCGTAAGTTTATAAACGTATGTGCCTGCAACAAGTCCGCTTATTGTAGCGGTAGAAGATCTGGCGCCAGTTATCGTTGCGTTGGAAGGGCCTGATATACGGGTCCAGCTGTAGGAGGCAATCGAACCGTCAGGATCGGAAGATTTCGTCCCATTTAGTGTCGCTTGGCTGGTCGGCAGCGTAATCGTCTGGTTTGCGCCGGCATTGGCTACCGGCGGTTGATTCACAATAATTGTTACTGAGGCTGTCGCCGACAACCCATGGTTGTCAGTCGCTTTGAGTTGGAAAACGTAAGTACCAGCAACCAATTTGCTCGCCGACGCTGTGACCCTGGTCGCATTGGTGATTGTCGCAGTGCCGGGTCCAGAAACTTGCGTCCATGCATAGGCAGATATGGTACCTGTGGCGTCAGACGCGGAGGCCGATAGCGTTACTGAACTTGTCGGCAGGGTAATCGTTTGATTTGAACCTGCACTGACGACCGGCGGCGGGTATGCTACCGCGATGGTTACAGTTGCTGTCGCAAATAGCCCATGGCTGTCAGTGACCTTTAATTGGAACACATATGTTCCGGCAACAAGCTTACTGGCGGAAGCAGAAGCCTTGGTCGAATTGGTGAGGGTAGCTGTGGTGGGCCCCGATACTTCCGTCCAAGCGTAACTGCTAATGGTAAAATTTGCATCGGTTGCTGTGCCAGACAAGTTCGCGGTGCTGGTGGGAAGGTAAACGGTCTGGTTTGAGCCTGCGCTCACCGCTGGAGGGGGATATACCACAGTAATTGTCACCGAAGCTGAGCCCGAGAGTCCGTTATTATCAGTTGCTTTGAATTGAAATGTGTAGGTCCCTGCAACCAGTTTGCTCACCGTAGCCGATGGTTTGGCGGCATTTGTCAATGTAGCTGTGCCGGGGCCCGATAATTGGGTCCACGCATAAGTGGTAATTGTGCCGGTTTTGTCTGTTGCTGATCCGGAAAGTGTGGCTGTGCTGGTCGGTAGTGAAATATTTTGGTTTGTCCCAGCATTGACGAGCGGCAAAGAATTGACTTGGATTGTAACACTTGCAGTTCCAGTCAGCTTGTTGTTGTCTGTGGCGGCTAACTGGAATATATAAGTCCCGGGGACGAGCCCACTTGCACTGGCTGTCGATTGATTTGCATTCAAGAGCGATGCTGTGCTTGGACCGGATAATTGCGTCCATAACCAACTGTTGATCGTGCCTGTAACGTCAGTCGCCGAGCCCGATAAGGTAACAGAGCTCGCCGGCTGGGCGATCGTCTGGTTGGATCCGGCATTGACAACAGGGATCTGATTGGAAATGTTGACTGTAACGGTGACTGTTGCATTTGCTGAATTACTATTGTTGTCCGTAACCTGAAGCTTGAACACATAGGTTCCCGCGACAAGGTTGGTCGCAGTAGTCGAATAAGAATTTGGGGAGGACAGCACAGCGGTGGACGGACCGGAATTTTGCGTCCAATTTTCCGAGATGATTGTACCCGATTGATCGGAGGCAGTTCCGGTAAGGCTGACCGAACTGGCAGGCAAGGTAATGGTTTGATTCAGCCCTGCGTTTACTGTTGGAAGCTGGTTGACCGTGACCGACATCGAACCGCTGCTGGACAAGTTATTTGCGTCCGTAGCTGTCAATTGGAAGGTATAGACTCCAGCCGACAACCCGCTGACTGACGCGGTTAAATTATTCGCGTTAGTAAAGGTGGCATTGCCGGGTCCGGAAAGTTCTGTCCAGGAATAGCCCGTGATGGGGGAAGAGCCCGCAGCGGCAGTACCGGAAAGGGTGGCAGTATTCGTTGGCAGGGTGACAGTTTGATCAACACCCGGATTGACCGTGGGAGGCGCCTGCGCAGCACTGACAGTTACCGTCGTCGTCGCTGAGTCTGTTAAACCATAAGAATCGAGCGCAGTAAGTTCAAATAAATAAACTCCCTGTACCAGCCCTGTGACCGTGGTACCAGGATTTGCCGGATCGGTGAAGATGGCGTTATTGGGCCCCGAAATTTGGCTCCACGCATAAGAAACGATTGTGCCCGCATCAGTTGCGGAGCCAAGCATGGTGACCGTGCTTGCGGGAGAGACAATCCCCTGGTTGGGACCAGCGTTGACGGAAGGCGGAAGGGCTGTGACTGCTATGCTCACCTCGGCAGAGTCAGACAAATTGTTATCGTCGATGGCGGTCAACACAAATACATAAGTTCCAAGAGCGAGACTTCCAACAGTAGTATTTGTCGCATTGGGACTCCCAATAGTGGCAGTCGTTGGTCCGGAGTTTTGCGACCAAGTGTATCCTACTATATTTCCGGTGGCATCGGTTGCACTCCCTGATAATGTTGCAGAAGTCGCCGGCATATCGACGATCTGGTCTGGGCCTGCGTTGACGACCGGCGGTTGATTTGGTGGCTTTACCGTGACGGTTACTGTATCATAGCCGGACATGTCGTTGTTATCAGACGCTTCCAGCTGAAATACATAAGTGCCTGCATTTGAAAAATTAACTGAGGTTGTCGTTGTGTTGGGATCAGCAATGGTGGCACCGGATGGTCCGCTGTATTCGGACCAGGTATAGCTGTTAATATTACCTGCAGCATCTGTGGCTGAGCCAGACAATGTCACAGAATTGCTGGGGAGGGTGATTGTCTGGCCAGTTCCCGCACTCACGACTGGCGAAGGCGCTATAACTGTCACGGTCATCGTGGACGAATCTGACTGGTTGTTGTTATCACTGACTGAGAATTCAAAAATGTAGGTGCCTATAACTAATCCGTTAGCCATAGCCTGTGTAGTTACTGCGCCAGTAAATGTGACTTGGCTGGGCCCAGAGATTTCACTCCATGTATAAGTTGTGATATTGCCTCCTGCATCTGTAGCGGTCCCTTGCAAACTCGCACTCGTGGCTGGAAGCATGATAGTTTGGTTGGTTCCCGCACTCACTACCGGCGCAGGAGCAGTCACCACGATATCCACCGTGTCCCATCCGGAAAGATTATTGTTATCCGTAACCGTGAGCTTCAGTTGGTAAGCGCCAAGGACTAGTCCCATGACGTTGGTATTGCTTGTGCCGGAATTAGAAAAGCTCACCTGGTTAGGCCCAGACACCTCGGTCCAGGAATAAGCCGTTATAGTACCCGTTGCGTCAGTGGCCGATCCGCTAAGTGAAGCAGAGGAATTGGGAAGTACGATGTTTTGATTGAAGCCTGCATTGACCGAAGGAGGCTGATTTGGAGGATTGACCGTGATCGTCACCGAAGATGATGCTGATAAATTGTTGACGTCTGTCACGGTCAATTGGAAAACGTAAGTTCCGGCAACCAGGCCAGCTGCTGTGGGGGTCAGCGTATTGGCACCAGTAAGTTGCACCCCTCCCGGTCCCGAAGTCTGGGCCCATACATAGCTTGTGATCGTGCCGCTCCCGTTGCTCGCAGTTCCGCTGAGCTGGACCGAGCTGACCGGGAGCGTAATGGTTAAATTTGATCCCGCATTATCTTCTGGTGGTTGCAGTGCCGGGTTAACTGTCACCTGTGTGGTACTTTTGCATGAATCTCCAGCAGCGTCTTTAATTAATACCTGGAATGCATAAACGCCAGCGATAAGATTGCTGGCAGTTGCATTCACCGAATTTGCGCCGGCCAGCGTGGCCGTCCCGGGACCCGATATCTGCGTCCAGGCGTAGGAGCTAATGGTCGAATTTGTAGCGATCGATCCCGATGCGGTCAGCGACGCCGTATTGGTCGGCAGGGTAATGGTTTGGTTCGAACCAACATTGCAAGTGACCGACGTTTGGATGCTCGGGAGTTGCACAAGAATGTAGGGATCGCCGACCAGGTTGATGGTGCCGCTCAAAGTTCCGGGAGAGCTGCCGTCATACAAATATTGCCTGTAGGTGCCGGGAGGTAGAGAGAAAGATCCTGAAGCTGTCTCAACCGTGTCAAGGGTAGCGACGGCCCAAATTACATAGAGCTTATTGCCTGAACTATCGAAACGTACGCCGTCTACCCCCGAGGGCAGCGCAGGCTGGGTGCCATCGACAGCATAATTTCCCATCACCCTTTGCATGGTCTGAATCGCCTTGCCCTGGCTGGTCATCACTTCTTTTCCCGGGGTTGCTTTTGCCAGGTTTTTATACATTCCCATCGCGTCGATTTCACTGCCCGCCAATCCATTGTTAAGGCCACTATCACCGGTTTCTCCGGTTTGGTAAAAATAAAAGCTGGTCAACCCTGCGAGTAACATTTTCGTGAAGGCCTTAATGGTAAAATTTCTTTGAGTTCTATCTGAACCCCAGGGCCGATTTTGCGGAAAGACTTCCATATCTCCCGAAGGGACATAACTCCATCTCGGGATATTTGTCTCAGTCATCATTGCCGGAAAATGCAGACTCTTTTCGTTCGTTTCAATTTGCCGGAAACTTTGCAATTCGGCCAGGTTTTGATTGGCGGCATAATCTGAGTTGCGATGAAAACCTGCCGGGCCGCAGGAGGTTCCGGTCCAGGCACAGTAACACCAGGCGTAATAAGGGTATTCATGAAAGCTTAATTCATCCACCCACTGGCCGCCGCCCTTTCTAAGAAACCATTGGTAGAACCATGGATAACCAATACCCCCCGTACATATTTTGGCGTTTGGATAGTATTTTTTTACAACCTGGTTTGCGATTTTGCAGAGTTGGACATAGCTTTCCAGCGAATCATACATATTCGTTAACTCATCAGGGGTGGGTTCGGTGATCTGCCAAGACGTTTTGCTTACGGTCGAGTCATTGTAGGAATCGCTGGAATTGGTAAGATCGGGTTCGTTCCAGACCTCCCAATAATTAAAATATGGCCCAACAGATTGCACTACGTCATAGACATATTTGGCCCAGGCATTCGTGGTATCGATTGATCCGTCCGCATTAAACGCGGGATTATAAATTCCTGCGGGCAGCCAGGACTGATGCCCCCCTGCAGTTTTCTTGGCAGATTCTGTTCGATATGTGGGACCCGCCGAAGCAAAAAGAAAAAAAGTGTTATTCCGCATCCCTTTTGTGGCATATGGATATTGAAGCCTGGCCTGGAATGTTGCCATACCATAGGTTAGATCATATTGGACTGGAACTGAAGACCTCGTTGACCTCGCACCGGCCGCATACATTAAATCGTAGAGTTGCTGGTCCGTATATTGAGCACCATAGTAGCCGGGATTTTCGCCAAGCGGCAGCTGCGCGATGGCCGTAAGATTGATGAATAGAATAAACAAGGTTGCCAGGACTGGCCTGCAAAATATTTGCGCAGTAATAGTGGTTTTGGTGATCGGGCTCAACACTCAATAAATATTTTTCATGGGACTTGGAAAAAATTCACAAGTTCCTGTGCTCAAAATCAAACAATCTTTTGTGGAGGTGAAATCTGGCCTAAGGGTTCTGAACGATTGAGCTAATATATTTCCTGATAAGCAAAGTTTCGTCACAAAGGCACAAAATTCTTGCCAAGGTGGCCGAATTGTTGCTGATCTAATTTAATAGCAGAAAATTCAAATCATATATGCTTTATTCTTATAAATAACTTCTGCGGGATAAGGTATTTAAGTGGAGATTCAGGAAAACCCTCCCGCTCGGTTTGTGGATAAAGATGAGACCTAAGATTTTTTTGAAACGAAAAGACTGTCAGCAAAAGCTTCGTTGAATTTTGCGACAGGGTCACCCGTGACCTCATGATATACCGAGCTGACGAAAATAGTCTGCGCAGCGCTGAAGATTGCCGCCAGCACGAGCACGCCCAGAACAGCAAGAGCGATTCCCAATACCACATTGATAAAAGACCCCATGACAAAGAGACTGCCTGCCACCACCAAAACAGCAATGAAATGAATTAGACCGAAGCTGAATGTTGCACCGAGGCTTTCTCCCCATTTTTGTTTCATCATGCTGGCCGAACGTTTTATTGCGTCTACCGGCCCCAAATTCTCATAAGCTATTACAGGCACTACAAAGAAGGCCGCAATATTCCAAACTACTCCAATCAGCCCTGTGATGATTTTTCCCAAAGAACCTACATTCTCCTGAATAATTCGCAGAATCGTACCTACAATTGCCGCGAGAACAGCCCATGCAAAAATTGACCGCACCCGACTAAGGCTGAACCGTATACCATCGGCAACTTTAGGTCTTTGGCCGTGAAAATACAGGCGCGTGCAATGTATTAGCGCCATATTAAAAAAGACGACGATGAAATAGTTAACCAGGTAGAAGAGAAAAACGAGTATGTAATCAAGCGTCCTGTTATTTACGTCAAAATTGGCCGCGGTCCAGCCGTTGGAGGCAAGCACCGCAGTGATTACTGATCCAAAAATAAGGATCATCGAAACGGCCGAAAGGATGGGAAAAATGATCAGGCTTTTGTTTTCTCTCAAAACTGAAAAGCTGTAAAGTGAGATTCGCCATCCGTTGGATAGCTTTTCAAAAAAACTCATAAATAAAAGTTTAGTTTTAAAGTCGATCGTAAGGTAATAATAAAAGTTTGGACTTGATAATGTGCGCACATTTTGGAATAAATTCAGTCACTTTCTTGTTCTTTTTTCCCAAGCAGCTGAGTAATTTCGAACAACAAGACGGCTGCTGTGCGCAAAAATTCCCAATGAAATTATGAACTGGCGAAAGACACTAGGTGCTGCAATGGAAGTCGCTCCAATCAAAATTAGCCTTCAACTCGAATGGCAATGGACAATTATCGGTCAACGTGCCGTCCGGCTCATCCGGCTATGATCGTCTTTTCGACTTCAATATTTCCATATGCGACATTCAGGCTCACCTTTCCCGATCGTTGTGTTACGGTCCCAAAACCTGTTTCAGTCGAAATAAAACAGGTGAAGTCGCCGATCTTCGAGTCAACAAATAATTTTTTGTCCACGGCATCATAGCGGATTCCCGTAAGCGCGTGCAGATAACCGTAGCTGGACAGCGCCCGTGCGTACCAATGGCCACATTCATATTCATTGAATGGATTCCGTACAACGCCATCGTACCGATCTCTTGATGCGCGGAGAATTTCAAGCCCTTCCTGTACATGCCCCATCATCATGAGATGTGATGCTACCTGGTGCTCGATCCCCGTCCACACTTCGTCACTGTAAACAAAAGGCAGTGAAAGCTTCCCTCCCTTAGGCCAGCTGCACAGCAATAATCCGCCCTCATGACCCAGCGCGTAAGAGGGCCGTTGGGGATTGGCATGTTCGCTCAAGTCAGCTTTGAGGTTGTATTTGTAAACGGCCAGCAGGTGGCTTGCGATCTTTTCTTTCTCCATCGGGTCATGTAGACCACACATACGCGCAATCCACGCCCCCAGCACACCATCTGACAGGCAACCCTTTCCATATTGATATTTTGGCCCTTCTTTCGATAGCAAATCCCGGGCTTCGGCAGAGTATTCGCCGCCGAATGAAAGTTCCTTGGCCGGGTCTTTTGCATTCAATCCTTCATATTTGATTTCTTGTATAAAATATTCTCCGTTGAACAATTCCGATTCAATCGTATTTCTCCCTTTTTCAGCAAGCTCTTTATAACGAGATACGTCTTTGCCCAGAAACTCACCCATAGTGCTGATCGCCTGCAGGGCGCCGAGATAAAAGCTGGTATGCATGCCATCCGCTCCCCAAAATTCAATGTCGTATGTGTTATGATGAGGCTCTTCAATCACGCCTTTCCCACGCGGATCCCATGTTCGTATGCAATACTCCATGCTGGTTCTGACCATTGGAAAAATTCTTTTAAGCCAGCCATTGTCGCCAGAAATGCGCCAATCCCGGTATACCTTCATGATGCCCCCGAGTTGGCCATCAGCGGCCGAATGAAAATTGTGGGTCGCCGGCTGAATCGGCAAGACTGACCTAAAATTCTGATGCCCCTCTTCACTTTGACTTTCGCAAAATTCCGTCGCTCTGAGGCTTCTCTCCATGGCTGGAAACAGGTGGGCCGTTGCCTGGGCATAATTCCAAACATGCGTACATGAACCGTGGCAAGAACCCCAGGTATCTCCGCTTCCTTCCCAGTTCCATGCACGACCATCATACTGTCGCATGACCGTGGGTGATTTGAGAATAGTCAGATTGCTTGCAACCGCCTCGATTATTTCCGGAGGGAGCGTACTTGCATAAAAGGAGTCTTTGAAAAGCGACGACTTAATTTTCAACGATTCGTATTGTGCTGTCCAAAACTCAACAAGGTCGCTGATTTTCGCAAAGCGGCTACTGTACCAGGGTTTATAGTATTTGCCGGCAAAGCCTTTATCATACTTGTCCAGTTCAATATCTCCGGGAGAATTGCAGCAGCCTTTCTCCGGATCGCAGTTCAATTTAGGTTTTCCAATTTCTCCATAAGTCTGGTCGGTATCCGGTGAATACCAACAAAACATCAGCTTTATGGTCTTGACCTGACCTGGCGATATCGAAAATGGCACATAGAGCGATGCCCCCGGGGCGTCCTTTTCAACCGGTGCGACACTTTTTACCTCGGTATTCTTGATCGTATTCCAAGTCATTGTCAGCGGATCCCACCAGCCTCCCCGGAACCAGCAGTGATTTACCGCAGTAGCCGCATCATCAGTAAAAAATGCCAGGTCAGTACGCAGTGCCTTGGAGGCAGTTCCCTCCTCTGTCAAAATAAACCCATGTTTCGTCGCCGAGATATAGTCCCTGCCATTGTCAACGCGGACGAAATTTTTTGTATTGAAAGAAAAAACAGCCTCAAGCGATGAACTTCCCGGATTTTTGAACTCGTATTCTAGTGCGCCGACGGGGAGACTCGAGCTATCTTCTTCGGTTGGCACGAATGGGCTCCATCCGGTAATTTTCACTTTTAAGGGTATGTCATTATCGGCAAGTTCGACATAGCCGAAAGGAAACCTTGCGAGAAAAGAAGCCTCGCTAAAACGCGGGAGCCCGATGGTGGCACCTTCAGATCCCAGGCCCGAATAGGGTCTTCCGAACTTTTTCCATTCAGGAACAGGTCCTTCCAAGACCTTCGCGCCATTGACGATACCTTTCACTGAAATTGCAGCAAATATTCCCGGTTCATTGTAAATATCTGGTAAGTTTTTGATTGACACATGCGACAGCGTTCCGGTTCCCTCCAGGCATATCATGCCGGTACCAATTCCTCCTATTGGGAAGGCTAACCGGTTAAGGTGTTCTCCGGTGTAATTCTCGTTGTAGGCGTGCGTACCAGATTTGACAAACGAGTTTTTGCTGATTGCTGTTTGCTTTTGTCGAAAGTTGGAATTTGTGCCAGAAGCTCCCGGCGGCAATAGGGCCGCGGCTGTACCGCCCAATCCTATTTTTTTCAGAAACGAACGTCGTCCTTGGTCGTGCTTCATACATCAAGTTTTGTCCGTGTAATTTAAGCAATTCGCAAATGTTTGCAGCCTGGAAAAAAAATCGTGTCAAACCCCACTCATCGGCGGGCGGTCATTAAAAATTGCCTATTTTTCAATCTGGTGAAAATTTGCAGAAACCCATGGAATATCAATTTGAAACCAGGCATGTCATAGGACCGGCAGAAGTAAACAAGATCGATTCCTCGACTCTGAGGCGGCATTTTCTAATCGAGAATCTGCTTGAGGAAGACAGAATTTGTTTGACGCTCAGCTACTATGATCGCTTCATTGCGGGAGGTATCATGCCAGTTCAACGACAGCTGCCCCTCCCGAATCCGCCTCATCTCAAGTCTGCCTTTTTTTTGGAACGCCGGGAGATCGGAATTGTCAATATTGGCGGCAAGGGGCAAGTTATGGTCGATGGATTAGAATATTTGCTCGAAAGTCATGACGCGCTGTATATCGGAGCCGGGGCCAGAGAAGTCAAATTCCAATCGCCCAATCCGGCAAATCCGGCGAAATTCTATGTGAACTCTGCGCCGGCGCATGCCCATTATCCAGCTAAAAAAATAAGCGCCGGAGAGGCGCTTCGGGTCGAGGCAGGCGATTTGGTCTCGGCGAATCGTCGTACGATCAGGAAATACATCGTTCGGGAACTGTTGCATCTTTGTCAGCTCCAAATGGGACTTACCACGCTTCATGAAGGATCAATCTGGAATACCATGCCGCCCCATACTCATGACCGGAGGATGGAAGTTTATTTTTATTTCAATTTAGCGGCCGAACGCAGGATTTGCCATTTAATGGGAGAAGCTCAGGAAACGAGGCATATTTGGGTAAAAAATGAACAAGCGGTAATCGTTCCCTATTGGTCAATTCACAGCGGAGCCGGAACATCCTCATACGAATTTATCTGGGGGATGGCGGGAGAGAACCTGGACTATGGTGACATGGATGTGGTCAAATTTTCAGAACTACGATGAATACAAAAAGAATTGGCGGAAATGGCATATGGCTTTTGGTGACGGGGATACTCGCAAGCACCGGCTATGCACAGTTACCTTCTCCGGATTCGACATTGAGATTAATGTGTAAGGTCGCCGACTGGCAGCTACTAAGTTGGGCAGGAAAAACTGAATCTGCCGATGAAAAATCCGATTGGGTAAATGCCGCTGCTTACACGGGAATTATGGCTCTGAGTGAAATTGCACCTTCCGACAAATATATCGACGCGATGGCCAAAATCGGCGAGTCGCTTTCGTGGGAGACGGGCAGGAGAAAAAGAATGGCCGATGACTACTGTATAGGGCAAACATATGCATTGCTTTCAAAGGTATTTGGCGAAGCCCGAATGATCCGGCCGTTTCAAGTGCAGGCTGATTCGATTGCT
>JAJPJP010000073.1 GCA_021324175.1 Chitinophagia bacterium
CTCTCAAGGCTTTGAGGAAACACGATTTTGTTACATTCGCAAGAATTTACAATGGAAAAAACTATAAGGATAATGAATATGATACAAAATTGGCGAACGCTTATAAACAATAAGTGAAATATGAAGTGTCGCAGATTTTCTCAATATTTTACATCCCGTATTTTTAAACATTAACTCGACAAAGGCATATGAAAATAGTGAGTAAATATTTTGTCCTTCTAATTATGCTTTATTCAGATCGTCCACTTGCTCAAGGCACAAGTGGATTATCCCGGACAGGCATTTATGAAAAGGTTGTTCATGTAGCTTACGACAGTGCTTCGAAAGAGCTATCGGGTTTTATTTCAGCAGAAAGTTATGGGCCTGACGGCAAAACTATTTACCAAAGTTGTGACCTATTGTTTAGCGGAATTTGTGCAAATTTTTCTAATTGTAAGATAGCTTTCTATATCCCCAACAACGCTGATACCGAATCTACCGGAGTTATTCGGTTAGATGGCTCAAACGCAATCCTTATTTCCGATGAAGTAATCCTTTTTTGTCAAAATATTTTTGATTTCCACAGTTCAGACGGTTATCCATTCCTATTTTCGACTTTCCGCCCTTATAAATTCTGCAGAGCTATCAAGCAAAACAAAGTCAGGATTTATAAGGAGCCAACTGATTCTTCCGCTACTCGAATGTATCTTATTAAGGATGATTTTGTGTCGATATTAAAGGAAAAGGAGGGGTGGGTCTACATTGAATATCAGGGGAAAAAAGATATTTATGGATGGATTCGAAAAGAGAATTTATCTCCCTCTATACCTTAAGATGAGGAGTTCCCTGAGAGTGGTTAATTCAGATTTTCTGCAAAGGCATGCATTTGCGGCAGAAGATGGGAGTTTGATCGGAGAAGCGGGAAAGGAATTTTTGTCTGGTTATTAACCGTCGACTCATAAAATGGGACCTTACCTTTGGGCAGTCTCTTGGGAGGGCTTTCGTAGTAGAATAAGTACTTCGTTTAGGCAGACTTTCCCAACTTTTTCTGAAAATCACTTGGGTTTGTCAGATTTGACAAAATCAAAAAGAGTTATTTTTTGGGAGATAAAATAATCTCACTATGGTTAAAAAAATTTTAGTCAATTTTTGCTACAGTCTGGGTTTGACTATTGCTATTATGACTTTACTTTTCTTAACGCAAAAGTCTGTCTTGAATCATATCGTACTTTTTTTACGGCATATAAGAGGCACTTCTGAATATGAAGGTGAGAGTAAGGGTCTAGAAACCATGAACATTATTTTTGGAATAGTTTTACCAATCGTTTTTGTCATATCGCTAGCAATAGTGGTTTTAGTTAAGCGAAAAAAAAATACGAAAATTTTTAGTCCTTCAGCAAGCATTAATAGTCCAGCAAACTTTTACAACCGTCCCTGATAATCAGAAAGTCAGTCGCAACTTGGGACTCATTTTGGAAAGAAATGAAAAGTTCATAATTTGAGGTGGAACGACCAAAATTGAAGGAAGTTCACCGGATGTTCGCCAAGATTTTGAAGCACGTTGCATCCATTTAGAAAGCAACGAATTATTTTAAGAGGCCGGAATCCCCGAGGGTTATAGTTCAGACCCAGCAATTAGTTCACCGGCTCCCGCCAGTCATTTTTTCCCGTCGTTGCCCCCAGGTCAGACAATATCAGGAGGCATTCATTTTCATTGGCTTGGCTCAAAGGATAGAGCGCGGGGTACTGGAGATGATAATCGCACCTTTAGCAGCGCAGATCGGACAATAAATAGTAGTTTGCCGGGAAAATATATGTATGTACTTGGATGTGAAGGCACTCTTTGGGGCAGTTATCCTCTTGATATGCCAAATAGGCCTGATGGGTTTCCAGATTCACGTGCAGGCTCAGAAGTACCGCTAGCATTTAAGTTATATCAGAATCCACAGTATACCGGGAAAGCTCCCTGCTACAAGCAATGATTTTATGGGTAAAATTTTAAAAACAGCCTTTCAGTTCTTGTTTCAACTGTTATTGTTAGTTGAAATCAAAGCTCAAAATAGTGACTGCATTGTCCTGGATAGCAGTCAGAAAAAGCTGTATTTGAATGGGAACAATTTTACATTGATCGATAACGGTTTGCGCTGCTTCAAACTTAGCTCGATCGGAGGGGAAAAAGATAGCATCGTCAGAATTTGGCTTTTACAAAGTGGTTACCCGGATACTCCCCTGAGATGGCGTGTTAAAATGTTTGAATTTGGAAAAAATGGTGACATACCATTTGCCAAGCTTCATATTTTGGAGTGGGGTATTGATAGTGATAAAAGTCTTTCAGTAACATGTATTAAAAACGAGAAATTTTGTCCAAATAAAGGGTGGCTTGCCTTTGAAAAAGATATAAGGCGTCTCGATTTACCAGAACTTTATAAAAGACCGTTATTTAACCACTTCGCATATATAGATTTTGGAATGCTGATCATTCAGTTCATGTTTGGGAGAACTACTTATACAGTTGATTTCACCGGATTGGTTAACCTTTCCGACCCCATCAATGCATTGCAATTGAATCACTCAAAGAGGATCAATTATTTATTATTGTTTATTAATAAACATTTTTCGACAAATCTTTCACTTGATTACAAAGCCCACGATTTTTCTAAATGATTGATCCGAATTTCGATAAAGAACCACGTTAATAACTACCGTCATTTATCGTAGTATGTAAGTAATAAACAGTCAAAAATCTTACATGGCTCGTGAACTGTGAGTATCAAACTCTTTATTCTTTTTTTCCAGCCTGGTAATATATTCTTGTAGAAAATAGGCAAAATTATAAGTGGTATTATAGGAATCCGCTTTGCATAATCCTCCATTAAAAAACGCAACTGCAATAGCCTGCTGACCAATTTGTCTTTGGGCGATCTTTTGGATTCCGCTTCCCGGCGAAACTTTCGAAAGGTTTCAAGAGATTCCTCTCTTTGTTTTTTGTTTGATTCACCGGGGAAGAAAAACGATTCGGCGATCTCTTTTGGAGAATATTCTTTTGCCAGGTCCTTATACGATTTCATGATTACGATTTTATTCTTCAGTCGTCTATTGCAAGACGGCTTACGACAATTTCAGCTATAAGATTTTTTTTGATTTTATTATAAGTATTGATTTATTAGTTCCCTCGAATTTTCTTCCGTTGAGATCATAAGGAGGGATCGGGAATTGACCGTTTTATCATATTTGCCTGACTTACCCGCCTCATTTTTTGATTTTAAAATCCTTGGTCTTTAGATAATCAAACCTTTCCATTGCGCTTTCCAGCATTTCTCTTGCCTCCATGGGATCCACTCCGGCCTCGCGGGCCAACGCATCGACATCGGGTTGCTGCCCACTATTGATATAGGGCAGGACGAGTTGAAGAAAATGGTTCATTTTTTTCATAGCTGTTTTACTGGCCGGGCTTGGTTTTGAGACGAACAAGTGCTCATAAGGATCGAGCTGGACGTCTTTTCCCAGAATATCGTTCAAGGTGGCCACGAGGGTCATATGTACACGGACGTCCGGCTCATGTTCGGGAATTAGCCCGCGCCTGATCAATTGCTCCGACAACCCCAGGTATCCGTGCTCGGTCATCGCAGTGATAAAGAGGCTCTTTTTCGATTTGTCAAAATAAGCGAAGGCGAAGTGAGGAAAAGCGACGGCTTCCGGGAGTTGGATGCGAACGATATTTCCCCTCCGTTCCAGGTTCAACTCACCGAGCGCATCCGGGCTAAGGGATTCCAGTTCAAATATCGAAGAGATATGGATTATTTCGTAGTCTTCGTGCATGAGGGCCGGTATGGTTGACCCGCTAACCAGCATCATATAAGGCACCGGGTTGTCTTCCACGGTTTTCAC
>JAJPJP010000097.1 GCA_021324175.1 Chitinophagia bacterium
ATTCTTGGTCATATGACAGGCAGGCTGTTATTAAGCCGGCCAGGATATCCGGTGGATCATAAAAAAATCATTGAAGCTTGCGCAACAAACAAGGTTGCCATTGAGCTTAACGCTCATCCCAGGAGGCTGGACATTGATTGGCGATGGATAAGCTATGCGATCGAAAAAGGCGTGCTAATTTCAATTGACCCGGACGCGCACTCACTGAGTGGATTTGAGGATGTGAAGTACGGAGTCCTGGTTGCTCAGAAGGCAGGTCTCACCAGTCAAGAGAACTTAAGCAGTTTTGACCTGAAACAGTTTGAACTCTACCTCGCTCAGCTCAGGAAATAATTATGCGGCCTCCTGCTCCATCGGAAGTTCAACATAAAAAGTGGTTCCTTCGCCGACCTCCGTCGTAAACCAGATTTTTCCCTTGGCCTGCTCCACAATTGTCTTGCTCATTGCAAGGCCAAGACCAGTTCCGGATGACTTGGTGGTAAAATTGGGAATGAATATTTTTGGCTGGGTCGCGACAGGAATCCCTTCGCCATTATCCGCCACTTTAATTATCACCGAATTGCCGTTAAGTTCTTCACTGATGCTAATTATCCGCTTTTCTTTGTGGCAAGCTTCCAGGGCGTTTTGCAACAGATTTGTAAAAAGCCGGTTAAGTTGGGTCTTGTCAGCATGGATCATCACCTTATCGTGAACAGGAACCCATTTAAATAAGATGTTTTCCGTGGTTTCATATAATGCAGTCAACGGATGTAGCATGTCGTGCAAGTCAAAGGTCTCAGTTCTGGGATTGCCGATGTTGGCAAATTGAGAAAAGTCAGCTGCAATTCGCGAAAGATGGTCTATCTGTTCGACAAGTGTATTCGCAACACCAGCGGTGAGTTCTTTAATGTTGCCGGAGTTATTGTCAATCGCCTTTTGAAGGTATTGTATGCTTAACTTCATAGGTGTAAGCGGGTTCTTGATTTCATGAGCGACCTGGCGCGCCATTTCCCTCCATGCGCCCTCGCGCTCGCTTTTCGCCATCATTGCAGCGCTTTCCTCTAATTTGCGCACCATCTTGTTGTATTCTTTCACGAGTTCTCCGATTTCGTCTTTTCTTTTCCATTCGATTTCTTCATTTGCTTTCCCGAGGTTAACCTCTCTCATTTTTTCAGAAATCAGCGTGAGGGAGGAAGTGATTTTATTGGTGAGAAAAAGTGCAATGGTACCAGCTACTAAAAAAATGAATGCATTCAAATTGATTATTGTAACTAAAAATTTGGAGATTTCATCCTTTAGCTCGTCTTCGGTTCTGAAAGAAGGTATGTTTAGGTAGGCATATGCCTCTCCATTTTCGTCACGAAGAGGGCCATAGATGCTCAAATAAGAAACTTTTCCAATTTCTTCCTTATTGAAAAACTCGATAGAACTTAGATTATGGATGTTATAATAAGCAGTGGGATTCATTCGTTCGTTTAGTATCGCCTTGTTGTAGACGAATGGATTGGATGAAACGATCAGGTTGCCATCTATATCATAGAGATTCACGTCGATGCTGTGGATGGTGGAAACATTTTCAATAAGTTTTGTAAGGTTATCCTTTTTGCCATAACTGTAAGACTGGGTTGAATCGTTGTATGTAACCATTTCTCCAAGCCGGTTTTGAATTTCACCCATCATGATCTGTTTTGACCTGCTAAGTTGTTCCTGGTTACTTCGGTTGTAACGATTAATAAAAAATAAAATGGTAACGACGCCAATGACGACAAAGGAGAATAGGCTTACAAACACGATGGTCGTGTGGATTTGCGAGCGAATGTTAAGCTGAATATAAGATTTTATCCTGCCCCATTGTAATCTTGTCCGAATTAGAATGGAAGCAACACGGAAGATCGAAAGCAAAAACAGGAACGCGCTGAATAGCCAGGCGAAAAGGGTTGTTGCTTCCAGGATTGAGTTGTCTTTTTTTACAATGATCACAATTTTAGTGTCGGAAATCAGGTGCCAAAGTTCATCATAAGGCCCATATCTTTTCTGGACATAATCTGTCTTGGGAATGTCATCCTCGGAAAGTTGGGTGGGGAACTGATAATTATTGTAATAGGATGTCAATTTAAAATCATCATAAACTGCATAAGAATATGCCTGCGCGTATTCGGGAAGAAATTCCTTTTGCTGTTGAAAAAGCTCGGGGACGAGCAGAGCATCATCCTTATAATTCTTGGGTTCCGAGATGATAAAGAAATAACCGATCATCTTTTTTCGATGGTCCTTTACCGTTTTTTTGTAGAGGTACATGAGTTTGTCAAAGGCTTTCGCGTAGTACCTCAGACCCGTAATATTCGTATCAGTCCCCTGGACATTAAGATCTTTCCCCTGAATATTGAAAATGGTATTTAATGTGTCGTATGAAACAGGGTCATCATTAAATAATGGCTTCTCCGTGCTGTCGTAGGTATAAATCCTGGTATCGTAATTACGCCGATAGGCTATATAATTATTATTAATAATGCTGTCTTTAAGATAGGTGTTGGAACTCGGAACTTCGAATCTCCTGAAATTTTGAGTAAGGAAGGTCGTGTCGATATATTTGAGAGCAATACTCAGCATTTTTTCCTTCGACGGATCAGCCTCTTCCGATAGACGCTCAGCCAATCCCTTTCTCTGCTCCAGTTCGATTTTGTGATTTTCGAAAATAATAACCGCGGAAATAGACACGGAAAAAACAAAAAGCCAGAAGAGAACTTCGGAAACATTTAAGCGGATATTCAACCCAGAAAATAATTGACGACGCAGAATCCATATATAAATAAGCAGCCACACCAATACAAAAACGTCGAGCTGAATGATGTCGGGATTCCGATTGAATGTAAGAAGGAGCAAGCCAATTACTGCAACGATAATGTTTGCGACTAGCGCATTTTTCCAGGTGTAGTTGGCGATAAGCTGCAAAATAACCTGCGAAAGAAAAAAGTAGCTAAGGGCGAGCGCAGCCAAAACGATGAACCCGATGAAGCTATATCCTGTCAGGCTGAAAAAATTAGTAACACTAAAAGCTATGCGAGAATCGGCTACCAGGCTTTGTACCACATTAGCAAAAACAAAAGTAGCGATCACCAGTCCAAAGAGGAAAAGCGCGGCTATGACCCAATTTAGGAGTTTATTGTTTAGCGAAGGGAAGGCGTATCCGCCAATCGTTCTTTTTATAAAAAATACAACCCAGCACAACAGCAAAGAATTTATTAATAAGTCTCCCAAGGAGCGGAGGACGAAATTTGATCCGTAGATCCGCGGGTCAAATAATTCGTACTGTCTCAAATTTAGCAATGAAGGGTTGACGTAAATTATTATCCGCAGAAGCAATACGACTCCAACAAGGAAAATAATTCCGCGAGCGGCTCCAAATTGGGCAGACATCGAGTTTGCCACATTATGCAGGATAAGCAACAGCAGAAAATATCCGACCGCAATCAGTATTTGGGATATCCAATTGTCATGGATAATATTATAGCTCCCTTTTTTTTCAAGGTAAAACAAAGGTGAACCAGAGATGCTTTTCACCGGGAATTGCGTCGGGAGGGTCACAATTCTCGCCTTGGACTCCGCATCAGGGATATTGACAAAGTCAGGCTGAAGGTTACTGTTGGCAATAAAGTATTGCCAATGAATCGGGATTAGGCCAATTACCATCACCCTGTCGTTCTTGCCCCGGTCATATATTCTGCTTATGACTTCGTATTGGCCATTGTCAAGATTGCAGAAGTAATAATTTTTTGGATCCCGGAGTAAAGAATCGGGTGGGACAGAAGTGTGTTGATCATTCCAGAACTTGAGTTTGTACTTTCCTTCCTTTTCGTATATGAATACGGCATATTTTTTCTCAACCATCTTATCCAATTCTTTCTGCCCGTAGTCCTGCGAGGATAGCTTAAAAATCAAGGACGTGTCCTGAAGGAAACTGGTCAGGTCCTTTTCTCGTTTTTGCAGGAAACTTTCGATTGAATGGCTAAAATACTTTACTGATGCGCTGGAACCAAGGTAGATATTTACTCCCCAGGCTGTCAAGAAAAGTATGACTACTCCAATCGCGAGGTAAGCGTTCTTTTGAACGATGCTTTTCAGAAAAGATTTCAATCCTGAATTTTTAGTTTTTTAATGGCGTCCCAAATTTGATTCATTCTGTCGAGCGTCAATTCGTCCAGGCTTTTCCCTTCAGATAATGCAGTCTCTTCCATTTTGTTGAAGCGTGCAGTGAATTTTCGGTTGGTCTTTTCCAACGCCGATTCCGCGTCTATCTGCAAAAATCGTGCATAGTTGATAAGAGAAAATACCAGGTCTCCGAATTCGTCTTCCATGTTGGGCCGATCGTTCGCTTGGACTGCAGCCTGCAATTCCTGCATTTCTTCCTTTACTTTCTCCCAAACCTCCTTGGCATTTTCCCATTCAAAGCCCACCTGCTTGGCTTTTTCTTGCAATCGCATGGCTTTTACTGTAGCGGGCAGTGAAGCGGGCACGCCTCCAAGAACTGATTTTTTTCCCTCCCGTATTTTGATTTTCTCCCAATTTTTTTTCACATCCTCTTCATTTTCTACTATTGTCGTTCCATAAACATGCGGATGGCGGACAATCAACTTTTCGCAGACGCCGTCGACAATGTCATCGATTGTAAACCGACCCTCTTCCTGTGCGATTTTCGCGTAGAATACAATATGCAGAAGGAGATCTCCCGCTTCTTCCTTAATTCCCTCCCAATCATGACTGCTTATGCACTCCGCGAGCTCGTATGTTTCTTCGATAGTCATTGAACGAAGGGAGTCTATCGTTTGTTTTCTGTCCCATGGACATTTTTCCCTTAAATCATCCATTATATTCACCAGACGGGTGAGACTTATTCCTGGACTGCTCATAGTTCCTTTTTGGTTAAACGCTAATTACAGAGATCAACAAAAAAATTGCCAGTAAGATTAGGTCGAGTATTGAAGCAAGTATCCCAACAATAAGGAATTTTAGCAAAGTCTTGATCCAACCTTGACCGTAAAATTTAAGCATGGCCCAGTAAAGGTAAGATACGATA
>JAJPJP010000013.1 GCA_021324175.1 Chitinophagia bacterium
ATCTGCCGTTTACTATGGGTAGCCAACCATTGGATTTATAAGTAGAAGAAATGATCACTAATTTTCTTAACCTTTTAGGACTTTGTACAGCAAACTGGTAAGCCACAGAGCCACCCATACTATATCCTGCAACATCGGCACTGTCTATTTTGAGGTAATCCATCACTTTTTCTACATCATTTGCCAAATTAGTAATCGATAATGCTCTGTCTGAAAACGGCGTATGGCCATGTCCCTGCATTTCTATTGCAATTACTTTCCTGTTTTTTGACAACTCAGGTATCAATTGTCCCCAGTTCATATCAATTGTATAAAAAGCGCCATGCAGTAAGAACAAAGGCCTGCCCTCACCATATACTTCGTAATAAACATTGATGCCATTAACAGGTGCGTAACCGCTGCTGGAAGGCTTGATCTGTTGCCCGCTTGATGAAGATCCTATAAACATAATTGCAATTAGAAGTATTGATCCAAAGGGATTATATGTTTTAAGTAAACTTTTCATAACACTTTTTAAATTTTAATTTATTGCTAATAGAAAGCCGCCAATTATTGGTCCCTTAGTTTTGGCTCAAATTCCACGATCCATTCAATACCATATTTGTCTCTGAAACATCCGAATATGAACCACCCGGGGGACGATCGCCGATAGAACATTCTATTTGATAAGTGCCATTATTTTCAGATTGTTTTGTGTATTAAAATTTTTTAACGAAAATCATTTCCCGGATAAAGTTGGCAACAGATCTGCAAGGCTATTCAATGTCATCATAAATCCTTCTTTGAAGCCCATTTCAATCATCTTCTCCATGCGTTCAAGGGATTCATTATAAATACTCACACTCACTTTTGTCTTTCCGTTTTCTTCGCTGAAACTCAGATCCCAATCAGAACCCGGCAACTCAGGGTTTTCATCTTTATCTGCGAAAGCATTTAAAAATTTAAAATTGGTTTTCGGGCTAATGGAGGTATATTTTTGGATTGACCAGCGCTCTTGTCCTTCCGGGCTTACCATAGCATAAAATCTTCGTCCACCCACTTTAAAATTCATAACTTTTGTTTTTGACGCCCATGGTTTGGGTGCCCACCATTGATCAAGAATTTCCTGTTTGGTAAAAGCATCCCATACCAGGGAAAGATCGGCATCAAATTCCCTGTTTATAAATGCTGTTTTTTTTGATTTGTCCAGGGTAAAATCAAATAGTAAATCGTTCATTTTTTTTGTTTTTTAATTGTAAATAATACTTTGTCCAATTGTTTGAAGCGGGTTTCCCAGATTTGTCTGAATTGTTCAATCCATTTATCTATCTCTTTCATTTTTTCAATTTCAAGTGAATAATAAATTTCCCTGCCTTTCTGTTCCTGTTTCACCAGTTGGCATTCGGTGAGAATGCGAAGGTGTTTGGAAACAGATTGCCGGGTAGTGTGGAAGCTGTCGGCAATGACGTTCGGTGTCATTGCCTGCACTGCAATTAAGGTAATGATTGCCCGTCTTGTGGGGTCGGCTATGGCCTGGAAAATGTCGCGTCTCATATGGTTTGATTTTATGCGAAACCGATTGGCTGCAAATATTAGTGCAACTAATTGGTTTCGCAAAATATTTTGCAAAATATTTTTTAAAATAGAAATGTGGAAAGTTTAAAGTCGCCGGCTGTCGCTGTACAGATGCCGCTAACCGGACGCGATGTCACGTATGGCGACGGCTGTTACCTGCTTGCCGCTTAGGTCTGGAAATTGTGACTTTTATTTCTGGTTTACTGTAATTGTTTGCCAGGGAGCTTTATGCTTACGGTGATCGGCATACAATCAGTATTGGTTTTGTGAAAGCTCCACAATCTTTTTACTTCAGCAATTAGAGCAGTTTATATTGGTTCTTTCCTAGAGTGGTCAGTCAACGCTTAAGCCCGAAGATCCACCATGGCACGGTCGTGCGGTATACAAAATCCTGAAGCCACCCGTGTATGAAATACCATGCAATACGCGTCGCGATGACAAAGTCTTCTCAGATCCTCGCGACCTCCACCTACACTTATTCTGGCAACGAGGTCCAAGCGGATACAATCCTCCCGATTAACGGATCAGTATCATCGTACCACGGTGGGTGATCACCTCGCCCAGATATGTCTTACCCTGCACCAACCAAACATAGGCTCCTGTTTCCGCCAGATGGCCATCGATACGGCCATCCCATCCATCCCCGATCTGCGTGGTCTCATAGACCAATTGCCCCCATCGGTTATAAACACGGAAATAGGTCAACCCCACAATACCCACGCATACCGGCCGGAAGATATTGTTGGTGCCGCTGCCCGGCGTAAACGCATTGGGCACGAATATTCCGGCTCCCGTTGAAAATATTTTCACCAACAGACTCGCGCTCCCTGTACACCCATCCGAAGCCGTAGCCGTCACCAAGTACCGGATCGAATCGGCCGTGCTATATGTAGCGACAGGATTGGCAATGGAAGGATTGTTGAGCCCCGTCGCCGGCGCCCAGGAGAACCTGTCTCCTCCGGCGGTGGTGGTATCGTCTGAATTTGCATTCAGCTGCAACGGTTGCCCCACGGTTACCAAAGTATCCCCACCGGCATTCACCACGATCGGCGCATATACCGCGACGAGAAAACTATCCAGCAGGCTATTCGGGCAGCCCGCATTCCCGATGCTAAGCACATAGGTCGTCGATCTCTTTGGCGCGGCCTCCGCCTGAAGCTGATCAGGGAGCCCGTTGACCGTCCCGTCTCCTGTACCGGTTAGCGTACCGGCATTCGTCCATGCATAGTTCGTTCCGACGTCGATCTCGGCGCGGAGCGGCGCGACGGCGCCATAACAGATAGCAGTATCGGCCGGAGCATGGCTGGCCTGCGGGTAGGGAACATCGACATAGTTGACCTCGACCGCCGTGCTGGTATCCGCCGGACAGACGCCGCTTTGCACCAGTACCCGGAAAAAGGCCGACGCCGCCATATTGCTTAACGCATACGTTTCCGTTGTATCCACAGGCGTGACATCTGTCCAATGAACACTGTCCGGCGACATCTCCCAGTTCACCGGGGCACCTGTTTGTCCTGCCAGGCTCAGCGTCGCTCCTACCTGCTCGCCTTTGCAGTATTGAAGATCCGTAGGAGATATGGCTCCGCCAATACTCACCGGATCGACCACGACAGTCGCGCCGGAACTCGTATCGACTGCGCAGGTGGATCCGTTCTGAATAATCGCCCGGAAAGTCGTGGTCCTATCCAGATTCAGGGTGGTATACTGCAAGGTTGTATCATTGATCGCGGTATAGTCCGCTCCGTCAGTTGTCGCCAGCCATCCGAGCACGCTTCCCTGGTTTCCCGCCGAGGTCAGTGTGGCCGAATTGACCCCAGTGCAGACTTCCGTACCGCCGCCGATCGGACCGGCTATCGTCGGCGGAGTGGTGATTATATTCAAAGAAGACAGAAGGGTATCGCAGCCATATTGAGTGTTGAGAACGAGGGTGCCTGGTGTAATTCCCGTTTGGACTTTTACGGTGGGACTGTTTCCGCCTGCAAGAACCGACCA
>JAJPJP010000196.1 GCA_021324175.1 Chitinophagia bacterium
TCGGGGCGAGTATGATGGCATTGTCCGATCATTCTGAGGCGCAGGTACTCGATATCGCCGCGATCGTCAAGGCGGCTGTCAACAAAGTCATCGTTGCCGTCGACCTGGAAATCCAACGGTGGCAGACGGGGCTGATCGAGGCGCAGGATGCGCAAAAGGTATTGGAAAATTCGATGGCGCAGCAGGAACTCGATGCTATCTCGGGCTGGGTTCAGCAGGAGCGGGACTTGTACGCCGAATACTATAACGAGTTATGGAAGGTCAGGCAGGTCATTGCGGGATCCGACAAAGTCAGGCTTGTCGTCTCGCTACAAACAAAAATCGTTTCGGAATGGCAGGCGGCTTATGCTTTATTCCAGCAGGACAGGCATTTCACTCCGGCAGAATTAAGCTGGATGTATAGCGTGTATTCAGGTATCCTCGGACAGAGCGTACGGAACCTCGATCAATTGCTGCTCGTGGTGAATTCCTTCAGCACGGAAATGACGGATGAGGCCCGGATGAAAATCATCGACGATGCGGCTGCGGCGATGCAAAAAAACTACAATGACCTGAAACAGTTCGACGCGCAGAATATCCAATTGAGCCTGCAAAGGGGAATTCAGGCGAATGATGTGCAAACCGTCAGGAAATTATATGGACTGGAATAAAAAACCGCGGAGCCAGGACTAACCGGCAACGCGGATCGAATTGTAATGGGAATTAAATATTGTCTTTCGAATTAATTAAATGTACAACATGAATAAGGCGATCCTATACATTTTACTCAATATTTTTTCAACTCATTGTGCACATTCGCAAACTTTCGACGAGTGGTTCCGGCAAAAGAAAACCAGGATCAGATACCTGGTCGAGCAGATCGCCGCTTATGAAGTGTTCGACGCCGATGTCGCGAAGGGATATGGAATTGCGCAATCGGGGCTTGGCTTTATCGGCGACACGACAGCGGGCGAACTTGCCCTGCATACAGCTTACTATCGTTCACTGGAGACCGTGAACCCCTCCGTTGCGGGCTATGCACGAATTGCTGCGATCATGTCGATGGCATCGGCGATTGTTGAGGGTTTCGGGAATCTTGCACAAGTGCCGGGGACGACTGGCGCCGAGTCAGATTACCTGGGTTTGGTTTCACGGAATTTGATCGCGAAATGCAATAGCGCGCTGGATGAACTGGCGGGCGTGCTGACATATAACGATTATACCATGACCGATGACCAGCGAATCCGGCGAATCGATGCCCTCTATGCATCCGTGGCAGATCAATACGCTTTTTCGCAAAGTTTCCTGTCGGAAGTAAAGTTGCTAGCGGGTGAACGGGAGGTTTTTAATCGTGACATCCAGGAATCAATCATTGATAACGGCGTTCAACTTTCAATGAAATGATGATCAGAAAGCTTTTGGTTTTGTTGCTGACGCTGGGCTCCGGGCCTGTTCCCGCTCCCGCACAGTCTGTTGCGGTTCAGCAACTGCTCCTGAACTACCAGAAGTATTTAGTGTTGAAAAACATCCTCACTGAATTCCAGCAAGGGTATCAGATTTTGCACGACGGCTATGAAAACATCCGTAGCATCGCGGAATCTAATTTCGACCTGCACCATACTTACCTGAATTCGCTGCTCGCGGTAAATGCCGCGGTAGCGAACGATCCAAGCGTGCAGGAGACCATGAGCGATCAGTCGAATCTGTTATCGGAATGCCGCGGCGCCAGTGCACGGTTCAGGCAGGACCCGCATTTTACGGCAGAAGAAATCGGTTATATGAACCTGGTATTAAATCAGCTTCTGAGCCAAAGCAACAAGAATATCAGCAATCTGCAGGATATTCTCACGCCCGGGCTCATGCGCATGAGCGACGACGAACGACTCGACGCCATTGATGCGATATGCAGGTCAACAAAGAACCAGCTCTTGTTCCTCCGGAGTTTTAATAGCTCCGCGACCATGCTGGCGATCAACAGGGCAGGTGAGCAGGGGGATGCGGGTACGACGCTCAGGCTGCGGGGACTGAAATAAAATTGGGTGGAATGAAGGTGACAGTGAATCGTGAATTGTGATGAATAGTCTTCAATCTGTTTTGGATAATGTATACGCGCAGATGCTGCCGCTTTGCACGGGCCTGATCGGCGTGGGCCGGGGTCTCGCGGGTTTTGCCGCGCTCTTTTATATAGCCAGTCGCGTCTGGCGACATATCGCCCATGCGGAGCCCGTCGATTTTTACCCGCTATTCCGGCCCTTCGTTATCGGTTTCTGCGTGCTGATTTTTCCATCCGTGATCGCCCTGATGAATGACGTACTGCAGCCGACGGTGACTGCAACCAGCGGCATGATGAGCGATTCGGATGCGGCCATCGCGCAGTTGCTTGCCCAGAAGCAACAGGCGGTGCAGAACTCGGATTTCTACAAGATGTATGTGGGCCCGGATGGTAACGGCGACCGGGAAAAATGGTACGAATACACGCACCCCGATGATCCGACCGGCGCAAACGAGGGAATGATCGAGAGCGTCGGCAACGATATCAAATTCGCCATGGCCAAAATGAGTTACAATTTTCGTAATGCGATCAAAGAATGGATGAGCGAGGTGCTGGAAGTGCTATTTGAAGCGGCTGCGCTTTGCGTTAACACGATCAGAACCTTTTACCTGGTCATGCTGGCGATTCTGGGCCCGCTGGTCTTTGGCATCTCGGTATTCGACGGGCTGCATCATACGCTCGGCGCCTGGATCGCCCGGTATATTAATGTATTTCTCTGGCTGCCGGTCGCTAATATTTTCGGCAGCATCATCGGGAAGATCCAGCAAAACATGATCCAGCTGGACATAAACCAGATCCAGGCCAACGGCGATACTTTTTTTTCGCCGACGGATGAGGCGTACCTGATCTTTCTGATCATCGGCATCATCGGGTATTTCACAGTTCCCAGCGTCGCTAACTATATTATCCACGCCGGCGGCGGAAATACGCTGCTCTATAAGACCACCGCATTTTTTAAATCCGCGATCACCGAGCGAGTAAAAGACTAAGATCGAATAAGATGTTTAAAAAAGCGCAACATATCGATTCGGCATTTAAGCTGATTCGCGGGTTTTCGGTTGTCCTGGTTATTGCAACGCTTTGCATTTGCGGATTCGCTCTCTATGAAAATCATCTTGTCACCCAGGAAGCAAACCGTCGCATTTTTATCCTCGCGAATGGCAAAGCGCTGGAAGCTTTTGCAGCGGACCGTAAAGACAATATCCCGGTGGAGGCCCGGGACCATATCACGATGTTCCATCATGATTTTTTTACGCTTGACCCGGACGAGAAAGTGATCACGGAAAATATCTCCAGAGCTTTGTATTTGGCCGATGCGTCGGCAAAAAAACAATATGATAATCTGAAGGAGAAAGGCTATTACTCGAGCCTCATCAGCGGGAATATTTCACAGCATATCCATGTCGACAGCATTGATGTCAACATCAACGCCTATCCCTATTATTTCCGGTGTCGTGCGACTGAAAAAATCATCAGGACTACCTCGATTTTGACGAGAAGTCTGACCACGGAGGGTTATTTGAGAAATGTTGAACGATCGGATAATAACCCGCATGGCTTTTTGATCGAGCGCTGGACAATCCTCGAGAACAGGGACTTAAAAACTGAAACCAGATGAAGACGAATCGAAGGAAAATTTATTTACTGCTGTTTTGCATTGCCGCCGGACTGTGCTGCATATATGTGATCCTGGTTTCGGTATTCGGGGCTGCGACAACGGGAATCATCCCGAACCCTGTCACGATTCCCTATCATCTCGGGAAAAATTTTCGAATGACCACGGCAGGGACGATCGACTCTGCGACCTATAACAGAGTTGAGAAATTCAAGGCCTTTCTGGACAGCCTGAAAAGCACGGACAGCGCTCGATATAGGAACATCGTCAACACCAGGCCGCACTTGCAGGACAGTATAAACGCTTTTGAAAAAATATACCTCAATCAATTAAACAAATGAAACCATGGAGAAGATCAACAATGAACTGTTTTTGAGAAAAAGAAAGATGATGGTGATGCTCCCCATCTTTATACTGCCCTCGATCGTCATCCTTTTCATCGCGCTGGGTGGCGGAAAAGCATCTGCGGCGGCAAAACAGGCAGTGGACGGCGGCGGAATCAATGCTGAACTCCCGAATGCGCAGTTTCGAAAGACCAAGCCAAAGGATAAGCTTGAATTGTACGAAGAGAGCCGCAAGGCTTCGCTGAAGATGCGGGAGCAGGAGCCGCGGAAAACAAACGCTTATTCCAACGACGAGTGGCTTCAATCCGATTCAATCGAAAATAGAACGCCGGCCATCCGCGATCTGTCGAATCATTATGGGTCACCATATAAACCGAGAGGTATCGTCGGCGTCCTGCTACCTGCGGGTCGAGCTTCAGCGACCGATTCCAATGCGTTAGCTGCTAAAAGGAAATTGGCTCAACTGCAGAAAATCGTCCAGGGGAATTCGTCGGGTTCGGGTCGTGAGAACTTGGGTACTTCGGTCAATGCGGACCAGGCATCGATTCGGCCTATGCAACGAAGACTCTATGAAAAAGACCCTGACCCCGATCCGGAAACCGCGCAACTGAATAACATGCTCGATAAGGTGATGCTGATCCAGCATCCCGAAAAGATGCAGGACAGCATGCAGCGGCTCGCAGAAAAGAATAAGGTGAGGACCCTTGAAGTGAAAGCGAGGGAAGGGGAGAGCTATCTCAGCTTAATGGACACGATGGATGAACATGTCACTGAAGCCGGCGCTTTCTATGGACTCAACGATGGGGGAGGCGGGGAATCAAAAGCCCAGGTGGAGAACGCGATTTCGGCGGCTATCCCCGAATCGCAGACACTTGTTTCGGGCGCCACGGTGAAGATTCGGTTGATGCAGGATATTGTCGTCAGCGGCGTTACAATCCCCGCCGATGAATGCATCTATGGCATCGCTTCGCTGAGCAATGAAAGACTGAGAATCTCGATCAATTCCCTTCGTGTTGGGGCGAGGATTCTGCCGGTCTCGATGTCCGTGTACGATCTCGACGGCATCGAAGGCATTTATATCCCCGGGAGCATCAACCGCGATGTGAGCAAGCAGTCGGCGGACGAGGCAGTGAGTGCTATCGGGCTCACGACGCTCGATCCTTCTTTGGGCGCGCAGGCTGCGACTGCAGGCATCCAGGCCGCCAAAACCCTCGCCAGCCGAAAGATCAGGCTGGTTCGCGTGACGATTCCGTCGGGTTACCGGGTTTTGCTGAGAGACAATCATCTGAAAAACTAAAACCTGATTTTATGAAAGTGGTTACTGTGATGATTTGTTTGATCGGAGTTTTTTCGCACTTGATGGGTCAAATTTCGATCGATTCTTATCCGCTGTCGGTCTGCTGTGATAAAACCAGCAATATTGTTTTCTCCTACCCGATCATCAGCGTTGACCGCGGTTCGGCGGATCTGCTCGCACAAAAAGCGAGGGGCGTGGAAAATGTTCTGCAGGTGAAAGCGGCGAAAGTGGATTTTCACTCGACCAATCTTACGGTGATCACCGGCGATGGGAAGTTGTTTTCGTTTGTGATCAACTATAGCGCGGACCCTTCGCCGCTGAATATTTCGCTTGCTTGTGTCAAAAGAGATTCGGCAGCCGGGATTCTATTAACGGCTGAGAAAATCAATCAATTTATCCTGGACAATGATGAAACGACAGTCCTGCATTTATCACGATTCCTGCGAATCCATGGCGGTTTCGGCAGGCTGCAGGCGGCTCTGCAGGCAATTTATGCCAAAGATCAACTGTTGTGGTTTGTATTTGAACTAAAGAATAATTCTCCATTGGATTGGAGGACGGGATTTCTGCGATTTTTTTTACAGGATAAAAATAAGGCGAAGCGGACGGCAGTGCAGGCGGAGGAGTTGCGATTTCTTAATCCGGGCGTTGTTCCCGGAAAGGTTTCTGCCGGATGTTCGACACGATTCGCACTCGCGTTTGAACCGTTTGCCGTAGGGAAGTCCAAAAGGATGGTTATCGAAATGGGCGACCGGACTGGCGGCAGCCCGCTGCGCCTCGTGATTAAGCCCCGCATCGTTTTCAAGGTAAAGACCATTAAATAATCATACTTGAAAAATGTCATTGCTATGAATGAAGAAGTGCGGCAGCTGCCCGGCACAAATACGGCCAGCTAATGTTTGTGCCGGAGCTTGCCGCGTTTTATGAGCGAATCGTCCGTGATAATCGTGTCACGGTGACCCATATTAGTCTGTATATGGCAATGTTTCACATCTGGAACCTCGCAGCATATTCCAGTCCAATTTCGGTAAGCCGTTCGCAACTGATGAGACTTTCCAAGATCGCCAGCCGGACGACTTACCATAATCATATGAAGGAACTGGTTGACTTTGGATACATTAAATATATCCCTTCGTATCACCCCGTGCTCGGGAGCCAAGTGTGGTTGGAGTGGGGAATATAGATAATTCTGTAGCAGATCGGGTGGGTTTTTTCCTGCGATTAGGCTTCGGCTTTTAAAATTCTTTTGGGTTGAAGTTCCCGTGGCGCAGGGGATATTCATTTTATGATTTTGATGCCTCTCGGTGGTCTTGACGAAGGGTGTGAAAAACTCTTTCTTATTTGACTGCAGATAAATTCTGCGTTGTCAACGTGTCGAGATTTGAAATGAGTAGTGGCAATGAATATATTTATGCAACCGATTGAATTTATCTGTGTGATGGCGGCCGAGGGAATTGACTCAGATGGCCAGAGGTTTTACTTTGCTTAAGTCCATTCGCCTAAGAAAGATCTTGAATTCCTCATCCAAACTATTGCTCATGTTGCGGCTTTCTATTACGGACGATATTTTGGTAAAAAATGCAATTGATTTTTCCCTGGTTTCTAAATAATAGGTCTCCACATTTCCATTGGTTGTAATATCAATTTTAAAAGATCCAAGTTCCCAGCCCCGCTTGTCGGATCTTGGCAAATTGTCTAAAATCAATTTTTTGAAAAATCGGAATGTTTTCTCCGGCAACACCTCGTTGATAAAAAAAGACTGCTTATCGACATCAATCTTCACACTGCTAACGACTAAGGTAGTGAAGGGCTTAGGTTCAGGTCCTTGGTGAGTAAATTTAACATTGTCTTGAGCCAAGACATTCTGGATGCACGCAATTGGAAGCAGAAACAAAAATAAAAGGTTAGTCATCGAAAATTATTTTGCATCAAATTATTCATGATTGAAAGAATTGGCGCATTGATCATCATTTACAATCACCAAAGATAGATCAATGGCATTTTTCGATTCAAACAGGAACGGGTTGTTCCTGCCGAAACGAACACCGAGTCCATAATGAACGTCGGCCCTCAAGATGGATGCAAAGAGGATTTCGTATAAAACCCGGTATGGTTCATGTCAGAACGAAACATCGTGTGTTTATCGACGTTAGGCAAAATCCAGATTTATCTGGATTTCCTGTCGTACCAAGATCAGAAAGGAATAAGTCAAACGAGGGACCATTCAGGAGTCGGATCGATTTATCATTGGTTTTTTTATTGACTCGCATTGATCAAACCAAAACTTCAGGGATATTTGTAAATTAATATAGTCAAAATGGAATCCAGGCCAAGAGCAAATGACGAGGCTGGGGACAGGATCCCGGATACCATGAAAGCCATACGCATCCACGGCCATGGTGATTCAAGCATGCTTCTTTATGAAGAGGCCCCGGTTCCGGCCATTCTTCCCGACGAAGTGCTTGTAAAGGTTCATTCGGCTGGTGTGAATCCGGTAGATTGGAAAATCAGGGCAGGATTCGGGAGTTACCGGGGAGCTTATTCCTTTCCCCTCATTCCGGGTTGGGACCTTGCCGGGTCCATCGTCTCAGCCGGCACGATGGTGAAAACTTTCAAGCCAGGCGACATCGTCTTTGCCCGCCCAGAACCCATTGGAAATGGCGCTTATGCAGAATTTGCCGCCGTTCGGGGCTTTGAGGTAGCGTACGCTCCATCAAAGATTTCACAAGAGGAGGCGGCAGGAATACCGCTTGCTTCCCAAACGGCATGGATGGCGATTTTTGAAAAGGGTAATTTGCAGCAAGGCCAGCGGATCCTGATTCACGGGGCCTCGGGTGGGGTAGGCATTTTCGCTGTCCAGTTCGCCAAGCTTGCCAATGCCTATGTCATTGCGACTACTTCGGCAAAAAATGTGGAGCTTGTCAAATCACTGGGTGCCGATGAAGTCATTGATTATACCAGCCAGGATTTTAGTGGAATCCTGAGCGGCGTCGATCTCGTTTTTGATCCCGTTGGCGGCGACACGCAGTCCCGATCCTGGCAGGTGATTCGCAAAGGCGGGATGCTGGTATCTTCCGTGGGAACAGATGCAATTGCCGCCGAAAAATATGGCGTTCGTACAGAATCTTTTCGTTTGGTTTCCAACGGATCCCGCTTGCAGGAGATTGGCGCGCTGGTCAATGCAGGGCTGGTTCGTGTAATCATTGCAAAAGAATTTCCACTCGCCGAAGCCAAAGCGGCGCATGACCTGATTGAGACGGGCCATGTCACCGGTAAAATCATTTTGCGCGTTCAGTGAAGGGCGGTTGCGATCATGCAGAGTGCAACGATCGTTAGAACAATTTCTACATTCGCATCCGAAGAAAGTCTTTTATTACTGGGATCATTTCGGCCTGAGTAATCCTTTCAAATGGTGAAGGAATGGGTCGTACTCCCAGTCTTCGTAGTATGGCTGAGCATTGATGAAAAATCCAGGAGTACCGTTGACGCCGCTCCTGACGCCACTTTCAAAATCATTTTCTACTTTTTGAAATAGTTCCGACTGCTGAATATCTGACGTGAATTTTCTCAGGTCGAGCCCTAAGCTTTTTGCCAGCTTTAAAATCCCATCTATGCTCAGATCATATTGATGCTCAAACAGGGCATCGTGCATTTGCCAGTATTTGTTTTGCAGGGCCGCTGCTTCAGAAGCTACAGCCGCCTTTACTGCGTCAGGATGGCTCTCCTCGATCGGGAAATTTCGAAAGACGAAAAGCAGATCGTCACCCAGCTGTTTTTGAATTTTCTTAAGGATGGGATAAGCATGCCCGCAATGGGGACACTGATAGTCACCGTACTCAAGAAGCACTATTGTCGCATCCTTAGCACCCTGCTCATGATCCTTTTCGGAAACCGGCGGTTTTAACATCGCAATCTTTTTTTATTTCTTATTCATTTCTTCGAGGGCATCCAGAATCCCATCGGCCCCTGGATTGATTCCTACGGGAGACAGATAACTCCAGCGAATAATGCCGTTCTCATCGAGGACATATAATGCCCGTTTGCATTCGCCTTCGACATCATCATATACGTCATAAAGCCTGGACACCGCTCCCTTAGGATTGAAGTCGGCCAGAAGAGTGAAATGGAATTTCCTGTCCTTCGCAAAAGCCATGTGGCACCACTTGCTGTCAACCGAGATACCGACCAACTCGGCATTGTATTTATGGAAAAACTTTAACGTGGCGTTGTACAAGGACATCTGATCGCTGCAGACCACGCTCCAGTCGGCCGGGTAGAAGGCAAGAATGACCCTTTTACCTTTAAGCTCGCTCAGGCTCAGTTTTTGGTCAGGCGTCGCAAACAGAGAAAACTCGGGGGCCGAAATATGGAGAGGCAGCATCGGGATTACTGTTTTGAAATTCAGACGCAATATATTGAAAAATGTGGAAAATTATCCTGGGTGACAAGGCACATGGCTCCAACCAATGCGGCGCTGCTTCACGAGCATTATAGACGACAAGCAAAGTTGATCGATGTCGGACCGGTATCAATAGAAGGAGGCATTGGCAGGAATATCGTACTGAAAGAAAGGGAAATTCCATTCATGATTTTGCAGGAGCGTAATGTTTAATTATGAAGATCTAATAAGAAGCAGGCTGACCACCGGTGCCGTCGTCCAAGCGATCACTTCTGCAACTGACAGTTTGGATTCAAACTGGTGTATTTTTAGAGACGTTGTCATTGACGGGACTTATTCCCGCAGTCAATTTTAACTCGCTATTATTCTTTATTCGCCAGCTATTTGTTGTTGGTTTTCATTTTAACCGGCCTGAGCAGATGGGAGAACGTGAGTGACCCCATCTGCCATTTGCCGTTTTCCCTGACATAGACCTCGGTAACCATAAAAGGGTTTGTGACTTCGTTGCCTCCGACTACTGCCTGCAGGTCAATGTCATTTAATAGTATGGCAGTGTTACCCAAAATGTTGACTACAACTGCATAAACCTCGGCTTTCTTATACCAGATGCCGCCGCTTTTAATAGTAGCAAGTTCTTGCGTTTTTCCCCAGCTTCCTCCCATGTGAACAAACATCGATTTGTCATCAAACAAAACACCTAAAGAATCTACATTCTTATCGGCCATCCAATTCCATTTCTGTTTTGAAAGATTGATTATTTCCTGTTGTTCAGGCGTATTATTTATGGCAGTATTAATTGTCTCCGTTGGCTGGGCGTGGGACGATTGCATACTCAAGATGAACAGAAGCAGTCCCAGATTTTTTATTTTCATATGTTGTTAGTTTATGAATTTTCATCCTTGTTCAATTTTGTTTTGGATCTTACAGCCCAGTCGTTCTTTCCAAGGCTTCAGGGTAGCGACCGCCTTCTATTTTAATGTGGGAAGACGCATCATCGATTAGTTTCAATTCTTCCGGCATAAATTCAATTTGAGCCGCACCAATATTTTCCGTTAAGCGATTCAATTTTGTAGTGCCAGGTATTGGGACAATCCACTGCTTTTGGGCAAGAACCCATGCCAGAGCGATTTGTGCAGGCGTTGCATGCTTCTTTTGGGCAAATTCACTTATGACTTCCAACAAAGCAGTATTTGCTTTACGGGCTTCTTCGGTAAATCTTGGCAAAATATTCCGGAAATCGCCTTGTTGAAATTTTGTGTTTTCATCAATTCTCCCTGTAAGAAAGCCCTTGCCCAAGGGACTAAACGCAACTAACCCAATCCCCAATTCTTCAATTGCAGGGATGATTTCTTTTTCATGCTGGCGGGTCCATAAAGAATATTCACTTTGCAAGGCGCTAACAGGGTGCACAGCGTGAGCGTTACGAATGGTTTGTGCGCCAGCTTCAGACAAGCCGAAGTATTTAACCTTGCCTTCTTCAATTAATTTCTTTACCGTTCCGGCGACATCTTCTATCGGGACACTTGGATCAACACGGTGCTGATATAATAAATCAATCGAATCAACATTCAATCTTTTAAGAGAACCTTCAACCGCCCGCTTAATTTGTTCGGGCTTGCTATTGACACCAATCATTTTCCCGTCCTGGATATTGAAACCGAATTTTGTAGCCATTACAACGCTGCCCTTAAAAGGTGCCAACGCTTCTCCCACCAATTCCTCATTTGTGTATGGCCCATATACTTCCGCAGTGTCAAAAAAATTCACTCCTTGCTCTACTGCTTTGCGAATAAGATTGATAGCGTCCTGTTTTTCCGGGAAAGGATAGTAGGAAAAGCTCATTCCCATACAGCCTAGCCCAATTGCAGAAACCTCAAGACCTTCATTTCCCAATTTCCTTTTTTTCATAATAATTTTTTTTTAATCAATCAAACATTCAACTTTCTCTCGCCCAGCCATTTTACCATTGTCGGGTCTCTATGGTCGAAAAAGAGGCTTGCATTGGTGTCGAGTTTTTTGATCTCATCCATATCTTCTTCGCCCAGCTTGAAATCAAAAATGTCGAAATTTTCTTCCATCCTTACTTTTTGAACCGACTTTGGAATCGCTATCACATTTCTTTGAATAAGCCAACGAAGGATAACTTGTGCTATCGTTTAGTTGTATTTATGTGCAATGGAAAGAAGTAACTGATTTTGAAAAATTCCGTTTTTACCCTCTGCGAAAGGCCCCCATGATTCGATTTGGACATTATTTTCTTCCAGGAACTTTTGCGTTTGATTTTGCTGATGGAACGGATGAGTCTCGATTTGATTTATTGCGGGAACAATTTCATTATGAATGATTAAATCAATGAGCCTGTCCGGTTGAAAATTGCTGACGCCAATCGCCCGCACTTTCCCTTCCTTATATAGATCCTGCATGGCTCGCCATTCACCGTACACGTCGCCAAATGGCTGGTGGATGAGATAAAGGTCGAGATAATCAATCTGCAATTTCTTCAGAGAATTTTGAAAAGCTTTCAATGTGCCTTCATAGCCATTTGCCTGTATCCATAGTTTGGTTGTGATAAACAGTTCGTTTCTTGCTATGCCGGATCGTTTTATGGCCCTTCCAACGGCTTCTTCGTTTTCATAGGAAGCTGCGGTATCAATCAAGCGATAGCCTGCTGCTATTGCGTCCACAACACTCCGTTCACATTCTGCGGGGTCTTTTACCTGAAAAACACCAAACCCAAGTATTGGTATCTCAACTCCATTATTTAGTACTATACTCTGCATGTTTGCCTGACAAAGTTCTGACCTTTCGCTTATCCGGATGGTATATACATTATGGAATTGCCTACCAATATTGCTGATTTGAGAATATCGATGGTTTAAGGTTAGATTTAAAACTATTTTTGTGCAGGCAAATGAAAATATATGGATACTTTCCGCCGGTTTGAAACCATTAATGATTACAATTTATTCAACAATAACGAAACACTTCATCCGCTGGTTAGTGTTGTTGATCTTTCAAAGGCGAGCCCGCGTCAGGGGTCACGAATGTATTTTGGATTTTACACGGTGTTTCTGAAGGATGTAAAATGCGGTGATCTTATTTACGGCCGACACATCTACGATTACCAGGAAGGAACCCTTGTTTTTCTTGCGCCTGGGCAGGTGGCTGGCATTAACAGCGGTGGCGAAGTGTATCAACCGAAAGGTTATGCCTTGGTTTTCCATCCCGATTTAATACACGGTACCTCTCTCGGAAAACATATCGATGAATACACATTTTTCGGCTATCAGTCCAATGAGGCTCTACACTTATCAGAACGCGAAAGGGCTATCACACTCGACTGCTTTTTGAAAATCAAATACGAATTAGAGCGCCCCGTTGATAAACACAGCAAAAGACTAATCGTATCCAATATTGAACTATTTCTCAATTATTGCGTTCGCTTTTATGATCGTCAATTTATAACCCGTGATAGTGCGCATCAAGGCATTTTAGCAAGATTTGAGAATTTACTTACCGATTATTACCGGTCTGATAAACCTCAGACTATTGGTTTACCCTCGGTTGCCTATTCTGCAAATGAATTGAACTTATCTGCAAGCTATTTTGGGGACTTGATAAAAAAAGAAACTGGCAAGACAGCTCAGGAATATATTCAAGCGAAGGTTATTGACAAAGCAAAAGAAAAGATATTTGACCACGACAAATCAGTAAGTCAAATTGCTTATGAACTTGGCTTTAAATACCCGCAACACTTCACAAGACTCTTTAAACAAAGAGTTGGTTATACTCCCAACGAATATCGAATCCTAAACTAAAATGATTCATTTTTCTCGACCTGCAGCATACCGCGCGTATCCAGGAAGGACACATGCCTTCTGCAAAAACAATTGCCGCTCGTTACACCCCTCTTGCAGATCTTCTTTTAGTGTTTGAGGTAATGGAGCGCAATACATCCTGTTTTAAAAACGGTTGACTCAACAAGTTTTAAATGTAATTTCTCCTGCAGGCTGATGCCTTCGAACAGCCGTCTCCCTTCTCCTGCCAGTACGGGGTGAATCACAAAATAATATTCATCGACCAAGCCAAGCGCTATAAGTTGTGATGGAATATCGACACCCCCCGTTAAAATATATCTTCCTTCTTCTTGCTTCAATTGAAGTATTTCGTCTCGCAGGTTCGCGCCGGTGATTCTCGTGTTGCCTCCTTCGGCGTTGTCCAAGGTTCGGGAAAAAACAATCTTGTTGACGGACTCAAATGCACGGGCAAATTGGATTTCTGCTTCTGTCTCATCGGTCGGGGTTTTTGCGATATCGGGCCAATAGGGGACCATCAATTCATAGGTTTTCCGTCCGTAGACGAGCAGGTCGGCATCTCCCACAAGGGGCGTGTAATATTCAAGCAATTCTTCACCGGCGATCATATTGGTATGGTCGAAGCAGCCATCTATGGTCAGATTGATAGCGTAGATTAGATTTCTCATTTTTCAGAATTTTTGCAGGTAAAGATAAAAAGACTGTTTCGCTTCAATTTCTTGGCTGTAATCCAACAAGAAGATTGCCTTAAAGCGAGGTCTCCAGAATAGACGGACGAATTACAGCAGGAATCGCGCTCACAATGTCGAAGCATTGTATATCATGTATAATCGTACATTAGAGTGACAGCCTTGATCACGGGAAACACGAGGAATAGGGAAAATATAAAAACTATCCCGCGTTATCCGGAATAAAATGATCCTAAAAAATGGAAGTCCATCATCACCCACAGATAGAAAAAAAACATTTAAAAGAATATTTTCTTGAGTTCCTGATGATTTTCCTTGCAGTGACGTTGGGATTCTTTGCGGAAAACTTTCGAGAGTACATATCAGAAGGGGAGCGTGCCAGACAGCTGGCATCGCAGTTAATCCGAGATCTTGCTACCGATACAGTAGCACTCCATCAAATTGATTCTGCAGAAAGCCTGATCCATGATAGTGAGGACAGCTTGTCAATCATTGCGCAACTACCGCTGGAAAAACTGGACATGAAGAATTTTCAAATACTCGTCGCGCGGGTGATGAGTTTTTGGCCATTTTATGGCGCGACAGGTGCGATCACAGCAATCAAAAACGAACTCCATCTCAAGCAACTGGCAAACTCTGATCTTGCCAATTTGATCGCCCGCTATGAAGGCCGATCTGATATTTTGCATCAGGTCGAGGGTTTGCTAACCCGAATGCATAAGGAACAGATTGAAACCTTCGCGGAGATGCATTTTACGCAGCGAAATATGAATGATCTTTTTGTCAGTTACCTAAAGCCCGATGGCCAGGTGCGAAACCTAACGCAGGATGACCTGACCCAGCTAGGCGTGAACCTTGTTATGATCAGATCGACAAACAACCAATTGATTCAGTACAATCGTTTGCTCAAGGGACAGGCTATTGCCATGATCGAGTACGTAGAAAGGCGTTTCGATGTCCAATAGCAGGACATCCGACAAGATCCAGACCAGAACGGCGTACTTCCAACGCCTTACTTCCCCGAATTAGGATAATTAATGCCTGGCCCGAAGAAACACTCGTATGCCCTAATCTTTCCGTCTTTTAAAATAAAGAAATCACCATTCCGAAGAGGTTTGCCATCATTTGTCCACCCAGTAGAAATTACAAAGACTTTATCTCCATCAACCACGAACTGATTCACCTCAAATCGTTTGAGGTTATAGGCGTTTGGCCAGCACCTGTCTTTAAAGTGAGCTACATCGATATGGTCATCAAGGGGGCTGGAAAAGGTAAAGCCGTCAGCGAGAATTTGGGCCATTGAATTCCAGTCTTTTTTCACAAATGAAGTATACCATCCCAAAACGATTTTTCCAGAGGGGATTTCCTGGAGCCTTTCTGACTGGTCTGAAGAAGTCTGTGCAAATCCTGACTGGCAAGACAAGGCAGCCCACATCATCAGGATCCCGCTTACGAACGACCGAAGGAATATAGTCCTTTTCATTTTTTTGGTTTTTTTAGTAAAGACAGCCAGATAGGCCCTTTCCGTACATACCTGCTCAATTATTTTTCATGATCGCGTGGGCTTCTGTCAGTTTATATTTCTTAAAGTGACATTTTTTATAGCTGATAGTGTTACAGATATATTAGCGTAAATACTTGATTATACATTTGATGATAAATCAAAAGTGTAACATCAAGAACTATAAATCCTGTAACATCATGAGGTATAAATTGACA
>JAJPJP010000390.1 GCA_021324175.1 Chitinophagia bacterium
AAGGCCAACAGCACTTACGCAGGCCAGGTAATCATTTTAGATGCCACGAAAACCCCGGTTGATACGGTGAGCACCGAAATTCTTGCGAGGGAGAATTATCACCTGTTATTTTTTCAGCCTTCTCCCGTGCTCGCCTCAAGCGTTGTTGTCAGCAATACAACGACCAGCATCCCGATGGCCGACTGGAATACGGGTTTGCCAGCGGTGGACACCACCTCCGGAGGAAGGTCAATCAATGAATTACTGGCCACTTCTCCCGATTCTGCTTTGAACCTCACGATCACCAGGACAGATCTTGATGCCAATTCGCCTCCCCTGCAGATTGGCCTCCAGGATAGTTTTGTTACAGGGGCCGCTAATAATGTAACGGGTGGAATCTTAAGAGTGGTAATGCGACATCAGCCCAATGCCAAGAATGGAACTTATCCTCCGGGTTCCTCAGATTTTGATGTCACGTACGCAGTCAATATTCAATAATGCATTTCTAGTATTTCACAAAAATCAAATGTCATGAAATCAATTAAAATATTTCTTATTGTCATTTCTCCGTTTGTGGCCGCCTCTGCCTTTGCCCAACAAAAGGGAACCGGGTTTATTGGTGTCAGCGGGGGTATTTCACTGCCCATCGGAAATTGGGGAAAGGTCTCTACCGCCACATCATTAACCAGCTTTAACGGTACGGTCAATGATGCCAGCGGTTACGCAAATGTCGGAGGATTTGGTGCGCTTGAGGGAGCCTGGTTTTTCTCCGCACATTTTGGTTTTGGAGGCATGTTTAAATATGGCACCTATAACCTTCATGGGATGGATTCTCTTTCGTATGGCTACGAAAAATCATTTGATGTAGACACGACAAGACTAACCCATACAACTTATAAAATCTGGAGCGTCATGCCTGGCCTGTACTATCATTTGTCCATTGCACAGCATCTTTCGTTAACCGCCAGGGCGCTCGTTGGGATTGCGGATGCATCAACACCCAACATTACGGTGACGATAGAAGACGGAGGCGTTTTTGACCCACCGGCTATTCAGTATTCCGCTTCAAAGATCGCTTTCGCTTTTGACGCGGGGGCAGGTTTGAATTATGCGTTACAGAAGGGAATTTCAGTCAATCTCCGTATCGATTATTTCTATACAAAGCCCGATTTTACCCTCAAGAATTCGCCAAGAAATAACAATGCGGGCAGAGAGGTGAGAGAATATGATCAGTCCCTGGCCTCGGCAAATGTTTCCCTAGGGCTTGCTTATGCCTTCGGTAAAAAATAGATCATTTATTATCAGCCCGCCAAAAAACATGTTGGCGGGCTTCATTACTTACGTCTATGCTTATTAAAAAAAAGTCAATCTTTCTTTTTTACTGCCTCTTCACACTCCTGATAGCCCATGCTCAGCAACCAACCTGTTCCCTGACAATCAAAGGAAGCGTTAGCCTAAGTGATTCGGCAACATCAAATCTGAGCGCTGTTTCAGTCTATGTTCAACAAAGCAGCCAACAGGTAGTGGTCGACAGCAGTGGGAATTTTATTATCAGCCATTTTTGTCCCGGCAAGTTTACCATCAGGATAAGCTATGTGGGATACCGGTCAATTGACACGACCTTAAACGTCAGCACCAGTATGGTCTTTGGCTTTTTGTTGACCAGCCAGACGCAGCAGCTGACCAGCGTCACGGTGACAGCACAGGTGCTGCATAAGGACGAGTTGACGGTGGCGGTGAGAGATACGGTGGCAGGACTGGCGATAGCGGAGACCCGCGGCCTGTCGTTGGGTGAATCGCTCAAAAGCATTGCGGGCGTGAACAGCCTTCAGACAGGTCCTAATATTTCAAAACCTGTGATCCATGGCGTATACAGCAACCGGATTCTGATCGTTAACAATGGCGTGCGACAGGAAGGACAAACCTGGGGCAATGATCATGCACCCGAGATCGACCCGTTTATCGCGACAAAATTTACCGTGATCAAGGGTCCTGCAAGCATCAGGTATGGATCTGACGCCATCGGCGGCGTGGTGCTCGTAGATCCGAAAGACATGCGAAAGGAACCCGGCATTGATGGAAACATTAACATCGTGGGAATGACCAACGGACGCGTCGGGGTCGCATCGGGCATGGTGGAAGAGGCGTTTGGCGGTAAACTGGATGGACTGAGCTGGCGTCTGCAGGGAACCCTGAAAAGAGCAGGCAACGCTCAAACGGCAAACTATTATCTGAGTAATACAGGGTTTCTCGAAGACGATTATTCAGCTACCGTGCAATACAACAAGGAGCATTTTGGGATGCAGTTTTATTACAGCCAGTTCAATACCAAAATTGGCATTGCCGATGCATCTGTCGTGGGCTCTGTCGCGGACCTGTACCAGGCTTTTGCCAGAACCCAACCTGCCGTGGAGGCCGGGTTTTCATACGATATAGGCCGCCCCTATCAATCGGTCAATCACCAATTGTACAAAGTGAGCGCATTCCTCGACCTGCCCGGCAACGGTGGTAAAATTGAAGGAGTATATGCGTATCAACGGGATAACAGGAAAGAGTTTGATGCAGATCTGCCGTATAATGATTCGCTGAATGCAGGCAATATTCCAGACCTGAATTTCCAGCTGAACACCCAAACCGTTGACCTGATATGGGAGCATCATCCGATCAAAAACAAAATAGTCGGCAGCATCGGTGTGAATTTTATTACGCACGGCAATGTAGAGCAGGGCACGGGATACTTCCAGCTGATTCCAAATTTTATCGATTATGGCGGGGGCATATTTGGCATCGAGAAGTATGAGGCGGGGAAATGGATCTTTGAGGCGGGACTGCGCTATGACTACAAGTGGCTGAGGGCTTATGCATTGAACCCGACAGACCCGACGGTCGAGGTCAGGCCTACTTATGAGTGGCGCAATACCACGGTAAATGGCGGGGTTCAATACAAGTTCAATGATCAGTTCTCCGCGATGTACAATTTTGGTTCTGCCTGGCGGCCGCCGCAGGTTATTGAACTCTTTGCAGATGGAATACACCAAAGCGCGGCCTCCTACGAGATTGGTGATTCGTCGCTTACGTTGGAAAGAGCTTATAACAACAATCTTTCCTTTATATATGGCGGCAAAACCATTGCCTTTGAGGCAGGATTTTACGTCAATTATTTTAACCATTACATTTATCTGAAACCGGATAGCTTACCCGTTCAAACCATACAAGGCGCTTTCCCTTCATTCAACTATACCCAGGTCAATGCCTTGTTTCATGGTCTTGATCTTAGCGTCACCTATAATATAACTAATCATTTCACGCTGATCTCGAAAACTTCGATCGTGCGCGCCCGGAACCTGGATGCCCACGACTGGCTGGTATTTATTCCGGCTGACCGCTATGACAATTCCATCCGCTATCATTGGGACTCTGTTGGCAGGTGGAAGACTATTTTTATAGGCATCAGCAACCTTGCTGTTTCCACGCAATCAAGAGTTCCACCGAAAAGCGATTATGTTTCTCCTCCTGCCGGTTATGATCTCTGGGGCGCAGAAATAGGATGTTCAATACCATTTTACCGGCATCAATTTATCGATGTGAATCTTACGGTAACTAACCTGACTAATGTGGCGTATCGAGATTACCTCAACAGGTTCCGCTATTACGTTGATGACTTGGGAAGAAATGTCAGTTTAAGAATATTAATCCCGTTCAATTCTAAAGCTAATTAAAAATGCCGAGCAACTGGATTTATCTACGTATCTACGTGAATGCGAAAAGAAAGAAAAAAAAGGAAAGAAAAGTTCATAGTAGTTATAGCTCTTTTATATCTTACTAATCGATCACCACTGTCCTACGAATGGTGTAGTGTTATTATTTCATAATAAGCAGAAAATTTCGCTATGCAAAATTTCAAATTTACTTTGTTGCTAATCGCTCTCATAATATTCGCTCAATCTGAAAGTTTAGGACAATCGACAATTACAAATATTGAAGCAAAGCTTTTCTACAATGAAAATAAAACGGGCTCAGAAAGTGAAAACGTTTCTGGTACCTTTTCACCTAATATTGATAATGGCGAATTTTCTCTTTGGAATACAATCATTGGTGGAGGTTCTGCAGAAGGTTATTCAAACCAGACGATTGTCATCGTGGAAGTGACTTCTAAGGGCGAATCTAATCAAAAGCAAACGATGCAATTTTCAGCAATTTCAAGAAAAAAAATTGTGCTTCGAGAGGAGCGAACGTTTTCCTGCATCGGCAATACCGCGAAATATAAGTTACTCTTTCTATTAAATAATACAGGTTGCGATGAGATAAAAATAAAAGCCAATCTTGTAAAAGATGGAAAAATTCTCTCATCGAAAAACAAAATTATCCGTTTTCGATGTGGTGAGTAATCAAGGGTTTTGCGTTGGAAAGAATATAAGCAACCGGTTTGCGCTCAGGACCCGAAAAAAATTCGCCGATCATTCGCTGTGGAGGGATTTCACGGGGTTAGCGAGGGCCGCCCGGATCGTCTGGAAGCTCACGGTGACCAGCGTGATCAGGATGGCGGACGCAGCCGCCGCGGCAAAGATCCACCAGCTGATGCCGCTCCTATAGGCAAAACTCTGTAGCCACTGGTTCATGGCCCACCACGAGACGGGAAAAGCGATAATAGAAGCGATCCCCACAAGCTGCAGGAAATCGCGGCTTAGCAGGGCCACGATACCGCCGATATTTGCTCCCAGCACCTTGCGGATGCCGATCTCCTTCGTCCGCTGCTCGGCCGCATAGGTCACCAGGCCGAAAAGCCCGAGGCAGGCGATCAGGATGGCGAAGACGGCAAAGGCGACAAAGAGCCGGCCCGTCTGCGCCTCGCTCTTGTAAATGTTGTTGAAGTCATTGTCCAGAAAGGTATAGCTGAAAGGCGCCCCGTTCGCAATGCGTCGCCAGCCGGCCTCCACCTCCTGCACTAGCGAACGGATGTTGCCGCCCTTAAAGCGGATGGACAGGCTGCCGCGGTTGTCGGCGAGGTTCATGATCATGGGTTGTACTTTTTCATGCATCGAGGTGAAGTTGAAATCCTTTACGATACCGATGACATGGTATTCGTTGAGATTATAGGCGCCGGTGGAGTCCTGCGCGCCGGGGTTGTAAAGTTTTTGGTCGAGCGGATCCTTAAAGCCAAGCATCTGTGCCGCCGCTTCATTGAGGATGATGCCCGTCGAATCCGTTCGGTATTCGGCGGGGGCAAAATTCCTGCCCGAGACCACGTGCATGCCGAGCGTGGGGATATAGTGTTCGTCGACAAACAAATTGGTCAGAAGCACCATATTCCTGGAAGCCATATTCCGTTCGCGGTACCAGGCATTCTGACTGTAATTGCCCGGATTGGTGGGGAGATTGTTTGTGAGCGTTGCATCAACCACGCTGCTCAACTTTAGCAGGTCCTGTCGGAACGGTCTTACAGCGTCGCCCGCCATATAGGCGTTTTGCACGACCAGTACCTGGTCACGGTCAAAGCCGACATCCCGGTTGCGGATGTAGTCGAGCTGCCGATAGATGACAAGCGTCCCGATGATCAGCCCGATGGAAATAAAGAACTGAAAGACGACCAGGCTGCTGCGCAGCCAGCTGCTCTTGAAACCGGCGGCGATCTTGCCCTTCAAGACCTGGATTGGCTGAAAAGAGGAAAGATAGAACGCAGGATAGCTGCCGGCAAGGAAACCCACCGTCAGGACCAGCCCCACCACCAGGGGCAGGATGCGCGAAGAGAAGAGCATTTCTGCATCCAGCTGTTTACCCGAGAGTTGGTTGAACATGGGCAGGAGGGCAACGGCGATGCCCACCGCAAACAGCAGCGAGAAAAAGCTGAGCAGCACTGACTCCGTAAGGAACTGAAAAATAAGATTTCCCCTGGTGGATCCGGCCACCTTGCGGATGCCTACTTCCTTTGCGCGATTGGCGGAGCGGGCAGTGCTGAGGTTCATAAAATTCACGCAGGCGATGGCCAGGATGAGGATCGCGATAAACAAAAAGACGTACACATA
>JAJPJP010000287.1 GCA_021324175.1 Chitinophagia bacterium
CTGGCTGCATTGCGCAAAGAAGGATATACAACTCCGACCCCGATTCAGCAACAAGCAATTCCGCCCATATTGGAAGGTCGTGATCTTTTGGGCAGCGCGCAAACCGGTACCGGCAAGACTGCGGCATTTACTATTCCGATTCTGCAGCTTATGTTCGAGCACCTGCAGCAGAACAGGCACACACCCCGGCCGGGTATTCAGGTTTTGATCCTGACGCCAACACGCGAGTTGGCTACTCAAATCGGTGAAAGCATTAAAGCCTATGGCCGCTACCTTCCTTTTAAACATCAGGTGATCTTTGGCGGCGTTTCACAGTTTCACCAGGTGAAACGAATAAGAGAGGGAGTGGATATTCTGGTGGCAACGCCGGGCCGCCTGCTCGATTTAATGGGACAGAACATCGTTCATCTGAACAACATCAAATACTTTGTGTTGGACGAGGCTGATCGCATGCTGGACATGGGTTTTGTACATGATGTTAAAAGAATCATCGCAAAACTGCCAAACAAGAAACAAACCCTATTCTTTTCTGCGACCATGCCGGGAGAAATTAAGCAACTGGCAGGTATCCTGCTGCATAATCCGGTAAAGGTTGAAGTTAACCCCGTTTCCTCGACAGTGGACATCATTCAACAGCAAGTGTACTATGTTAGCAAGATGGACAAGCTCAGCCTCCTGCTTTATTTGTTGAAAGACCAGCGCATTAAGAATATGCTGGTATTTATTCAAATGAAACACCATGCGGACAAGTTGGCGCGGCAGCTCAGCAATGCCGGTGTGCATTGCGAAGCGATACATGGAAACAAGATGCAAAAGGCCCGCGAAAATGCGCTTGCTAATTTTAAGGCTGGCAAGACGCGCGTTCTGGTTGCAACAGATATTGCAGCACGGGGTATTGACATCGATGAACTTACGCATGTGCTCAATTATGACCTGCCGAATGTGCCCGAAATATATGTTCATCGAATCGGGCGAACCGGGAGGGCGGGGGCAGACGGAACTGCAATTTCGTTTTGTGACTGGTCAGAAAAAAGTTTTCTGAGTGAGATACAAAAGTTGATAAAAAAGATGGTAACCGTCGTCAAAGACCACCCCTTTGATATTAAGCTGATGCATGCTGAAGCGGTGAACACAAACCAGCTACCGTCGTTCGGAAATTCGCGTAGGAGTAGCCGCAGGAGATTCATGCGCGTCTAACCCCTTTAGTTTATTTTTAACACTATTCGAGCAGTACTTTTTCTGAGTTGCCGCGTCTTTGTTGGTGACGGAATTCTTGCGGTTCGATTTGCCGCGGTTCGGATAGTCCTTGCTCGTTTTTTTGAATCGTTTAACTGACTACTGAATTTTTTTTATTTTGATTAGTGCACAATCGTTAGAAGTGCGATGCATTACGGCATTGTGATATATGGTTCCAGGGGTGACTTGCAGCCCTGTCTCGCCCTCGCGGTGGGGTTATCCGAAAAAGGGCATGATGTGACTCTTTTGGCAAATGAGAATTTTAAGGATTTCGTTGAATCTTGCGGAGTCAGATTTGTGGCGTTACCTGGCAATATCGAAGAGATCGTTCACTTGCCTGAGGTGCTTGGCATTCTGCGGTCTGGTAACATGATACGATTTTTCCGCGAATTGCAAAAAATAACAACCAGACTCCAACCCGTAGTCAATGAACGTCTACTGCATCTTTGTGCAGTACCTGAGGTTCTTGTCGCCAGCCCGCTCGCCATGATTTGGATCTATTCTGTAGCAGAGAAACTTGACAAAAAATGGGCGATTGTGCAATTGAGTCTTCCAACCGTTCCTACCAGCGAATTTCCGTTCGCTGGGCTATCCTTGTTTGATTTCCCTTTATACAACTTAATCTCCCATCGCTTCATTCGTGGTCTCTATTGGAAACTCAACAAAAAGAGCGTCAATGAACATCGCAAATTAATTTCGCCTCCTGTAATGCGGGAATCGATGATTCAGAAGATTTCCGAGCAGCGAATCTTAAATCTTTACGCTTTCAGTTCTTCGCTCATTTCGAGGCCAAAGGATTGGCCGATGGAAGTCGATATAACGGGTTTTCTGACGCTTCCGACTATTGCACGAACTTCATATGGCTTCGAACAGCGCGACGATAAGTTGGAGGAATGGCTACAAAATGGCGAATCGCCCATCTACCTGGGATTTGGCAGTATTCCGATTCCGGATCTGGCGAAATTTGCCGGCATAGTGAGAGAACTCCTGACTACGACTAATCACCGTTTCATCTTTTGCCAGGGCTGGTCCCAAATGCCTGACCTTCCCATACACGAACGTATTTATGTGGTCAAATCGGTTGACCATGAATGGCTCTTTCCCCAGTGTAAAGCCGCAATTATTCATGGTGGTATTGGTACGCTTGCGGCTGTATTGCGTGCAAAAATCCCGGTAATCGTCGTATCAATTTTTGGTGATCAGCCGCTATGGGGGAAATTGATTGAACTGAGGCGCCTGGGATTCCACATTCCATTTAAAAAAGTAACAGCATCCAAATTGACAGACGCCATGGAACAGTCCCTGACAAATGAAATTACGCAAAACGCCCAAAGAGTCGGAGGCATGGTGGGGGAAAACGGAGTCATAAAGACGATCGAAAAATTGGAGAGCTATTTTGTTTGATTGGACCCGCAACTGGTTAAGCGGTTCTCGCTCTATTTCTGGATTTATTGGGCAAGATTACATTTTGAGCATTTTCTTGCTAATCCAAAAAATATTCAAACCTTTGGGTCAGGTTTTTTAATTCAATCCCGGCTCTGATACCTGCTGAGCGGTCTTCAACAATCCCATTAGTCACCAATACTTTCCATATGATAGTCGTTCACGATACATTTATCGCCAAACCAGGCAACGCTTCCAAACTCGCCAAATTATTCAAAGAAGTCATGGCAGACGGTGAGGAACACGTCGAAGTTTTGACCGATATGACCGGCCAATATAATAGAGTAATTATGGTCAGCAAGTATGAAAATCTCGCCGCTTTCGAAGCCAGTTTTCAAAAATACATGCAAGACACCCCCGAAATGCAGAAAATGAGGGAAAAAATGAAAGGGTACACGGATATGTACCAGGCGGGATCAAGGGAAATATTCAGGATTTGGTAAGCCGGCCTGCTGGTGTCTGGCTTTTAATTTGCCTTCTTGCTGAAGACAGTATATCCTTTTGTGTCGGAACGCACACTCCTTGGCTCACTACCGGACGTCTTAGTAATAAAAGCGAACATATTAGCGAGAAATTCCAAATATAAGTTTTTGTTTGCCTGTATTTAAGATCATGGCATTGTTATCGCAAGAAATGAATCCGAGGGCCATCAACTCCTCATTTTTAATTCATGCTAAGAAATTATTTCACCGTTGCAATCAGGAACCTTTGGCGCCACAAGGCATTTTCTTGCCTTAACATTTTAGGGTTGGCTGTCGGCATGACAGCGGGATTTCTCATTTATCTGTACGTCCGTTTTGAAAGAAGCTATGATGTGTTTAATTCGAAGGCTGATCGCATTTACCGCGTGGTTGCCGACGTAAAAACGCCGTCAGAAACAATAGAAAACCAGGGTATAACATCCGGTCCTATCGCCATCAATCTCAAGAATGATTTTCCGGAAGTGGAGGATGCCGCACGAGTTACTTATGACGATGGTGGATATTTGATTCGCATTGGTGACAGGATGTTCCAAGAGAAAAAATCAGTTCTTGCCGATTCAACATTGTTTAACATATTCGATTTCCCCCTAATTGAGGGGAACAGGAATACCGCTTTAAAGGAGCCGATGAGCATTGTGATATCTCAAACAGCTGCAAAAAAATATTTTGGGAATACCGACCCGATGGGGCAGCATTTATTACTGACCGGGGCTGCCATCAATTCCACTATTACCGGTGTAATGAAAGATATTCCAACGAATTCGCAGATACAAGCCGACATGTTTTTATCCATGTCTTCGTTCAAACCTATATACGGGGTACCTACTTCCGACAGTGAATGGACAAATCATGGTTATTTTACCTACGTACTGCTGAAATCGGGCACTGATGCAAAAAAGCTTGCGGCGAAATTTCCCGCCTTCATGGAATTCCATCATGGCAAGCAAGCCAAACAACTGCAGATGCAGGATTATCTTAGTCTTGAGCCACTGCGCGATGTATACCTGAAGTCCAAACGGACCGGTTTCGTTACTGGCAGCATCAAAAATGTCTATATTTTCTCTGCCGTTGGGCTTTTTATCCTGCTTATAGCTTGCGTAAATTTTGTGAACCTGACCACGGCACGAAGTGCCGAGCGCGCCAAAGAGGTTGGAATCCGGAAGGTTGTCGGAGCGCTCAGATTTCAGCTTGCCCGGCAATTTATCGGCGAATCGGTTATTATTTGCCTGATCGCATTTGTGCTATCAGTGTTGTTCACATCTTTAATGTTGCCTTTGTTTAATCAGCTTGCAGGAAAAATAATCAGCCAGAGTATTTTTGTCAATTACCCTGATATTCTTGGGCTGTTCCTTCTTTCGGCCTTGATCGGCGTGTTCGCCGGATTTTATCCATCGCTCGTCTTATCTTCCTTCAAGCCGGTGAGCGTGTTAAAAGGCAGCTTTGCATCAACTACAAAGGGATTACTGTTGAGAAAGGTATTGGTTGTTTGCCAGTTCACTATTTCTATTGCATTGATTGTTGGTACCATTGTCGTATACGCCCAATTGCAATTCATGCGTAACCAGGACCTGGGTTTCAATAAGGACCAGACAATGATTATTGATACCAATTTTGACAAAAACAAGGATGCGTTTAAGCAGTCTTTATCGTCTCTGCCTGGTGTTATTTCATCAACATATTCATCCAGTGTGCCGGGGGAAGGGAACCCCAGCGCTTATTCAGAAATGGAAAACCGATTGGGCGAAATGCAAAAAACGAATATGGATCTCTATTTCGTAGACTTTAATTATATAAATCAATATCACCTTAAACTTATTGCAGGTCGCGGATTTTCGACCGATTTTAATTCGGATAGCACGCAGGTGATGGTTGTCAATGAAGCAGCGGCCAGATCCTTGGGTTATAATTCACCAAAAGACGCCGTCGGAAGAAATTATAGTCAATGGGGCAGCAAAGGAAAGATCATTGGTGTATTAAAAGATTTTCATTACCAGTCTCTTCAGCACGAAATCAAGCCGCTGACTATGCGAATTAACCCCGGGGCTTTTGAAATGATCTCCATAAAAGTGTCGATGGCAAATTTGCCGGCAACTATAAAAGCCATAGAGGGGAAATGGAATAAGGCCATTCCAAACCGGCCTTTCGAATATGCCTTTCTTGACGATTCCTTTAACAGGCACTACGGTTCAGAGGAGAAATTCGGGAATCTGTTTTTCAACTTCACTGGGCTCGCCATATTCATTTCCTGCCTCGGGTTGCTGGGCCTCGCTTCTTACAGCACGATTCAGCGCACCAGGGAAATTGGTATCAGGAAGGTACTGGGAGCAAGCATATCAGGTATCGTCAATCTCCTGTCGCTCGAATTTATCAAACTCGTGCTGATCGCATTCGTGATCGCTGCTCCGCTTGGCTGGTGGAGCATGAACATCTGGCTTCGCAGTTTTCCCTATAGAACAGGCGTCATGTGGTGGATGTTTGTATCGGCCGGACTTTTGGCTTTGATCGTTGTATTTGGGACGATCAGCTTCCAGGCAATTAGGGCGGCGACGGCTAATCCGGTCAAAAGTTTACGCACCGAGTGAACTACCCCTCAGTGCCTGACGACAACATTGCTCGTTCAAAACTCGCGATTTCTTTACACGACAGATCAATCATAATCACTCAGATCCGGTATTCTCACGATGGCTTAGGCCAAATTAACATTTGTTGACCCGGGAAAAAATGCACTTCGCCATAATCGGCACCAAAGTTGAATTGGGAACAAAAGCCCGCTCTAATCTCGCAACCGCGACTCTCTAATCTTATACATATTTCATTTTTCCAATTGCAAGTTGGATGATTAAATCTCGCATCATGCAAGCTCGAATGCTTTGCCTTTTTACGGCTTTTCTCGCGATTTTTCCATTTGTCTGTGAATGTCAGTCTTCCATGATCATGAGTCGTGAGCAAAAAATCAGTTTATACGAGTATGATCTTGACAATAGTACGATAATCAGCAATATACCGTTGAATGAATTAAATCCCCGCGCCTTCCGCCACTACTCCAGGAACTATTCTTCTGACGGCGGCGAAACCTGGAGCAGAACGTCGGCTGGTCTTTTGGCTTCGGGCTCAAATGGGGAAAAGAAATATCGGATTTTTTATAGTGCAAAAGGTCGCTTTATTTATTCCATGATATATTATGATGGGAAACAAAGCTCCCCGGAACTCAGACGTATCGTTGACCGGAATTATCCGGGTTTTGAATTAAAGTCCGTCGTTGAGCTTTTTGACAGAAATAAACTTACCTACGGCTTAACGATAAATAAGCAAGGACTCAATCGATTGCTCGAATATCACAATGGCGAGCTGAATACGCTTGCTGAATATATTGCGCAATAGTCACCATCAAGATCGGCGGATTGCTCCCGAAGCAATAAAGATCATATCTTCCAAATTGCAAGAATAGGCAAAAAACCATTGGGCAAACCAAGCTTCCTTCCATACCGAGTGTACAGTCATTCACTACCTGGCTGACATAATCATGACCACGAGTCTCGCCGTTCAGCATACACCGACAATCTGCAAGATTTTCCATTTGTCGCAGCAATTCCGGTGCTTATCGATTAGCCTTTCATTGGTAATTTAACGGAATTAATTTTAGAGACTTCTAAAATGGGTCAACAATCAAAAATAATCATGAGAAAAACATTCACACTGGGATTAGGGCTGTTATTGATTGGAGTTTCCATCGGTCAGAAACACCCTGACTGGGTTAAAAAGGCGATTTTCTATCAAATCTATCCTTCCTCTTTCCAGGACAATGACGGCGATGGCATCGGTGATCTAAAAGGTATCCAGTCGCGCCTGGACTACATTCAGTCGCTTGGCGTTAATGCCATCTGGCTGAATCCCGTTTTCAAGTCAGCATTCAAAGACGGAGGCTATGACGTAATTGATTTTTACCAGGTCGATCCCCGATTTGGTACAAATTCTACTTTGGTGGCTTTGGCCCGGGAAATTCATCGCCGGGGAATGCACATTGTTCTGGATCTCGTCGCGGGTCATTCATCCAACCAGAGTGCCTGGTTTAAAGAATCGATGGAAGCCGACACGAACCTGCAATACAGCAACTATTATATCTGGCCTAATTTCAAACCGTCGGATTTGACGCCACAGGAGTCAACGCGTTGGGTTGAGACGAATGCTCCAAGGGGAAAGTACTATGTCAAAAATTTCTATGACGTCCAGCCGGCATTGAATTACGGTTTTGCTAATCCGAATCCCAATCATCCATGGGAGCAATCGGTAGATGCACCGGGGCCGCAGGCCGTGCGCCGGGAGTTGCAAGGTATCATCACTTTTTGGCTCGAGAAAGGAATTGACGGTTTCCGTGTTGATCTTGCCGCGAGCCTGGTTAAAAACGATCCGGATAAAAAGGCGACTATCGCGCTTTGGAAAAATTTAAATCAATGGTTTGATGAGAAATTTCCTCAAGGTGTACTGATTGCCGAGTGGTTTAATCCAAAGCAATCCTTAGAAGCCGGTTTTGACATCGACTTCCTCAGAACAGGAAGACTTACTTCGGCATACGAAAGAGGCCAGAAGGCGGCGGCCAAAGTTTACTTCAGCAAGTTGGGGGAGGGCAGTATTTCTGACTGGGTAAGCTACTTTAAAGATCAATATGAAAGCACGATAAATAAGGGATATGTTTCACTTCCGACAGGTAATCACGACTCGCCGCGAATGATGAACGAAGAAAGAAAAGATCCTGCAGAAGCAAAAGTGCTGTTGACATTCCTTCTCACGCAGCCTGGCGTACCTTTCATTTATTATGGCGATGAAATCGGGATGCGATATATTCCCAATTCGCCGGATGTCGAGGGCAGCCACGCGCGTTCCGGCACTCGCACGCCCATGCAATGGGATGGTACCAAAAATGCAGGTTTCTCTTCGGCAGACACGAGCAGGATTTACATTCCCGAAGATCCGGACCCCAAGCGTCCGACGGTTACCAAAGAAGAAAAGGAACCGGGGTCACAATTGAATTACGTTCGCGCTTTGCTTAAACTGCGGGGTTCTTCAAATGCTCTTGGCAACCTTGGCGGTTGGCAACTTCTTAGCGACACCACCCAGCCGTACCCTATGATTTATCTTCGATCAAACGACATTGAAAAGTATGTGATAGCCATTAACCCATCAGGCAAGCCTGTTCAGGCAAAGATTGCCTCGTTACAAAGGAAAAAAACTGCGTATGTTCTTGGCACGACTGACAAATGTCGCTACAAAATGAGCAATGAAGGCGACATGATTATCATGCCCGCCATATCGGCGGCAATTTTCCGAATAGAATAAATGAATTTTGAGTTGTCATTATATTTCCCGTTTCCGAAACTCGAAGCGAACTCATCTTGCATGCAAAGAAAAATTTAATTGTTGCCATTGTCATTTTTTCCAACCTGCAAAATATTTCTCCTGATCTCCTGTTGCAGGTCGCTCAGCCTTGATTGGTCGATCACGTCGTTGACAAGGATCACATAACCCGTTCTTTCGCCAGGATATATAACACACAGGCTGGTAAATCCTACGCGAGCTTGTCCGCCATGGAAAATCTTAGGGGTTCCGTCGTCCTCTTTGCCAAGCATCCAGCATAAGCCGATTTTGTTTCCGCTACTATCGGCAAATGTCATTTTATGAGTTAGCTTAATGGCAGGATCAGTATCGCCAATGTTTGCCTCGATATATTTCAGCATATCGTTAACGGTTGTATTGATGCTGGGTGCCGTGATAAACTGGCTGAGATCAAAAATGGGCATCGCTTCGCCACTACCAGAATAAGGCTGCACAAATCGGTTTAGGTTGGCTGCTTCAAATTCCGAGGAAGTATGAGAAATGTGGAAATGCCCTTTTAAAAACCGTTGTAAAATGTTTTCATATGATTCATGATATATTCTTTCTAATATCAGGATCAAAACGCTTACCGCGTTCCCGTTATATTTATATTTCACGCCGGGAATCGTATCCACAGTGAAGAGATGCATTTGTTTTAGCATTGAATCCGCGTTGAATGAACGATAATACCGGCCAAGGAAAACAAAGCCAGCCGAATCGGAAAGCTTTGCGAGGGTGTCTTTTATTGGAGGAGGGATAGCAACGGGTGATGTCGGCAATCCTGAGGTATGGTTGGCGAGGTTGACCAGCCGGACTGGATGCCCTTGGTATTCGAGATTGGAGAACTTACCCGGTAAATAATGACGAATGTCGTCGTCAAGAGTCACTCTTCCTTCCACAACTGCCTGCGCGAGCAGCGTGCCGACAAAGGTTTTCGCAATCGAGCCGATATTGTATTCATTGTTGGCCGTAGGCAATATGCCGCTTCCCTTTTTTATCTCGCCATAGTTGTAACAATACGACTTCCCATCCCGCCAAATTCCAAGCGATAAGCCTGTGGTCATTGGGTCTGACATAAAAATGACAGCAGCGCTTTGCACCGCTGAATCCAGCGAATTTTTAAGCGGGTTATCCGATTTTACCGCAAGAGTTCGGGCCCCCGGCTGGACAACGAAATCGGACACAAAATAATCGTCCATAACGCCAGGCACTGACCCTACAAGGTCAACCCGTAGATTCTTTTTTTCGCAAAACCACTCAAAGTAGTGATGTCCGGATCCTTGTGTAATCCGGCGGCTTTGAGTAACCTTCCCAATTTCCCTGGCAAGCCCTGAAAAATAGTCCACAAAACCATTTTCTGAGTCTCCCGACTTTAGCTTTTTGCTTTCCAATATGTACATGGCGTGGAAATCGCCGCGATTAAATCGCGCAACCAGGCTGTCATTAACTACCTTAAAGCCGTTATCAGCTATCTGCTGCCCGTTCACGAAATTTACCAATGCTGGGATCAATATTCCTGCGAAGATTAATTGATGCGGTGATTTATTCATGATAAAACTTAAACAAGAAGGGCGTTCCATTTGGCAATCAAAGATAGTCCCTAGTCTATAAAACTAGTTTTGACGATGAAACGCGAAATGAGGTTACTGTTGATCATTCGAGATTGTGAATATCTTCCTGAAAAATCATAAAAAATATTCTAGAATTCATAAGTGGAAGCAGTGCTCCATACTATACTTTAGCCTTACGATAAAGGAAAGCCTTATTGCTTGATTTTTTCGGACACCGATGGGTAGTCGGGGTGGGCTTGCGGAGTTATGGGCGGTGGCTCGAGCGACGAAGCAGGAAGTGCCTGAGTAATTGGGTACATTGCCAAGGAATAAGAAGGAGCGTCTCCTACTGGTTCGCCGGCAACCAGCTAGGAGTAATCGCAATCATTAGCATATTTGTATTCTAAATTCCGTCAACCCGGGTTGCAGCGTTTTGAGAGAAAACTCGAAACCGTGATTTTGTAATATTTCTCTAATCAATGCCAGCCCGATTCCCTGGCCATCTCTCTTGGTGCTAAAAAAAGGAGAAAAAAGTTGGGACTCAAATTCGGGAGCGATTCCGCCGCCTGAATCCTGCACAACGATGCATCGCGAACGCGATTTGACCAAAACAGTGATCTTTCCTTCCTGTTTGATCGACTCGTAGGCATTTTTGATGACGTTTACCATGACTTGTTCCATCTGTTGGGAATCTGCAGGAACAACAAAGGCGGGAGAATCAGCATGAAGCTCAAAAAAGATCTTCTTTTCTTCGGACCGAAGCCGCATTAAGTCAATCACATTTTGCGAAAGCTGAACCAGGTCAATTGGGGCCTTCTGCGGCGGTGGAACGCGTACCAGATCAGCAAAATTCCTCATGAACGCATTGAGATTGTCATTTCTCCGGATTGCGACTCTCAATGCATGATCGATGCGCTCACTATTATTCTGTGACGCAACAGTGGACTGCAGGATCGAATTGACGGGGCCGATCGTATTGTTCACTTCATGAGCCATTATCCTGATAACTTTCCCGTATGTCTTCTTCTCGGCGGCAAGGATCTCTGCAGTAAGCTCTTCAATCATGACAAACTGCCTTGCAAAGCCGCGATCGATAAAATGCGACTTTTGAACCTTAAATACGACTCCCCCGCTCAAACTGACAGTTCCCGATGTTCCGGCCTCGATAACTTCAATCTTTCGGATCACCGGGTTATCAATCTCAGTCAGCTCACGTCCCAATAGCGATTTCGAATCCAGCGCCAGTAAATCGAGACCTTTGGGGTTCACCTGCTTGATCTTCCCGTCAAAATCCAGGATCATAATGCCTGTCGGTGATGTATTGATCAGCTTTTCGAGGAAAAGATGTTGCTCTTCCTGCCTGGCCCGCTCTGATCGCAATTCATCGATCATACGATTATAGACGTTGATCAATTCATCCATCTCATATTTTCCAGTTTGAAGAAATTTCACATTAAAATCCTTGTCTTTGATCGCGTCGATACCCTGCACGAGCATCTTGATGGGCTGAATGAGTTCACGATAGAGCTGCCACGATATCACGAGTGAGAAGATGATAATGATTTCTGAGAGTAGAAAAAGTAAGGGATTGCCCTGGAAGATAAAATAGGTTAAAGTCAAAGCAAGGAGATGAAGAATGACTACGAAAAGAACATATTTAGTCTGCAGCTTCATCGTATGGAATATTATATTTCTCCAGCCTGCGATACAATGCGCTCCTGGTGATGCCGAGCGATTTAGCGACACGTGTAATTCTGAAGTGATGAAATTCCATAGCCCGCGTGATCATTTGACGTTCCATGTCCTCCAGGGTCAATTCACCCACATCGGGCAGTTGCGTGCCACCTTTCTTTGGTTCAGTATTTTCCTGCTGCGCATGAAAATCTTCTTCATCCAGCCAATCCTTCTTCGTCACTAGAATAGTGCGCTCAACAAGATTCTTTAACTGGCGAATATTACCCGGTAACTGCAAACTGCGTAGCCATTTCATTGCTCGCGGAGTGACACTTAGTTCAGGCCTGCTATAAATCACCCGCAAGTTATCTACGAAGAAACTTACCAAGAGCGGAATGTCGCCCGGCCGCTCGCGGAGAGGCGGCAAGCGCAATGTAATAAGGTTTATTCTAAATAACAGGTCTTCCCTAAAATGTCCCTGCTGCACCATCTCAGGTAAATTCCTGTTTGTCGCGCAAATAACGCGGGTATCGACCATCTTTGTCCGGCTGCTTCCAAGGGGCTCATAAGTCCTGTCCTGGAGCACACGCAAAAGCTTTACCTGACTACCAGGATCAAGATCGCCGATCTCATCAAGGAATATACTCCCTTTGTTCGCGATATCGAATCTGCCCGCACGATCCGAGCGCGCATCTGTAAATGCGCCCCGAACATGTCCAAACATCTCGCTTTCGAATAGCGTGCTCGAAATGCCACCGAGATTCACTTTCACAAAAGGCTTGTTACTTCGAAAACTATTTTGGTGAATCGATTCGGCAATGAGTTCCTTACCCGTGCCGCTCTCTCCGACAACTAATACTGATGCGTCCGTCGGAGCAATTCGCCCTACCGTCTCAAGAACCGAGAGGAGTTTGGGGTCTTCGCCGATGATCTGCTTGAATTGATAAAGATCATCCAGCTTGCTACGGTTAAGTTTTTCAGTCTTTTTCCCATGAATTTCCAGCAAGGTCCTGACCGAGGCCAGTAGGTGATTATTGTTCCAAGGCTTATTAATAAAATCATTTGCTCCTGCTTTCATGCCTGCGACCGCAAGGTCAATTGTTGCCCACCCGGTAATCAATATGACGGGCACGACCGGCTGGAGCTTTCTGATTTGCTTTAAAAGTCGCAAGCCTTCGTCTCCGGAGGTTTCGATAGAAAAATTGAGATCCAGCAGTATTAGTGAAGGGTTATGGTGATGCAGCCAGGCCAATGCTTCATTCGGTGAGGCAACATCTTTGGTATCGAACCCTTCTTGCTGAAGGAGCAAAACCAGCGAGGTCCTGACTGCGCTATCATCGTCAATAATAAGGATCATACCTATCGGGCAAAGTAACGTTTTTTAATCGGCCTATTCTTCGTGCAACGCAACCGCAGGATAGATCGCGGCCGCCTGTCGTCCTGGATAAAGAGAACAAATCAAAACCAGCAAATATATAAACAGGATTGCAAAGCCCATGGCGATAAGATAAAAATCTGACGCGAGAGCAAACACGTGCAGCAACGGAAATTGAATCGCCAGTAACATTCCCAGGATGAGCGAAAATGTCGCGATGATCATCGCCTCTGACACCAGTTGAGATGACACGGATGTTCCCGATGCGCCTACCGCCCGTAGAAGGCCGAACTCGCCTTTTCTTTTGTTTACAAGATACAAGAAGACGCAGAACAAAAAAAAGTCAACATTGATGATGAGCAAACCCGCGTCAATCAGCGAAATGATAATCCGTACAAGAGACAAGTATTGTGAGCAGGTCCGCTTATTTGGAAAATAAACGATCTCGA
>JAJPJP010000207.1 GCA_021324175.1 Chitinophagia bacterium
AATGATCACCATATCCTTGTCGTAAACATCGGGGAATTCGTCTTCGTAAATCTCGATATGTTTGCCGATCTGCCCTTCGCTGAACTCTTCAGAAATCTTGTTGGCCTTCGTTTGCACTGGCTCCAAAAAATCCATGAGGCTCGAAAGATCACTCATTATATATATGGTTTTATACAAACTTATGCCAAAAACGGACTTGGGCGGGGCGTCCTTTATACACATATCTGAAGAACAGTCATCAGGCTGAACCCTGCGTCGATGCGATAACGCGTCCGCGCATTATCTTTGCCGGATGGATGACCTGATTCAACAAATAGATCAATACAGGCAGGAGATAACCTCGACAGTTCCCAACGGCGCCGATTCGCTCGAGGCATTTCGGATTCGCTTTCTTGGCACCAAAGGCATAGTCAAAGGACTGTTCCTCGAGATGAAAAATATCCCGGCGGAAAGAAAAAAAGAATTCGGGCAGGTTCTGAATGACTTCAAACAATTTGCAGAGGCCAAATACGAACAATGGCGTCAGCAGGCTTCAGCCGCCAAACCGGCTGTTTCGGAGAAACTGGATCTGAGCTTGCCGGGAGACGAATTGCCCCTTGGCAGCAGGCACCCCATCAGCCTCGTCAGAAACGAGATCGTTCACATTTTCGGAAGACTCGGTTTTTCCGTTGCAGAAGGACCCGAAATTGAAGATGACTGGCACAACTTTACTGCCTTGAACCTGCCCGAAAATCATCCTGCCCGTGACATGCAGGATACATTTTATATTTCGCAAAATCCTGACTGGCTGTTGCGCACGCATACGAGCAGCGTGCAGGCAAGAGTGATGGAAAGCCAGAAGCCGCCGATCCGCATCATCTGTCCGGGGCGGGTATATCGAAATGAAACCATTAGCGCCAGGGCTCATTGTTTCTTCCACCAGACCGAAGGCCTCTATATCGACGAGCATGTTTCGTTTGCGGATCTTAAACAGACACTTTATTTTTTTGTACAGGAAATGTTTGGTGCAGATGTCAAAGTGCGTTTCAGGCCTTCCTATTTCCCTTTTACTGAACCAAGCGCCGAAATGGATATCAATTGCCGGATATGCGGCGGCAGCGGCTGCAACGTCTGCAAACATACGGGCTGGGTTGAAATCCTGGGTAGCGGCATGGTGCATCCCAAGCTGTTGGAGAATTTTCAGATCGATAGCGGACGCTATACAGGCTTCGCATTCGGAATGGGTATCGAAAGGATCTGCCAGCTTAAATATCGGGTCAATGACCTTCGGCTGTACTCACAAAATGATATTCGCTTTCTGAGACAGTTTACGGGGGCCACATAATCATGTGCGCAAGGGCGCATGGATTTTCTCATCGCGTTGTTTTATGCCAACTCAAAAAATATGTGTTTGTGGTGCAGGTACAATGGGCAGTGGAATTGCGCAGGTCGCGATCCAGTCGGGGTTTGATACCATTCTTTATGACGTCAACGAAAAAATGCTTGCAGCGTCTGCATCCCGAATTGAAAGCGACCTCAGGTTGCGTGTGGGGAAAGGAAAGCTTGACCAGGCTGACGCGGAAGCCATGCTCGATCGACTGAGGTGCACAACAAACATCGATCAATGCGTTGCTGATTTCATTATCGAGGCCATTGCAGAAATACCGGAGGCCAAGGAGGATCTTTTCGCCCGGCTGGCGAATATCAATTCTGTAAAGACCATCCTCGCAACAAACACGTCTTCGCTGTCCGTGAGCCGGATCGCCAGTAGGATTAGCTCGCCAGGCCGTTTCGGCGGGATGCATTTTTTCAATCCGGCCCCTGTGATGAAACTGGTTGAAGTCGTAGCCACGAGCCTGACTGATCAAAAGACAATTGACAGCATCGTGAGCCTGGCAATCGAATTTGGAAAAACACCCGTACTATGCCGGGACTCACCCGGGTTTATCGTCAATCACATCGCCAGACCGTACTACCTGGAAGCTTTGCGCCTGGCGGAAACCGGGCTGGTAGATATTGAAACGATCGACGGGTTAATGGAATCAACGGGATTTCGCATGGGACCGTTCCGACTCATGGACCTGATCGGAAATGACATCAACTACACCGTCAGTCAGAGTGTCTATGAAGCCTTGGGCCGCCCTGCGCGACTGATGCCGTCTTCCCTCCAGTCCGGGCTCCTGCAAAAAAATCACCTTGGCAGGAAAACAGGAAAGGGATATTACACATATGGCTAAATAGTATTCCAAGTATCTTCGTAATCCTGCTCTAATGCAGGCTCAAGTTCCTTATTTGGCAACACAAGTACTCATAACAGGCGCCACCGGTTTTCTCGGAGCCTACATCATGCAGGAGTTGGTCCGTAAGAATTATGATGTTCACGCCTTGCGACGCGGCCACAAGACTCCTTTTTTTATTTCCGATGAAATCATCGATCGCATTCATTGGATTGAGGGCGATGTGCTCGACGTGGTCAGCCTCGAAGAAGCCATTAACGCCAGGGATGCCGTGATCCATGCTGCAGGAGTCGTGTCGTTTTCAGGCAAGGATAAAAAACAAATGTTCAAAACAAATGCGGAGGGCACGGCCAACGTCGTCAATGCGGCGTTAAAATGCGGCGTCCGGAAACTTGTCCATGTGAGTTCAGTCGCGGCGCTGGGTCGTCATGGAAACGGTGAGCACGTCAATGAAGAAACGCATTGGAATGAAAATGCTTTCACCACACCCTACGCGCTGAGCAAATATTTGGCGGAAATGGAGGTTTGGCGGGCTATCGGTGAAGGACTAAATGCCGTAATTGTCAATCCAAGCACACTCATCGGCTTTGGCGATTGGAATTCCACAAGCTGTGCTATTTTCAGGAACGTATACAATGAATTCCCCTGGTACTCGGCGGGCGTCAACGGATTTGTCGATGTCGAAGATGTCGCCAGGGCTACCGTCATGCTGATGGAAGCGGATATTAACAGCGAGCGGTTTATTCTCAATGGTGAAAATTACCCGATTCGCCGGCTCTTTGATTTGATTGCCGATGGATTCAAACGCAAACGCCCGTCGCGGGAAGCGACGCCATTTTTGGCGGGAATCGCGTGGCGTTATGAGAAACTCAAATCATTCTTTACGGGAAATACATCCCTGTTGACCCGTGAAACAGCAAGGGTAGCTCAATCAAAAACTTTTTTTGAGAATGCCAAGATCAAAGCGTTCCTGCCGCAATTTTCATTTACGCCGCTTGAGCTGACCGTCGCCAATGCCTGCCGCTCCTACCTGTCGCTTGTCACCGCATCCTGAAGCTTTGATGGCCACCGAATAAATGGCAGCATCAAAAAAATTGCCTGAAATACACTCATTTAAGAATGTATATATCGCGGAAAATCAATCATGGCAAAATAATTGGTTGCATACTTGCAGTATCTTTTAAACGTTTTATACACTATACTTTCAACCTGGTTTCATGAAGAAATTCTTTGTTCTTATCATCAGCGCGATGAGCTGCTCCCTTCTGTTCTCGCAGGATTACTTTAGCATCAGCGGAAATGTGATCGACGAAAAAACAAAGCAACCGATGCCGAATGCCTCGGTATTTTGCCAGAACACGACGGTGGGAACAATTACCAATGCGGAAGGAAAATTCTCATTGCGGTTAAAAAACGGCGGATATGACCTCGTGATTTCATATACCGGCTACCAGACAAGATCGCAACGTATCAGTAATGGGAATCCCGAAAATGAAAACATGGTCATTGAAATGCAGGAGCAGGACAAAAGTCTGGGAGAGGTAGTGGTAGCGGGAAGCGCGGAAGTTGCCGACGGGTGGAACAAGTACGGCCAGTTCTTCCTGGATAATTTTATCGGGACCACGCCGAACGCGGCGCAGTGCGTGATCGAAAATAAAGACCAGTTAAAATTCTATTTCTACAAAAAAAGGAACAAGCTCAAGGTAAGAGCGGCTACTGACCTCCAGATCGTCAACAATGCACTGGGCTACAGGATCAAATACCAGCTCGATTCATTCGTGTACGATTATACGGGGAAAATCGGAAGTTATACCGGTTACCCGCTTTTTGAAGAGATGACCGGTACACCTGATCTACTGGATGTCTGGAACAGGAACCGGTATACCACCTATATTGGGTCGAGGTTGCACTTTATGCGAAGCTGGTATGACAGCACACTGAACGATGAGGGCTTTACGCTCGAATTGCTCGATAGCCGGAATAATGCGACGCCGGTGGAGAATCCATATGACAGCCAGTACTATTCCGTCGACAGCGGCGACGTCGTTATTGGAATAAAGGGAAGACTCAGAGTAAAATATGGCAATCACGTGCCGGATAGAAAATACCTTATGCAGAATAATTTTCCCATGACGACACCGGAGCAGATCTCGGCGCTGGATATTATCGACGGGTTCACTATCGAGGAGAATGGCTATTTCTATGAACAGTCCGAGGTGACGAACATGGGATACTGGGCCTGGAAAAAATTAGCGGAAGCGCTTCCTTACGATTATAATCCACAGTGATCGCGGCTCAATGTTGATTTTTTGAAGCCCATTAACTCTTGTTAACCCTGTCGGCATGCGACCCCTGAATAGAAAAAAAAGATTTAACTTTTTTCATTTCCCGATTTGGGGTCGATCGGTTGTTTGAGACGTTGTACCCGCGCATGTTTCAGCTGATTCAAAATTTCGTGTCGCTAAAAGCCGGGAAGGGACTTGGAAAATATGGAAAGAAAAATGGCCGTAACTTCGAGCAAAGGACTGCTGCCCTTATCCACAGCACTAATAAAATGTGAATAAAATTTATGTAAATAATTTTTTGGATAGAAAAAATTATTTCTAATATTGTGTAAGGAAATTTATTTCCTGTACTTACTAACCCATCCATATAATAAAAGTCCCGTCCAAAAGGCGGGATTTTTTATTTGTTTTCTTTGCCGGAACACTGATGACCGGTCCCCCAAAAACGCGAAATGCAATTCAATTTTACATGCAAAACACCCGCCTCTTCTCTGAGAAAACATCTCACCCCTAGATCTAAAATCGTACTTTAGACAATTATAAAAATTGGAATAATGCTAAAATCAATGACCGGCTTTGGCAGGGCCGAACAGGCAGTTGGCGACAAGACATTTCTGATCGACATCAAGTCGCTAAACGGAAAACAGTTCGAACTGCAGTTGAAACTCCCGGCATTTCTGAAGCCGTTTGAATTTGAGATCCGCAAATTGTTGTCGGATAAACTGGGGCGGGGTTCCCTGGATTGTTTAATCAGCCTCAAACAGACCGGCAGTGCAAAGCCTGTCAGCATCAATACCGATCTTGCAAAATCCTACTACCAGGCACTTGCCGATCTTTCGGAGGAATTGCGTCTGGACCCTTCACATATCCTGAGCACGCTGGTAAAACTTCCCGAAGTCATTACGCCTACCGGCGATACCTTGACCGACAGTGAATGGCAGCAACTTGAAAAAGTCATTCTCATGGCGGTTGACGATTTGAACATTCATCGCCTCGACGAAGGAAAGTCTCTTGAAGCAGACTTGCGCCTGCGCATCGACAATATACTCGTTCAGCAGGAAATGATCATCGAGCTTGAACCGCAAAGACAGGTCAAAATCAAGGAAGGCCTGAGAAAACTGCTTGAAGAGCACGCGGGCAAAGAAAACTATGACCCGAACCGCATGGAGCAGGAGCTGATCTACTATATCGAAAAGATCGACATCAGCGAGGAACAGTCGCGCCTGAAGAACCACTGCGACTATTTCCGCACCGTGCTTAACGAAGGCGAAGAAGGCAAGGGCAAAAAACTTTCCTTTATCCTGCAGGAAATTGGAAGAGAGATTAACACCACCGGTTCAAAAGCATATGACTCATCCATTCAGAAATGTGTCGTCCTGATGAAGGACGAACTGGAAAAAGCAAAAGAACAGGTACTTAATGTGCTCTGATCATGCCGGGGGGCGCCGCAGCGTGCGCCTTGTCTCTTTAAACCATAATTTTGCAAAAAAAAATTCGAATTGAAAAGAAGATCTGCCCTGGACAAGTCCACCCTGTTCTTCCTGCTCGCCATTTGTCTGACACAGTACTCCTGCATTCCTCAAATTGATGTTTTCGAGCGGGACGTGACCATGCCGAAACAGGAATGGCAGAATGATTTCAAACCGCAGATTGACTTTAATATAGAAGATACCGCTTCACTCTACGACATTTACCTGGTGCTGCGTCATTCGGATGCCTACGACTACAACAATATCTGGATCAAGGCTACCGTCCTGCAGCCTGGCGATTCAAAACCAAGGAGCCAGCAATACGATGTGACGCTCGCGACCAACAACCGGGGATGGCTGGGCACCGGGATGGACGACGTTTACGAGCAGCGTATACTGATCCAGCCCCAGACCAAATTTGCGCGCCCGGGTGATTACCGATTCACACTCGAACAAATCATGCGGGAAAATCCCCTGCTCCATGTGCTCAGCGCAGGGCTGCGGATTGAAAAGATCAGGTAAGCAGCCTATTGTCGGATTCCGTTGTCAAATGCCGAACTTTGGTTCTTCGTCACAAAAAATATTACTAAAACAAATGCTGCGTTTTTCCAGGCACCGAAGATTACGAGTTGCCACAACAGTCTATTGGTTCCTGCTCTTCTATATCGTCGCGGCGCTCATTTGGTGGTTCATTGCACTCCAGGATCAAAACCGGCAGATGTCGTCAGCCAGGTTAAGACAATTGAGACCGGACGATCCCGAATACCTGCTGAAAGTAAATAACACGCTGGTTGAAGAAAACAGGAAGACGGCACGGAATATCGGGGAAGGAAGCACCTTTTTGCTCGTGATCCTGGTCGGCGCCATTTTTGTCTACCGGGCGGTTCGCCGCCAATTCAACCTGCAGCAACAGCAGCAAAATTTCATGATGGCTGTAACCCATGAGTTGAAGACTCCCATCGCCGTGGCAAAGCTCAACCTGGAAACGCTGCGCAAATATGATCTCGATGTCGCGCAAAAAGAAAAATTCATCAATTCGGCGCTGCAGGAGCTTAACCGGTTGAACAATCTTGCAAGCAATATATTGGTGACCTCCCAGCTCGAGGACAGCAAGCGATCCCTTACCAGGGAGAATACTGATCTTTCGGAGCTCGTGGAGTCGGTCGCGCGACAAGCGGAAAAAAATTCAATCGACCGGAAATGGGAAATCCATGTCGAGCCGAATTTGTTTATCAATGCCGACGGGCTGCTGATCCAGATGTTGTTCAGCAACCTGATCGAGAATGCTTCCAGGTATTCTTCGAAGGGCTCCTCCATCCAGGTGGAATTAAAAAAAAGTCATGACGCTGCGGAACTTTCCGTTGTCGACCAGGGTCCGGGCATACCGCACCAGGAACGAAAAAGAATATTCGAAAAATTCTATCGCATCGGAAACGAGGCGACACGCTCCTCGCCGGGCACGGGCCTTGGCCTGTATCTTTGCAAGAAAATTGCAGATTATCACCGCGCGCAAATAACCGTCTCGGATAACCTACCCAGCGGGAGCATATTTACGGTTAGGTTTTAAAATACACCATGGATTCTGAAAAAAAACGTTCTATACTGATTGTTGAAGACGAAGAAAATCTTCATGAAGCACTCAAACTGAACCTGGAGATGGAAGGATACGAGGTAAGCTCCGCTTATGACGGTCCCAAGGCATTAAGCATGATCCGGCAGGAATATTTCGATCTCATCATTTTGGATGTCATGCTGCCCGGGATTGACGGAATCAGCATTGCAGAGACCATACGTATTCAAAACAACGAAGCGCCGGTGCTGATGCTGAGCGCAAAAAATACCAGTGCAGACCGGGTGCTCGGGCTAAAAAAGGGTGCAGACGACTATATGACGAAGCCTTTTAATCTCGAAGAGCTTCTCCTACGCATCCACAAGCTGATTGAGAAAAGCAAACGGATGCAATCAAAGACGCCGGTGAGCGATCTTTACTTTTTTGGGAAAAACAAAATTGATTTCAAAGCGCAGGAAGCAGTCAACAGGAAGGGCCAGGTGATCGCATTGAGTAAAAAGGAAGCGATGTTGCTGAGATTGCTGATTGAAAATAAGAACGAAGTCGTGCCAAGGGAAAAAATCCTCCAGGCGGTTTGGGGATACAATGTCTATCCCACGACGAGGACCATCGACAACTTTATTCTTAATTTCAGAAAATATTTCGAATCCGATTCCAAGAACCCAAAATTCTTTCATTCGGTCAGGGGCGTGGGATATAAATACAATGAGTAGTTGCCTATAATTTTCTAATCAGGACTTCCATTTCGGCCAGCAGCTGGTGGCTGCCGTATTCGCTGTAATCAGGCGTATACAAATTCATCTCGCATTTATTCAATATACCTTCCAGGTGAATAATATCCTGTTCATTCCATCCTTTCAGGCGAAGTTGTGATACGACATTATGTTTGTTCAGCTCGCTGCTGCGGATAAGAAGCTTTTCACCAAGCTGCTTCCAGGCGGCCCGGTTGAGCTCCTGGTAAAATCCTGGATAATCCGCGTATTCCTGGAACCGCTTTGCTCTGAGCAGCGGATCAAGTTCCTCAGGCGACATCGCAGCGATCCTTTCCTTTTCAGCTTGCACAGCCGCTGCCCTGGCGTTTTCCTCCCGCCGGTGTTTCAGATTTTGCCGCCATAAGTAGATCCCTAATGATGAAAGAATAAGGAAAGCAAATATCCATTCAAGGTGATCGACGATAAATGTGCTGAATGCGCTTTCGTCCGACTGGTCGTTTTTTGCGAGCGCGTTGTTCAGGCCGGGTGATGTATTTTTTTTCTTTGCTGCCGGAGCTGCCGTAAAATTTAAAGCCCGCGTCTTGACCACCCTATATATGCCGGCAACGGGGTCGAAATAAGAAAAGTCAATAGCCGGAATTGTATAATCACCTGCAATCTTCGGCGAGAACGTAAATTCAAAAATCTTTGAGCCGGCCATGGGCGCTACGCTCTTGTCGACGTTTTCTTTAGCAGCCGGGTCATAGCCGTCAATGGTAGCCGGCCAGGGAACCTGAGGTGCATTGACAATGGGCAGGTTGCCGCTGCCCTGCACCGTAACCTTCAGCGTAGCTTCGTCGCGGGCAGCAATTTTTTTGTTCTCCAAATCTGCCTCCACGCTGAAATTTCCAACCGCGCCGCTGAAATCAGCCGGTTTGCCTTTTTCAGGAAGCGCCTCCACGCTGATGTCAACAGGTTTGCTGCTTAAGCTGGCGTGCTCTTCGATCAGGTCGCCCCCCTGGCCATCCATGAAGTTGTCGAAGAAATCGTCAAGAAGATTATTGCGGCGAGCAGGTTTCGCTCCGCCCTTGATGAAATACACATCATTGTCAATCTGTACGGGATCGAGTTGTATCATACCGGGCTGAAGCGGGATCAACTGCGTTTTCCTGATGATATGGACAGTGAACTTTTTGCCGTTTACGGTTTCCAGGGTCGGCGGATTTTTGTTAGGGTCGACCATATCGTAAACGCTGAACCCATTCATGGAAGGAAGCTTGGTAATTCTCGATTCCGAGCGCAGGCTTGAGTATAATTTGAAGGTTGCCACGATCGGCTCGCCGACATAGCATTTGTTTTTGCTGACCTGTACTTTGACGAAAAGATTTCGCCTGATGACATCTGCTGCGTTCTCTCCGGGTCTCAGGACGTACTCCCTGTTTACTTCCTCGGTTTCGCTGGGCCAGATCGGATGAAAAAATGGTTGTATAGAATTATTACCCCCGGACTTGCCGCCGCCGGTCGCACTCACCGTGATCGCAACGGCGTTCGACTTCATTGGCTTACCGTCAATGGTGGCCGATGCACCAGAAATCGTAAACTTCCCCGTCTTGGTTGGCTGCAATACAAAAGAGATGGACTCATATTGTGAAATGTTGCCGTTAATATTGCTCATCCCGCTCGACTGGCTGGGACCTTCGATAACCTGGAAATCAGGAAATGTCGGCGCACTAAATTGATCGATCTGTTTCGCATTGGAAATGACGTACTGCACCTGTACATAATCGTTTCGGCCAATCTCATTGCTGCTGGCGACAGTCGTGAATTTGAGCTGTGCGTTCCCCGCATAGGCCAGGAGGATGGCCGGCAGAACCAAAAAAGAGTAGCGTAAAGTTTGGATAATAAGCTTGGATTTTGCCTGTTTCTGAATATTCATGTCACCGAAATCTTTGCTCACCCGATTTGCAAATATAAAATTTGATCGGTTCGTTCACACGGGAAGGTGGGGTTAAAACCCAGTTAAGATTTTGATTCACAAGTCGCCCAATTGAGGCCGGAGCACGATTTCTTCTACGGTTGCCTGTGGAGAAAGCCTGCTTGCCGCAAAGACCATCTCGGCAATATCCTCCGATTCCATAATGCGCTTAGGCTCAATTCCGGCCGCTGCCCAGGAATCGGTATAAGCGGCACCGGGATAAACGGCCGTCACTTTGATTCCCAGTGGCTTCAGTTCGTTCCGCAGGTTTTGGGAAAAACCGGATAAGGCAAATTTACTGATGCCGTAGGAGCCCCCGCCGGGATAAGCTTTTAAGGATGCAATAGAACAAATGTTAAAAATATGCCCCTGCTTCCGGCTGATCATCGATGGCAGTAGCGCGCGGGTGACATGGTAGGCGCTGTAAAGATTTGTCTCAATCATTTTCTCCAGGACCCCTTCCTCCTCGTCAGAAACATTCCCCGGCAAAAAAGTTCCCGCATTGTTGATCAATATATCGACCTGCTGGTTAGCATCGAGTACCCATTGGCCAAACGCATCGCATTCGGACTTTTTTGAAAGGTCGAATGCTTTGGCCTTCACCGAGATTTCGGGAAAGCGCGTGCACAGTTCCTGCATCGCACCATACAAAGGCACCTCATTAAAAGAAGTAATAAAAAGATTGGCCTTGCTGGCAGCAAATTTTTCCGCCATGGCGAAACCGATTCCTCTTGAACCACCCGTAATAACGACATCTAAAGGCATACTAAGTCATTGCCGTAGCGTCGGCAAATTAAGTGTTATTCCGCCTTCTTATATCACAAATCGTACCTTGCGACATGAAATACCGGCACCTTTTCTTTGATCTTGACCACACGTTATGGGACTTCGAATCCAACAGCCGGCAAACGATGGAGCAGATCTATCACGAGATGAAGCTTGCCGACAGGGGGATCGGCGATTTTAACCTCTTGCACAAAAATTATCTGGCGCACAACGACAGACTTTGGGACCGGTATCGCAACGGCTACATCAAAGTAGATGAACTGAGGTGGAAGCGCATGTGGCTGACCCTGCTCGATTTTAAGGTCGGCGACGAAGCACTCGCCAGGGAGATGGGCGTCAGGTTCCTTGACCTGTTGCCGACCCGCAATGCTCTTTTTCCCTATACTGTCGAAATACTCGATTATCTGTCTGCAAAAAAATATACCCTCCATCTCATCACCAATGGTTTTCAAAAAACGCAGCAGGCAAAGCTGCAGAACTCCGGCCTCTCGGGATACTTTAAGGAACTCATCACCTCCGAAGGTTCGAACAGTCTCAAACCAAACCGGGAAATATTTGACTATGCACTGCAAAAAACAGCTGCGCTAAAGGATCAGAGCATTATGATTGGCGACAGCCTCGAAGTGGATATCCAGGGAGCGATGAATGCGGGGATGGACCAGGTATTCGTCAACCATCTGGCACAAGAGGTCCACATGCCGGATATCAGGCCGACTTATACGGTCCATTCATTGAAAGAACTCGAAAAGATTTTTTAGATGCGCTAAGGCAATTCCCCCAGGATGGTGACGCCGCCCTGAACCGACTGGTTCAACTGAACTCTTATCTGCGAACCTATAGGAAGAAGCACGTCTACGCGCGAACCGAACTTGATAAAACCCATCTCCGCGCTTTGCTCCACTTTTTGTCCCACCATAAGATAGTTGACGATGCGTTTTGCCAGTGCGCCGGCGATTTGCTTGGCAAGCACTTCGCCATTGGCATTACGTATGACAAAAGTCTGCCGCTCGTTCTCCGTTGAAGATTTGGGGTTCCAGGCTACGAGGTATTTTCCTTTGTGATACTTGTTATACACGACTTCTCCGCCAACGGGATTCCGATTCTGGTGAACGTTGGCGGGGCTCATGAAAATAGAAACCTGGAGGCGCTTGTCTTTGAAATATTCTTCTTCGTACACTTCTTCAATGACAACGACCTTGCCGTCGGCGGGACAGATCACCAGGCCTTCGCCCGATGTCAGCTTGCGTTTGGGGATCCGGAAAAAAGAAACCAGGAAGAGCAACAAAAAAAGTGTCACAATAAAAATGAGGCCGCTCAGCCAAAGGTCATGCTCGCTGATAAAATAAAAAGAAGGAAGATTAACCAGCGCGAAGACCAGGACGCCGGCAGCAATCGTTTTATATCCTTCCCGATGAATCGTCATATACCTGGTTAAACCGCAAATGTAAGCAACAAATCATACAGAAACCCGCATCATGACACCTCTCAGGACTGCATGAAAACGATGATATAAAGCCAGACGAATGGCGTTGCAATCAGCATGGAGTCAAAACGGTCAAGAAACCCACCATGCCCGGGCAGGATCATGCCACTGTCTTTCACGCCTGCCAGGCGTTTCAACTTGCTTTCCAGGAGATCGCCAGCCGTTCCCATGATCGAAGCGATGGCCGCGATCGAAGCAAAATGAGAAATATTGGACCAGTCGAACTGGCTGTCCAGGAAATAACTGAGTGAACCCATGACGATAATGGATAAAACAATGCCTCCGATTGTCCCTTCCCAGGTTTTTTTCGGCGAAATTCCAGAAAATGGCGTCCTGCCGATCAGCGAGCCCACGATATAGGCCATCGTATCATTGATCCAAATGGAAAAAACAATCGCGATGACGAGCAGTTTACCTACGTCAAATAGTTCATCGGAGAACCTGGAGCGGATATCCGTTAAAAATGCCCAGCCCAGCGAAATATACAACAGCCCTGCAACGGAATACCCGATGATGCGGAAATTGATTTCGCGAACAAAGAGTACTTCGAGCAGCGGTAAAACAATCAGGAAGACCAACCCGGCCCAGAGCCCGATCGCGTGGAGTGATATGGAAAAAATGGTTTCACCATTGGAAAAAAACAGCATGGCGCACCAGCCCGCGATCATGACGCCATAACGGTGGTAAGGGCTGATCGCAGCGTACCTGCTGTCGATCCTGCCCACGATTTTCTGGTATTCAGCCCAGCAACCGAAATGGACGACAGAAAAAAGAACAAAAAAGCTCCAGAAATTCCACAAAAGACCCGCCAGCATGATGACGGCAAAAATGATGGCGGAAATGGTCCTGGTCTGAAAAGTCTTCCTGTTAAGTGCCATGCCGGTTCCTGGTTTATTGGTTTGAAATGCTCTGGCGATCTTCATTAACCTGCGTCAGGTCCTCACACCGTATTCCGACTCGATGGTGGATTTTGAATTCCTTTTAATCAATAGCAAAATTCCCCAGACAATAAGCGCGCTGGCCACTGCGGCATAAATCGGGACCGCCGGATTTTCGTTGGCCACTTTGGGGTTGTACTGGATCAGGATGATCTGCGCTGCATTATTAAAAAAATGCGCGACAATGCTCACCCAAATACTGCCGCTATACCAATAAAGCGCACCCAGAAGCAGTCCGAGAAACATTCTTGGCAGGAAGCCGGCGAATTCAAGGTGAAAGGCAGAGAATAACATCGAACTGATAATGATTCCGACCCAGGCATTTTTGAACATCCCGATAAAAATGCGTTGCATCACGCCTCGAAAGCAGGCCTCTTCACCGATCGCCGGCAGCAGACCAATCAACAACACATTGATGATTAAGCCGGCCGTAGAATTCGTTTTCAGGAACGCTTCCATTAATTTGGTGGCCTCATTTTCTGTGTCCACCATCCACCGCGAGAGCGGTATCCGCTGATTGATTTCACCCAGCCAGGACACCAGCGGAAAAGAAACGATCATGATGACGACCGCGAAAATGTAGAAAATAACAGAGTACGAAGGCCGGAAACCGAGAAAATGAAGATGCCGGTATCGAAAAACAATCCCGCCAAACAAAAGGGCCGGCATCAGGAAACCAATCACCGTGTAAATGGCCTGCTCTTTTTTTAGCTGATTGATCATATGGCTACTGGACAAGTCGATATGCCCCGTTTGCAACGACGCAGTTCCCCTCAAAAACATATATGCGACTTCATTGCAGACCAGGAAAAGACCCAGAAACAACAGAAGCTGAACGCCCGGCGATTGAATCCTCAAATAGCTTCTCATATCAATGATAACAGCGTAAATTTGTCGTTTGACAGGACAAGTACCTGCAATATACCAAATATGAAGTGACTTTATCTGATCTATGGCGGTACGAATTGGCAATATCAATCTCCCTGATTTTCCGCTCCTCCTGGCGCCGATGGAGGACGTGAGCGATCCGCCATTCCGTTATGTCTGCAAACAAAACGGCGCCGACCTGATGTATAGCGAATTCATTTCAAGCGAAGGTTTGATCCGAAACGCGGTGAAAAGCCGGCAAAAGCTGGATTTTTTTGAATACGAACGACCTTTCGGCATACAGATTTTTGGAGGTGATGAAGAAGCGATGGCGATGAGCGCGCAAATCATTGATGCAACCAATCCCGATCTCGTGGACATCAATTTTGGCTGCCCGGTAAAGAAAGTCGTCTGCAAGGGAGCGGGCGCAGCCGTTTTAAAGGATATCGATTTGATGGTGAGGCTGACTCGCGCCGTCATTCAATCAACCCAATTGCCGGTGACTGTCAAGACCCGGCTTGGCTGGGACGAATGTTCCAAAAACATCGAAACCGTCGCCGAAAGACTGCAGGATGTGGGCGTCAAGGCACTGACTATCCACGGCCGCACAAGATCCCAGCTCTACAAAGGCGACGCGGACTGGACGCTGATCGGTTCGGTCAAAAATAATCCGCGTGTGAAAATTCCTGTTTTTGGCAATGGCGATATCGACACTCCCGAAAAAGCGCTGTCTTATCAAAAGCGTTATGGCGTCGACGGAATTATGATCGGCCGCGCGGCGATCGGGTATCCCTGGATATTTGACGAGATCAAATATTATTTAAGCACAGGAGAACACAAGGCCCCTCCGTCAATCAGCCAGCGCATTGAAGCCATCCGGGAACACCTCTCCAGGTCGGTCGAATGGAAAGGCCACACACTCGGCCTGCTGGAAATGCGTCGTCACTATACCAACTACCTGAAAGGACTTCCCCATATCAAGGAATTCAGGAACCAGCTTGTTCAGAAGAATTCCGTCGAAGAAGTGGAAGAGATCCTGCAAAAGGTCCTCGAACGCTATGAAGGTTATATTTCCCTGGTCAGCGAATTGATCGCAGTATGATCGCAATGGCCCCGTCGACCTGTCGACGATTCCAAATAATCCCGTCCTTCCCCTTGTACTTTCCACTTTATTTCTACATTTACAGACAATCTTCACTATGTCCTTCAATTCCATCATGAAAATCTTTATGCCGAAGGACCGGGTGTTCTATACCCTCTTCGAGGAAGTGGCCGACGGCGTCGCCCGCATGGGAAGATTGTTGAAAGGGACGGTCGCCGAGCCTGATTACGACAAGCGGGCGGCTTTAACCTCACAGCTGGAGGACCAGGAGCATATCAATGACGATCTCACGCATAAAATATTTACCGAATTGGGCAGGAATTTCATCACGCCGTTTGACCGGGAGGACATCCACTACCTGGCAACCTCCCTGGATGACATCTGCGATTATATTTACTCGACAGCCAAAAAGATCAATTTATACAAAGTCAATCCAAACGATACCGGCATTCAGAAGATGGCCGACCTGATTGAACAAAGCGCGGAACAGATCAGGAATTCCGTGAAAGAACTTCGGAATATGCGGGATATGCGCAAGATTACCGATGCGCTCGTCAAAGTAAACAGTATTGAAAACCAGGCCGACGATATCTTCGACATGAGCATCGAACGCCTTTTTGAAACCGAGCCGGACGCGAAAGAAGTGATCAAGAAAAGAGAAATCTACCAGGTCATGGAGATTGTCACAGACAAGTGCGAGGACGCTGCCAACGTGATCGAATCCATCATTATTAAATACGCTTGACCCAAGACTATGACCTTTCTCGTTGTGATCATTGTTCTCGCACTGATTTTCGATTACATCAATGGTTTCCATGACGCCGCCAATTCAATCGCTACGGTGGTGTCAACCAAAGTTTTAACCCCATTCCAGGCAGTACTCTGGGCGGCAGTGTTCAACTTCGGCGCGTTTTTTATCAGCAAATACGTCATTGGCGAATTCAAAATCGGCAATACCATCGCGAATTCCGTTACGAAGGACTTTATCACCCTCGAAGTCATATTTGCGGGGCTTCTTGCTGCAATATCCTGGAACCTCCTGACATGGTGGTTTGGAATTCCGTCCAGCTCCTCGCACACCCTGCTGGGAGGATTCATGGGTGCCGCAGTCGCCCATGCGGGTTCATTGACAGTCCATGGTAAGGACGTCATCAATTATGCAAAAGTGATCCCCATTTTTGCATTCATATTTCTCGCGCCATTTATCGGCATGCTGGTCGGCTTTTTAATCAGTTTTATTATTATCAATATATGCCGCCGCGCAAATCCGTACAAAGCCGATAACTGGTTTCGGAGATTGCAGCTTTTATCCTCGGCCCTGTTCAGCCTCGGCCACGGAGGCAATGACGCGCAAAAAGTGCTTGGCATTATCGCGGCTGCCATGGTTTCGCAGGGCGCACTAGACAACATTAAGAATGTGCCGAACTGGGTTCCCGTATGCTGTTTTATTTCAATAGGGCTCGGCACGATGAGCGGGGGATGGAAGATCGTCAAAACCATGGGCACGCGCATCACCAAGTTGACGCCGTTTGAAGGGGTTAGTGCCGAGTTAGCCGGTGCGTTCACCTTATTTCTCACTGAGAAGCTTGGCATCCCGGTCAGCACGACGCATACCATCAGCGGATCCATTATCGGCGTCGGCGCAACAAAACGACTCTCCGCTGTTCGCTGGGGAGTGACAATCAACCTGCTCTGGGCATGGATCCTGACCATTCCTGTCAGCGCGATCCTTGCGGCGCTCTTCTATTTCATCTTTCATATCTTCTACAAATAATGCGGGGCAGCCTGCCAACTTTAGGATGAAGTCAGCTTCCGCATCCATTTACCCCCATTTTTTGTTATTTTGGCTCCTGATTAACCAAGGTCCATGAAGGGAATCATACTGGCCGGCGGCTCAGGCACGCGTTTGCATCCAATTACATATGCTATCAGCAAGCAGATCACGCCTGTTTATGATAAACCCATGATCTATTACCCGATGTCCACTTTACTGATGGCAGGAATCAATGAGATCCTCATCATATCCACCCCGCATGATCTCCCGCTTTTCAAAAGGCTGTTTAACGATGGCAGCCAGCTTGGACTAAAACTAAGTTATGCAGAGCAGGCTAAACCAAACGGGCTTGCACAGGCGTTCGTGATTGGAGAGAGTTTCATCGGCAAAGACAAGGTCGCGCTGGTTCTTGGCGATAATATATTCTATGGAACAGGCCTTGGTGAGCAGCTGGAAAAAAATACGAATCCCGATGGCGGCATCGTCTATGCGTATCATGTGAGCGACCCGGAGCGCTACGGCGTAGTTGAATTTGACGAGCACATGAAGGCGATCTCGATCGAAGAAAAACCGAAATTGCCGAAGAGCAATTACGCGGTGCCCGGGCTTTATTTTTATGATAACGAAGTGGTCAGCATCGCCAGGCACCTGAAACCGAGCGCAAGGGGCGAGTACGAAATCACGGACGTCAACCGCGAATATCTCGCAAAAGGAAAGCTGAAAGTTTCGATCATGGATCGCGGCACGGCCTGGCTGGATACGGGAACTGTTGACTCGCTGATGCAGGCTTCCCAGTTTGTCCAGGTCATTGAACAGAGACAGGGAATAAAAATCGCCTGCATCGAGGAAATAGCTTACCGAAAGGGATTTATCACTAAAAAACAGGTGGAAGCCATGGCAGAGCCGTTGTTGAAAAGCGGCTACGGCCAATACCTCTTAAACGTCATCAATCAATAATTATAAAAGAAAAAATCTGCAATGAAAAAAATCTTAGTTTCCGGGGGGTCGGGATATATCGGCTCGCATACCATTGTGGATTTGCTTGAAAACGGCTTCGAAGTGATTTCCGTTGACAATAATTCGCGTTCCCATCCGCGGATGCTCGAAGGCGTAAAAAAAATCACGGGAAAAACAATCAAGAATTATAAAGTTGACCTGTGCAATTATGATGACACCTTCGCGGTGTTCCAGGAAAACGAGGACATCACGGGGATTATTCATTTTGCTGCCTTCAAATCCGTTGCGGAATCCGTAGAACAGCCGCTCATGTACTTTGAAAACAATCTTTCTTCGCTGATCAACCTGCTCAAGTGCGTCCAGGAATTCAATGTGCCTTATTTTGTTTTCTCTTCTTCGTGCACGGTATACGGTAATGCGGATGAGATCCCCGTCACCGAAAGCACGTCGCCAAAACCGGCGGAGTCGCCCTATGGCTATACCAAACAAATGGGCGAACAGATCATCAACGAATTTGCCAAAGCCAATACGGCCAAATGCATCCTCCTGCGATATTTCAACCCGGTGGGTGCACATCCCAGCGGACTGATCGGGGAGCTACCCGTAGGCAAACCCGAAAACCTCGTGCCGGCCATCACGCAGACGGCCATCGGCAAGTTGTCCAAAATGCACGTGTGGGGAACGGACTATCCCACCCGGGACGGTTCATGCATTCGCGACTATATTCATGTTTCCGACATCGCTCACGCGCATACGCTTGCGCTGCAATTTCTCCTGGAACGCAAAAGCCCAAAAAAATGCGAAGTCTTTAACCTCGGAACGGGTAACGGCGTCACCGTCCTCGAAGCGATTAAGGCGTTTGAAAAGGTCACCGGCGTCAAACTCAATTACAGCCTCGGGGCGCGCAGGGCCGGTGACGTGATTGCCATCTATGCCAACAACGACCTTGCCAGGGAACTGTTGGGTTGGATACCGAAATACTCACTCGAAGACATGATGGAGACGGCATGGAAATGGGAACAGAAGTTGAAGGTTGATGAGAAGTTCTATGACGGAAAATATTCGCCCCTGAATTAGAATCTGCCGCAGCGAATTAAAACTTCTGCGTTATTTTTGGCGACTTGATGGTATTCATTATTCAACATCCATAAAAGAAATACATGCTCAGTGATATACAGGTGACGGGGAAGAAGGATACGCGTAGCGGTTTTGGTGACGGCATCGTCGAACTGGCCAGGAAGAACCCCAATGTGGTTGCGCTCACCGCCGATCTTGGCGGATCATTAAAACTTCAACAATTTATCAAGGAATTTCCCGACCGCTTTTTTCAGTGCGGCATCGCGGAAGCCAACATGATGGGCCTCGGTGCGGGGCTGACCATCGGCGGCAAGATCCCTTATACGACCACCTTCGCCAATTTTTCGACGGGCCGCGTCTATGACCAGATTCGTCAATCCATAGCCTATTCGGGAAAGAACGTAAAGATCTGCGCCTCCCATGCGGGGGTGACTCTGGGAGAAGACGGTGCGACGCACCAGATTCTCGAAGATATCGGCATGATGAAAATGTTGCCGGGCATGATGGTGGTGGTTCCCTGCGACTATGCCCAAACCAAGGCGGCGACCATCGCCATTGCCGATCACGTCGGGCCCGTCTACCTTCGATTCGGCAGGCCCTCCTGGCCGATTTTCACGAGCAATATGTCATTTGAACTCGGGAAAGCGCAAGTATTCTCCGAGGGTCCTGATGTTTCTATTTTCGCCTGTGGCCACCTTGTTTGGAAAGCGATTGAGGCCGGAAGAGCGTTGCTTGAAAAAGGAATCAACGCCGATATTATTAACCTGCACACCGTCAAGCCGATCGACGAAGAGGCGATCATCAGGTCCGTGACCAAGACAGGCTGCGTGGTGACCGCCGAAGAACATAATATCATCGGGGGCCTTGGCGATGTGGTGGCGCATACTACCGCTAAAGGCTTTCCCGTTCCTATAGAGTATGTCGGCACGAAAGATACTTTTGGTGAGAGCGGGACGCCCGATGAACTGTTAAAAAAATACGGGTTGGACTCTCCTGACATCGTCGCAGCAGCAGAAAGAGTCATGAAAAGAAAGAAGTGACTCGTGCCGGCCGTTACCTGTTTGCAATTAAACGCTTGGATAGATAAATGGTCTTACCTGCAGTTACCGAAAAGCTAATCTATGGCAGTCACCACCACTGATACGGAATTATTGATCCAGTTCCGTGAACCGGCTACCAAGGAGAAGGCTTTTACCTCCCTCATCAAGAAATACCAGGAAAGGCTTTACTGGCATGTTCGCCGGATGGTCGTCGAGCATGAAGATGCCAACGACGTGCTGCAGAATGTGTTTATCCGGATGTGGAACGGCCTGGAGAATTTCCGGGAAGATTCGCAGCTTTATACATGGCTCTACCGCATCGCTACCAATGAATGTCTCACCTTTTTGGAACAGCAAAAAAAGAAATCAACCACCTCACTAAACGATGTCGAGAGTGGGCTTAGCAATAAAATCATAGCCGATAAGGACTTTGATGCCAATAAGTTAGAATGGAAATTGCAATTAGCCATCCAGCAGCTGCCAGAAAAACAAAAAATCGTCTTTAACTTGAGATATTATGATGAAATGCCATATGAGGAGATGAGCAGGGTGCTGGAAACTTCCGAAGGAGCGCTCAAGGCATCCTACCATCACGCGGTAAAAAAAATAGAGGATTACATCCTCAATCATTAAACTTTCATTAACGAAATAAGTCTCAAAATTGCGTGGAAAATAGTTATGAAATATGGTTTGAACTGGAAGCTTTAAGTCCTTTAATAGCAGGTATTAAGAAGGTAAATCCTTACAAATCACCTGATTATTTTTTTGATCAGCTGCCCGGTGTGATCATGTCTCGTCTGAAAGCCGCGTCTGGTGACGAAGCTTCGCTGCAGCTTGAAGGATTGGCAAAGGATCTTCCTTTCAGCGCTCCGCCTGCCGGTTATTTTGACGGCTTTGCCGACAAGCTGATGCAACGCCTTCGATCGAACAATAGTGAATCGGTCGATGAAGAACTCGCATCACTTTCTCCCCTGCTCACCACGATCAGCAGAAAGGTTCCGTTCAGCGTTCCCGATGGATATTTTGAGGAGCTTCCTCTAACCGCCGTGGAGGGAATCAGGGCGGTAGAATATGTAAGTGAAAAGACCAGTGAAGCTTCTCCCTGGCTGGAAGCATTGAGAACTAAGGAGACTTATTCGGTTCCCGAGGGGTATTTCGAAGGGTTTTGTGGCCAGGTGTTTTCGGCGCTGAATATCGAACCTCAGAAGGCCAGGGTGGTGCCGATGAACTGGAAGCGCCAGTTGATTCGGGTTGCAGCGGCTGCCGTTGTGGTGGGAGTTATTTCGACCGCTACTTTATTCATCATCAATAAGAAACCGCAGCCTGCGAAGGTGAACGATCCAATAGCCGCGCTTTCGAAGCTAAGCGATGATGAAATGATCAATTACCTGCAGAACCAGGACCTGCCGATTGCTGATTCTGCCATCGATAATCCCGTGGCGGCTCTTGATCTTACGCCGGGCAATGGAGATGCGCGTGATTTATTCAGTAATATTTCGGACGAAGAATTGAACCAGTATATCAATGAGGATATTTCCTTTAAGGAAGAACAGGTAAACTGATCATGAAACGGGCTTTACTATATGGAATAATTTTTACACTGTTTTACTCCGCTTCTGCTCAAAATGGTGATCGCCTCCAGGCACTCAAGATTGCTTATCTGACTAAGCAAATGAACCTGACGCCGGAGGAGGCAGAACGTTTTTGGCCGATTTATAACCAATATACCGAAGAGATCAGGAAGGTCAGGATTGATGCCGTAGGAAACAGGGAAGACCCGCTGGTCACCGAGGAGAAAATCCTGGACGTACGAAAAAAATACAACGTGCAATTTTCCAGGGTTCTTCCGCAGGACAGGGTGAACTTATTCTTTCGATCTGAAAAGCAATTTGGTGCTTCGGTACAAAGAGAATTAATGGAGCGGAGGCAACTCAGAATGCAACAACGACGTCCTATGTTTAGGTAAGCTGGCAGACCGGATATACCCTTATTTTTTGCTCTTTTACCGATTAATTTAATCTTCGATCTATTGATATACGATATTTGAAATTGGTGTTTTTCATAGGTTAGCAACGGCCGGCTCTTTTTAGGGCAGGCCTTTTTTTTGCACCATATTTTTCCCGCTAAAATGAAAAAGTCGGCGTTTTGATGTCATGATAAAATAAAAACGTCCATTTCCCCTTTTCTCCCTCCATCCACCATTGTTTGCGAAGCTCCATGCAGCGTTTTCCGTCATAATCGTACTTGGCGATAAAGCGGCTTTTCATCTGTTGCAATTGGGGCGCGACATCACCTCCGAAAAAAATCGTGCTGTTGTCTTCTGCCACCCAGAATACCTGGTGGTAGGGGCAATGCGCGCCCGTTAATTCATACCGGATATAATCGTCAATGGTTCCGTTTCCATCAAGCAGCACCACATTTGACGCCGCCTGCAAGGGTTCAAAATCATCGATGATATAAGATGGAAATCCTTTCTGCATCGCATATTCAAGCTCCTGCTTCTGCAAATAATATGTTGCGCCGGGAAAAGAAACCCTTCGCGGATTTCCTGTGTCGCCTTCCAGCGATACGCCGCCCGAATGATCTTTGTGCAGGTGAGACAGGAGAACCTTGGTGACATCGCTGACATTGATGCCGGCATCGTTCAGGTTGCGATGCAGCTGCGAAACTCCGCCGGTTTCAAAACCAAGCCCCGTGTCAAAAAGCAGGACATCCCTGGACGTGATCACGACGAATGGCTGCACTTCCACAAGCAGGCTTCCCTTGGCTCTTTGTTGCAAATCGTCAGTCTGCTGGTCAAATGGAACAAATTTTTTTGACCGGTCAACCGTGAATGACCCCTCGGACAATGGTATGATCTTCATCAACGTGAAAGTAGCGAATTAGCCGGGAAGATTGTAGCGC
>JAJPJP010000148.1 GCA_021324175.1 Chitinophagia bacterium
TGCCATCTTCTTTTGTCAAATGGCGGTTGGGCGCAAACCCCTCCAGGCCGTAAGGCAATTGAACAAGCGCCCCTTTTTCATCACGCCGCGTCACCGTCCCTTCATGAATGCTCCCAACGGCAAAAGTCTGCTCCAATGCGTTCCATGGATCTTCTTCCAACTGTTTATGGCCCAACTGCAGCTTGCGGTTGTCCTTATCTATTCCAAGAATCACGACATCAATATTATGTCCGACTTTGGTATATTCAGATGGATGATTGAAGCGCTTGAGCCAGCTCAGATCGCTGATATGAATCATTCCTCCGATTCCCGGCGCAAGCTCAACAAACACACCATAAGGCGTTATGTTTTTTACCAGGCCCGTATGCTTACTTCCAACAGGGAACTTTATTTCAATCGTGCTCCATGGGTCTTCGCTAAGCTGCTTGATGGAGAGACTCATTTTCCTGGCCGCCTTGTCCAATGTAACGATCTTAGCGCGGTGTTCATCACCCAGCTTGAAGAATTCCTTGGCGTTAATCGGCGTGTTTGCCCAAGTAATCTCACTGACATGCACAAGACCTTCAACCCCCGGAAGAATTTCAAGAAAAGCACCATAGTCTTCAATGTTTACGACCTTGCCTTTGACAATTTCGCCCTCCTTAATATTTTCTGGCAAAATGTCCCATGGATGAGGAGTTAATTGTTTCAGGCCAAGACTGATACGTTTTTTACCGTCATCGAAGTCAAGCACGACAACCTGGAGCTTCTGATCGAGTTTTAGCAACTCGCTTGGATGACTGATTCGGCCCCAACTGATGTCGGTGATGTACAAAAGCCCATCCAAACCACCAAGGTCCATAAAGGCGCCAAAGTCTGTAATATTTTTAATTGTCCCTTCCAAAACCTGGCCTTTTTCCAATTTACTCATGATCTCTGCTCTTTGAGCTTCGATGTCACTTTCGATCAGGGCTTTATGGGAAACTACCGCATTCTTAATTGCCTCATTGATCTTTACCACTTTAAACTCCATGGTCTTACCCACAAATTGGTCATAATCGGTAACGGGCTTAACATCGATCTGTGACCCTGGCAAAAAGGTCTCCATGCCGAATACATCTACAATTAAACCACCTTTGGTCTTGCTGGTAACCACACCGGTGACGACTTCCCCGGTTTTGTGGACCTCGACAATCCGTTCCCAGGCCCTTGTAATTCTAGCCTGTTTACGGCTCAGATGGAGATGCCCCTCCCTGTCCTCCTTTTCGACAACCATGACCTCAACTTCGTCACCAATTTTCAGGTTTGGTGTATCCCTGAATTCATTTAATGACACCAGGCCGTCGCTCTTGAAGCCGATATTGAGCACAACATCCGTTTTTGTCAATCCCACCACGGACCCTTTAATCAACTCACCATCGGTTATGGTGACAAAGGTGTTCTCATAGACCTTGTCATACTTAACCTTTTCTTCCTGGTTGTAAGCGGCAACATTGCGCTTGTCGATCGTCCAGTCGAAATCATCATGAGCACTCTCCGGCTGCTCAACTGCCGGTTGCACAGGTTCATTTGATATCGCTGTAGCATCTGCAACTGCAGCCTGCTCCTGCACATCAGCGTTTTCGTTAACAATATTGTTTTCATCCATAAAATAAATCCCGACGGTTTTAAATCGGGGCTGCAAAAATAACGAAAAATGGGCAGTAAATCTGATTTAGACAGCCTTTTCAGATGCCAGTTAAACGTTATTTGCGATTGCCTTGGCGGCTAAAAATCCACTCGTCCACGCATGTTGAAAATTGAACCCGCCTGTTAGTCCGTCGACGTCTAAAATTTCTCCTGCAAAATAGAGCCCTTTTATGAGCTTGCTTTGCATGGTATTATGGTCGACCTGAGACAGGCGAAGGCCGCCTGCGGTCACAAATTCCTCTTTAAATGTAGTCTTGCCTTTCACTTTAAACAGGCTGCCACCTATATTGGCTATCAGGCGCCGCTGTTCTTTCGCTTTTAATTCTGCCCATTTTGTTTTTATGCTTAAGTCCGAAAAGGCCACCAGGAAGGACCAGAGTCGTTGAGGAAGGCCAAATGGGTTTTTGCTCTCGACGGACCTGAAACCGCTCTCCTCCCTGGTCAATTGTATTTTGGCTAAGATCTCATGATTGGATTCTGCCGGCAACCAATTGATATTTATCTCAAACTCGTATCCGCGGCGCTTTAGTTCGGTCGCTCCCCACGCGGAAAGCCTTAAAATGCAAGGTCCGCTGAAGCCCCAATGCGTTATTAGAACAGGACCCCGCTCCCTCAGCTGCGAACCAGCAATTTTTATTTGGACATCATTAACAACAACGCCCTGAAGATCGGTAATTGCATGCTGATCCAGGTTAAATGTAAACAGGGAAGGTGCCGGATCTTCGATTTGGTGACCCAGCCTGGTCAGCCAATCGAACATTTCCGCCTTGGGGAAACCTCCGCAAGCCACACAAACGTAATGGCAAAGGAGAGACGGGTGTCCTTCAATTTGCAATTCAAACTGGCTCCCGACAGGGAGAATATTCAGTACCCGTCGGTTCGTCAAGATTTCGACATTGAATTTGACCGCCTCGCTGATTAGACATTCGATGATCGTTGCGGATGAATTAGTGACAGGGAAAACCCTGCCGTCCGGCTCTGTTTTCAGATGAGCACCCCTGGAAGTAAACCAGTCAACCGTATCGGACGTAAAAAAATGGTGGAAGGTCTTCCTGAGAAATTGCTGTCCCCGCGGATAGTTCTTTATCATTTCCTCAATACTCTGGCAAGCGTTTGTGACGTTGCAGCGGCCGCCACCACTTACTCTGACTTTGGCAAGCAGTTTATTGCTTTTTTCTAATATGATCACTCGAAGTTGACTGTTCCGCTTCGCGGCATTAACGGCGCAAAAAAAACCTGCCGCGCCGCCTCCTATTATGGCTACCACCTTCTTTTTTTCCATGCACTCCAAAAGTAACAAGAGGCTGTCTCAAAAGAGGCAGCCTCTTTCATATATGTAGATAAAAAGAGCAGGTGGGAATTAAAA
>JAJPJP010000219.1 GCA_021324175.1 Chitinophagia bacterium
GCCTTCCATTTTGTGAGCTCCGGCTCATGATAATCGGCAATATTTAATTTTTTCAAACAAATAATGTCCAATCTTTCTCGCATCATTGCTAACGGAACTTCATAGATCGTCGGAGCATCCGCAGCCTCAATAACTGCCTCAGGTTTGACATTACAAAATTGGGCGATTTTCCGGCGAATGTCGTGTGACAGCGCCTCCTCGGTCCTACAAACGATAATATCAGGATTTACGCCCTCCTGGCTCAGTAATTTCACGCTGTGTTGAGTAGGTTTTGTTTTTAGTTCCTTCGCAGCCTTTAGGTAAGGAACAAGTGTAAGGTGAATCACAACGCAATCTTCATCGGGCATTTCCCATTGCAATTGTCTCACGGCCTCTACAAATGGTAGCGACTCAATATCGCCAACAGTTCCGCCAATTTCCGTAATTATAATATCATATTCTTCAGTGTGCCCCAGCAACAACATCCGGCGCTTTATTTCATCAGTAATATGGGGTATGACCTGAACCGTCTTACCCAAGTACGCGCCTTCTCGCTCTTTGGTTATAACGGTTTGATAAATTCGACCCGTAGTAACGTTATTCGCCTGCGAAGTAAATATGCTTAAGAACCTTTCGTAATGGCCCAGATCAAGGTCCGTTTCGGCGCCATCTTCTGTCACGTAGCACTCTCCGTGTTCGTAGGGATTCAGAGTTCCTGGGTCAACATTGATATACGGATCAAATTTTTGTATCGTTACCCTGAGCCCCCGCGCCTGCAGCAATTTTGCAAGAGAGGCGGCTATTATTCCTTTTCCCAAAGAAGAAGTTACTCCGCCTGTAACGAAAATAAACTTTGCCATAATTTGATATTAACCTGATTTTAAAAGGCAATACAAATAAATAGAGGTCCTCCATCGCTGTCTTCGATCCTTCTTTAACGAAGGATAGCTGCAATTCGACGCCACATACTTGCACAGCAATATCCGGAGTAAACTTTTGCTCTATCCTGCCCTATGGTGACCTGGGGAAAATGAAAGTAATCTAATTCCGAGAGGTCGTACAAACCTACGCCAAATTTTCCTATATTGAAAAATTGAGATTAAACATGTGGATAAAATGAGATTTAATTCAAATTCTATAGAACTTTAATTTTTCGTTTTAAATGATCACCAATAAAAACAGCAATATGAAAAAGTGGTTTCTTGCCCTATTGGCTTTCCTAGCTGCAACAACGTTATGGTCCCAAAAAACAAGCTGCTGTTCGCCAAGTGCCACCGAAAGTTTTGCACAGTTGGCTTCAAACAAAAGCTTCATGGCCAGCCACCCCCTCCCTTTGCCATTTTTTTTCAGAAGTGAAAATGGCAACGCGGTTATTTACAAGGGTCCCGATGGTTCGGACTGTTACGGTTGGGAAATAAAATCAAAAAAGCCAAGTAACGATTACATACTTGTTTTCCAGGAATGGTGGGGTCTTAACGACTACGTAAAAAAAGAGAGCGAAAGGCTTTGGAACGAAATCGGTGATGTGAATGTACTTGCTGTTGATTTATATGATGGAAAGGTGGCGACGACCAGGGAAGACGCGGGAAAATATATGCAATCTGCCAAGAATGACCGCATTGAAACCATTATCAAAGGTGCAATTGCTTTTGTCGGGCCCGATGCGAAGATTTATTCGATTGGATGGTGTTTTGGAGGAGGCTGGAGCCTTCAGGCGTCGCTGATGGCGGGTAAACAGGCTGCGGGTTGCGTAATGTACTATGGAATGCCCGAGAAGGACGTAGATAAACTAAAGGGGTTACATGCTGATGTTTTAGGCATTTTTGCTAATAAAGATCAGTGGATTAACCCAAAGGTCGTTGATGAATTTTCTGAAAATATGAAGAAGGCGGGAAAACAGTTGATCGTCAAACGATATGATGCCGATCACGCATTTGCCAACCCGAGCAACCCGATCTACGATAAAGCGGCCAAACAGGATGCCGACAAAGCTGCTCTGGACTTTTTCAAAACAAGAATAAAGTAAATCCAAAACCTCTATCGCAGGACCGACACGGTAAGGGGCGATTTTAGAGATTCTAGCCTGTTTGCATTAAAAATTTTCTGGAAAAATGACTCGCCGGATTTCTCGGGACGACTTGTCCTGAATGAATGCAGTAAAATGATACAACTGATCTCGGCTACTAAGATAATAAGACTCAATCGCTTTTTCATCTAGGGTTTGGATTTATATATAGTTCTGGTCGTTAAGTACAAGTACTTAGATATTAAAACGAATAATCAATAAAAATATTTCGCAGATGCTGAAAAATCGACGAGTCAATCGCCTGCAATTTTGTCATAGCTTGCAACCAGGCCTTTTATAAGGGAGGAACTGAATCCCCGATGCTCCATTTCATTTAATCCCGCTATTGTACAACCTTTTGGCGTGGTAACCTTGTCGATTTCCTGTTCGGGATGGGACCCCTTGGTCAATAGAAGTTCTGAGGCACCTTTCACCGTTTGGGCTGCAATTAGATTCGCGGTTGATGCGTCGAACCCGATCTCAATACCTCCTTGAATATTTGCCCTTATATAGCGCATCGCAAACGCGGTCCCACAAGCGCCGAGCACAGTTGCAGCATTCATTAATTTTTCGTCAATTCTGACAGACTTGCCCAGCTGATTAAAAAGTTCAATGACATATTGAAGCTGGTCTTCGTTCATATCTTTTGCTGCAATACAGGTCATACTTTGTTGTATGGCAATTGCCGTATTCGGCATAGCCCTTACAATCGATATTTTCTTGTTGACTAATGCGGCAATGTGTTCTATCGTAATGCCCGTTATGACTGAAACCAAAACATGCTTGCCTTCCCTAATCTCCTTTCTCAAATTAGACAACAAATCGTCAACTTGAAAGGGTTTAACAGCCAGTATAATCAGATCAGCGTACCGCAACGCCTCCTCGTTTTTGTCACTTACGAGAACTCCCTTTCTTTCCAGATCGTGGAGTGTTTGGATATTGCGCTTCGTAATCAAAATGTGTTTAGGAGGAATAAAACCGCTTTGGATCAATCCCTCCGCAATCGCAGTCCCAAGATTTCCACCGCCAATAATTCCGATTTTTTTATTCATACTATCAACCATTGGTTTTCCTTTAAAATTAAACAAAAAATGGTTAGAAGCATGAGCAATCGGACAGCGAGAAATCCGCTTTAATAGTATTTTCCCTTGGATAAATAATTTCGTACATAGTCATCCACGCCATTTTCAAGAGTGAAGAACTCGTCGACATATCCAATACTCCGCAGTTTATTGATATTTGCTTGGGTGAAATATTGGTAGGTCATACGAATGTCTTCAGGCATCTCAACATACTCAATCTTTGGACTTAGGTCAAGTCCGCCAAAAGTGGCTTTAGCCAGATCGTGAAAAGTACGGGCCCTACCGGTACCAACGTTGTAAATCCCGGATGCGGGGCGATGCTCCATTAACCAATAGCAAACTTTCAAAATATCCTTGACATAAACGAAATCCCTTAATTGCTCGCCGTCGCGATAGGTTGAATTGTATGACTTGAACAAATCTACCTGGCCGAATTTCTTGATTTGTCTAAAAGCTTGAAAGATTACGCTTGCCATTCTTCCCTTATGTGACTCATTTGGTCCATAAACATTAAAAAACTTTAGGCCAGACCAAAATGCGGGATGGTTTTTTTGATGAAGCACCCATTTATCAAATTCATTTTTGGAAACGCCGTAGGGATTGAGCGGTCGAAGGAGATTTACGACCTGGTTATTATCGTCGTATCCTAATTCCCCGTTGCCATAGGTAGCTGCCGAAGAAGCATATATTAGGGGGACGTCATGTACGGTACAATAATCCCAAACCTTTTTCGAATATTCCACGTTGAGCTGCTGATGCACCGCGTAATTGAACTCGGTTGTATCAGTACGCGCCCCCATATGAAAAAAAAAGCCCAGCTTTGGTTTTTCTTCAAAAAGCCACTCAAAAAATTCCGATCGCTCAATAACATCCGAAAATCGTTTCTGTTCAAGGTTGGGAAGCTTGTCTTTTCGACTGAAGTCATCAACCAATATGATTTTGTTAAAGCCTTTATAGTTCAGGTATCCAACAAGGCAACTTCCAATGAAACCGGCCGCCCCGGTAACTACTATACGTGCATCTTTTTGCATGCTAAAATATCCTAGAATTATTTTGTATTATAACACATCTAAAGCCGTTTCCGACTCGGCTGCCGGGAGCAAACTCGCGATAGCCGACTCATATAATTCCTTCCAGGAAAGAATTGATCCCCAATTCATCCCGTCGACTTCGACAGAATCTTCCGTCACGACGCCAAGCTCTTCAAAAAAATGATCCTTCATTAAACTCCTGAACTCGTTTATTTTTTTTGGGCTTACACTTACGACGACCCTGCTCTGAGATTCCCCGAACCAATATGCATCCTTCCGGATAGTCGAGTCGGATGCAATTACGTCAAAACCAAAATCATTTACGATTGCTGATTCTACGAGGGCAACAAACAACCCGCCTTCGCTCACGTCATGCGCAGATTGCACGACTTTCCCTTCAATGAGATCGATTACTTTCTGCTGAAGGCTGTATTCCTCGTCAAGGTCGAAATGAGGACTCGGGCTATACTCTATCCCAACAAGCTTATTTAGATACTCAGAGGAATTGATATCGTTTGTACTTTTCCCAACAAGAATAATGAAATCACCTACTGACTTAAAGTCTAACGTCATCTGCCCGACTTCACTCTCCAGTAATCCAACCATACCTATTGTAGGTGTAGGATAAATTGGTCCGTCCGGGTTTTGATTGTAAAAGCTAACATTCCCTCCGGTAACGGGCGTGCCGAACTTTCGGCAAGCCTCTCCCATGCCTTTCACCGCCTCAACGAATTGGAAATATACGCCCGGATCATAAGGATTTCCAAAGTTCAGGCAATTGGTTACACCAAGCGGTATTGCGCCGCTGCAAACAATATTCCGAGCCGCCTCCGCGACAGCAATCATTGTCCCGCGATAAGGGTCGGAATAAACATACCGGCTGTTGCAATCGGTTGTAACCGCAAGGGCCTTCCCGGCTTCCCTTGCCAGCACAATCGCTGCATCACTAGGTTGGTTTGTCGAAGAATTCGCGGTACCCACCGTACTGTCATACTGCACTGCTATCCATTTTTTCGAAGCGATGCTCGGAATGGTGACGATTTTTTCCGCTATCAGTTTCAGGTTTAAGGGGACTTCAATTTTGTCGGGATTAAATTCCTTTACTTTATCGAGATAATCAGGCCGTTTAATATCTCTGGCATATTGGGGAGCTCCACCTCCGAGTACCAATTCTTTTGCGGGGATCTCTGCTTCAAGAATCCCGTTCATATAAAAACGTAGCATTTCATCTTCAGTGACCTCTCCAATCTCTTCGCAAGGTAGATCCCACTTTTCAAAGACGTCTCTTACCACATTCTCTTTACCTCTCTGGACTACCATAAGCATTCGCTCCTGGCTTTCACTTAGCAGGAGTTCCCATGCCTTCATGTTTTGTTGCCGGGCGGGAACCTTGTCTAAATGGATAGACATTCCCGAGTTACCCTTTGCACTCATTTCCGCAGCAGAGCAAATGATGCCGGCAGCACCCATGTCCTGCATGCCTACGATGGCACCCGTATTTATAACCTCCAGGCAGGCTTCAAGCAATTTTTTTTCCTGGAAAGGATCGCCAACTTGAACGGCAGGCAGTTCCTCCGTGCTTTCTTCCGTAATATCTGCAGACGCGAAGGACGCGCCACCGATTCCATCTTTGCCCGTCGCGCTTCCAACATACATAACCGGATTCCCGGCTCCTTTCGCGGTCGCAGATATCGTTTTGTTGATTGGAACAATGCCAACACTCATGGCGTTCACCAGGGGATTAGTGTGGTAGCAGGAATCAAAATAGATTTCCCCCGCGACCGTCGGGACGCCGAAGCAATTTCCATAGTGTCCGATTCCGTGAACAACGCCAGCCAGAAGCCGTTTCGTCTTAGCTTCATTTAAATTGCCGAAACGAAGAGAATTCAAAGAAGCTATCGGTCTTGCACCCATCGTGAAAATATCCCGATGGATTCCGCCTACACCCGTGGCAGCACCCTGAAACGGCTCAATAGCTGAAGGATGGTTGTGAGATTCAATTTTAAAAACAACGCCAAACCCGCCACCTACATCCATGAGTCCTGCGTTTTCCTCCCCGGCCTTGACTAGCATCTTTCTTCCTTCCCGTGGCAAAGTCTTCAACCATTTGATCGAATTCTTGTAACTACAATGTTCACTCCACATTGCGCTGAATGCACATAGTTCAGTAAAATTCGGATTGCGGCCAAGCTTTTTTGAGATAGATTCAAATTCTTCCGCCGTCAGCCTCAGCTGCTGGGCAGTTTTAACGGTTACTTCCATTTAGGTTTGGTAAAAAACAAAAGTACGAATGCGTCATAAATCTAATCGATAATTTTATCACCAATTAATTCATAGCAATGGAAATTGACTTTATACATCCCGGAAAAGCCTTCTTACCTGAAATCAGCGCGTACAGGAAATTCTTTTTATTACATCAAATCGATTCGGAGGTGATTGAAGTTGATAGCGGGAAACCTCGCAATGGACAAATCGAATGGCAATTCATGGGTATAGACATAGCGAAACCATCACCAGGAAAATTTCTTATTCACGAATATGCGTCCAGCTCTATCCCACCGTGGAGAAAATTCAAAAATCGTCTTAAAAAAAACCTGACAATCAAACCCGACTACAGGATCTTCCTGAATGAGTATGTTCGCGCTCAATTTTCATTTAATGACGATGTGCCATTTGGCTTTCGCGACATGGGAGTTAACCTACCGGAGTTCCGCACTGTCCATAAATTACACAAGAAATATGATTTTATTTATGTTGGAAATGTGGGAGCGGAAAGGCAAATTGATGCAATGATCAATTCATTCACCACCGGCCGAATGGCCGCCAGGACATTGTTGATTTTGAGTAGAAATTACCAATCGTTAAAAAACAAATTAGGTCGCTTCAGGAACATCTCTTTTGCCGGACCCGTACCTCCTGAAGATGTCAGGTCGTATATTATCCAATCAAAGTTTGCGTTGAACTTCATTCCAGACAGTGAACCATACAATGCCCAAACGCCCTCAAAATTTCTGGAGTATGCTGCAGCTTCGGTCCCTATTGTGTCTACTAGTTTTAAATGGATGAGAAATTTCCAGGCAGATTTTGGCGGTTCATATTTTTACGTCCGCGACGATCTTTCCAATTTTGACTGGGATCAAATCAACGCATTTACCTACGCCTTTCCAGATCTTCGCGCATGGAGTTGGGAACATCAGATCCGAAATTCCGGAGTCCTTGCCTTCATTTCCTCAAAATTTCCACAATTCTCATTTTAAAAATGTCGAAAGGGTTCTTTCGTATTCTCCAATCACTTGCAAAACATTAAACTTCTTTACTACCAGTTGTCGTCCGCTTTTACCCATCCGAAGACGTTCATCCCGAGAGAGATTGATCATCTTCTCCATTTTGTCTGCCAAATCAAAAGGGTCATTCGAGTTACAAATAAATCCGTTTAGGCCTTCAGTCACTACTTCCTTGCACCCCCTGTTTAAAGAAGTTATAATTGGGAGCTCCATGCTTGCAGCTTCCATCAGGCATTTTGGTATCCCTTCGTGATAAAATGACGGGAAGATGAAGCAATCGGCACTTGCAAGAAATTCGCGAACATCCCTTGCAAAGCCTCTGTAATTGACTAGTCCTTCCGTTTCCCATTTTTTTAAATCTTTCTCCGCAATGGAATCGGGGTGATGTTTCTCAAAGAATCCGATTAGATCGAAGTCAGCAAAAATACCCTTTCGCTTTAAAATTCTTGCTGCGTCAACGTAAATGGAGACTCCCTTACTTTTTAAAAGCCTTGTACTCATTAAAAATACAAACCGCTCTTTAGGCGAGCTGTTGAAGTTGAGTTTTGAGAAGTAATCGGTATTCACTCCTTCACCAGGCAACACTTTCATTTTCCTGATGTTGACGATATGCTGGCTGGTAAAAATTTTTGCATCCTCGTTGTTTAAAAACCAAACTTCCTTCGCTCTTTTTAATGAGATTCTATAGAGAAATTTTGTAAGTCTGTACAGCCAGTTTTTCCTGGCGAACGCATACCCAAGACCTGTGACGACCGAAATTGATTTTAAGTTGTCAGCATGCGCCGCCAGAGACCCATAAATATTTGGCTTAACCACGTAATGAAAAATGAAATCGGGCTTTAATCGCCTGTATATTGACCGGAGTCGCCAATACAGGCGGAGGTCACGAATGGGATTTTCTGACCGGTTATTGAATTCTAATGCCAAAAATCTGAATCCTTCTTTGATCAATAAGCCCGAATACTCGTCATCCGGTGCTATAACTAATATTTCATAGCCCTGCTCTTTCAAATGACGAAGAACGTCCAACCTGAAATTATACACCGACCACGCACTGTTCGACACAAACGCAATTAGTCTTTTATTTTCGAATACCCGTTCCTCCATTGATCAATATTAAATCCAAATTTATAGATTTGACAGGTTACAATTTTTTAATCCCGCTGAAATGAATGTTTTTCTTTTCATATTATATTTTTTGGCGCTTCTGTTTGTCATTTATGTTCTTCAAAAAAAAATCGGCGGCGGGTTAAATTCGTTCACTGTATCCTCTATATACGGCTATAAGGTGCTTCTGGGCTGTTTGTACGGCCTCGTTTTTTTTCATGCCTACGGTGGCGATGACACGTGGATTTTTTTTCGTGATTCGGTATCCGAATATCACAAAATGATCCATGATCCGAGAAATTTTTTTTATGATTTTTCTCCGGCTAACGAATTCTCCGGTACCAAGAGTTTGTTTTCAAGTTTTAGACTCTATTTGTATGATCTCGAATATTGGACTATGCGAAAACTGTTGGCGTTTTTTAACATTTTTAGCAGGGGGAACTATTATATCGATGTACTTTTCTTTGACTTCCTTGTATTCTGGGGTCCTTTTTTACTTTACCGTTTAACAACAGGATTCTATCCGCTAAAAAAACGAATACTTGTTGCCGTAATATTCTTTTTGCCCGGGCCAACTTTTTGGCTTAGCGGAATTCGTGGGGATGGCTTATTGTTCGGCTTCTTTTGTCTTACCATTTACTTCACCTCGACATGGCTGAGGGGCGCAAAGTTGAAATATCTTTTGCCCATTGTTTTGGGAATTGGAGGAATGCTCGTATTTCGGTCGGCCTTTTTGCTGATATTGTTTCCAGCATTTCTGGCCTGGCTAGTCGCAGTTATGAATCCGGCAAGATCGATCCACGTGTTCGCAGCTATATATACCATTGCGGCCATCCTCTTTTTTTTGAGTCCATTAATACCGAAGACACAGGGAGGACTGCCTCAGGTTGTCGCGGATAGACAGTTAGATTTTTATAAGCTGCCGGGAAAGACCGTCTTTGGTCTAGATACCCTCCGACCAACGTTGGGGGGGTTTGTCAGGCTTGCTCCTGAGGCGGCGGCAAATGGCTTTTTTCGGCCGTTACCGTGGGAAACCCATGGGATCCTGCAGATGTTTTCCTCTTTCGACTGTTTGATTTTTATCGTTTTCCTGATGCTGCCCTGGGTTTTTCCCGGCCAACATTGGGTAAAATCGTTGACTTCCCCCTTAAGCCTATTCTATATCGCATTCGGAACTTCCTTAATACTATTTATAGGATACGTTGTACCCTTCCCTGGCGCTATCGTAAGATATAAGGCAATTCCTGAAATGCTTCTTATAGCCACATGCGTCATCGCCTCTCGGAAACCTTTCAAATTATAATTTCAAGTAATATTAATATTCCTATGAGAATCACTTACTTTATTCGCATTGGGTCATTTTTTTTTACAAAATATTCACTAATTTCTCGATCTTATTCACATCATTTAAAAATTTTTGTTTATTAATACCAATCGTTTAGTTTCGCGAAAAAACATCTAAGACATGTCATCCTTACGATTCAAAGCAATTGATAATTTAAACACCACGGCTGAAGGAAAGGTAGCAGGGTCGACAAAAATTACTGCGATTTTTGGTGAAAATGTATTTGGGCTGCGGACGGCCCGCGAATTTTTGAGTGATGAAGCCTACAAAAGCTTAGCATCCTCCATAAAAAACGGTAAGAAAATTGATCGGGCGGTTGCCAATCAGATCTCCGCCGGCCTTCGCCAATGGGCCGAAGGCAAAGGCGTTACACACTTTACCCACTGGTTCCAGCCTTTAACAGGGACCGCAGCTGAAAAACATGATTCCTTCTTTACCTTAAAAAGTGACGGGACACCTATTGAAGAATTTGATGGAGCAGCTTTAATTCAACAAGAGCCTGATGCATCTTCTTTTCCCAGCGGGGGCTTGCGCGCGACTTTTGAAGCCCGCGGCTATACCGGCTGGGATCCTTCTTCACCAATATTTATAATGGAGATTGGAAAAGGGAAAACTCTTTGCATACCGACCATCTTCGTCTCTTATACGGGAGAGTCTCTGGACTATAAAGCGCCATTGTTAAAGGCTCTGGCTGCGCTCGACAGGTCGGCAGTCGATGTTTGCCATTATTTTGATAAAAATGTAACAAAGGTTTCTGCCACGCTGGGCTGGGAGCAAGAATATTTCGTCATTGACGAGGGCTTGTTTAATGCCCGTCCGGATCTGGTAATGAGTGGCCGAACTGTTTTTGGACATGCGCCTGCGAAAGGACAGCAACTTGAAGACCATTATTTTGGATCAATCCCTGAAAGAATTTACGCGTTTATGCGCGATTTCGAAGAAGAGGGCTATAAGTTGGGGATCCCATTACGTACACGCCACAATGAAGTTGCGCCGTCCCAGTTTGAATGCGCGCCCATCTTCGAGGAAGTCAGCGTCGGAGTAGATCACAATTTGTTGATGATGGACATTATGGACAGGGTTGCACGCAGGCATAAGCTACGGGTACTTCTCCATGAAAAGCCTTTTGCCGGCATAAACGGAAACGGCAAACACAACAATTGGAGCATGGCCACGGATACGGGGGTTAATCTTCTTGCTCCTGGCAAGACCCCAAAGACAAATTTAATGTTCCTTACATTTTTTGTCAATACGATTAAAGCAGTCCACGACCATGCAGATATTCTGAGGGCATCGATTGCTTCGGCAGCAAATGACTTTCGCTTGGGGGCGAATGAAGCTCCGCCAGCTATCATCTCAGTATTCATTGGTCAATACCTCACCAAAGTGCTGGGAGATATCAAGGAGAGGGTTGGTGCCAAATTCGATGAACAGGACGAAGCAATACTAAAACTGGACCTTCACAAAAGTATACCTGAACTGCTGCTCGACAATACTGACCGCAATAGGACCTCACCCTTCGCCTTTACCGGAAATAAATTCGAATTCCGGGCGGTTGGTTCCTCCGCAAATTGTGCGAACGCAATGATCGCACTGAACGCGATTTTAGCCGAGACTCTAAAAAATTTCAAAGAGGAAGTGGATGCCCTGGTTGACAAGGGTGAAAAGAAGGAAATTGCGTTGATGCATGTCATCCGGGAATATGTCGTAAGCAGTGAAAAGGTCCTATTTGAAGGTGATGGGTACAGCGATGAGTGGCATCATGAAGCTGAAAGGAGAGGCTTGCCCAATGTCCGCACTACTCCCCTCGCTCTGGATTCAATGGTCACCGATCGCGCGAAACATTTATTTGAAGAGAACGGCGTTTATACGCATGCGGAACTGGAGGCCAGGCATGAAATTGAATTAGAAAAATATATTAAACGAGTACAAATCGACGCGAGGATCATGGGTGAACTCGTTACAAGTCATATTCTTCCCCCTTCGATCAAGTACCAGAATACGCTTATCGAAAACATACGAGGCCTAAAAGAAATCGGCTTAAAAGAATCTAGCTATTCAAATCAGAGGCAGATTCTTGAAAAGATATCGGAACACATCGCCAAAGTAAGTGAGCTCGTCGAGAAAATGATCGAGGCGAGGAAAGTGGCAAACGCCATCACGAATACCAGGACGAAGGCAATTACCTATTGTAGCCAGGTCAAAGAAGCCTTTTTCGATGAAATACGGTATCATGTCGACAAATTAGAACTACTTGTTGATGATGACGAGTGGATGTTACCAAAATATCGTGAAATGCTTTTTTTGAGATGATAATTTCAGAATATTGTTTAAAAGCTGTCCACACCGGACAGCTTTTTCATTATAACAACCTCAGATTCGGTAACTTACCCCCTCTAGTGCGAGATCGGAATTGGGAAATACTAACCTCGCTTCCGATTCAAATCCTTCAAGTGTTTCATATTTCGAACTAAAGTGACCGAGCAAGAGACGTTTCACCCCAGCCTTTAGCGCCATCCTGGCGGCCTGGGCAGCTGTGCTGTGAAAACGCTTGATAGCTCTATCTTCCAGGTCACTTAAATATGTCGATTCATGATAAAGCACGTCCACGTCGTGGATACTTTCCAATATTCGCTCGTCATAGATTGTATCGGCGGCATAAGCGTATGCCTTAGCCTTAGGCATTTCTTCCGTTACCCAATCATTCTTGACCAGGCTACCATCTGCTCTGAAAAAGTCTTCGCCCCACTTCAACCGGTCAAAGAACGATGGAGGTATGTCATAATTCCTCGCCTTTTCAGGATTAATTTTTCGAAAGGGTTTAACCTGCCTAAAACAAAATCCCCAGCACTCAATTCGATGATATACTCTGAAACTGGTCACTTCTACCTTATTGTCCTTTAAGATAATTCCTGGCTCGCTGAGGCAATGAAAATGCAGCGCAAATGGAAGTTGCGTGTCGGCAAGGTTGAGCTGCATGTCTATGATCGACTTTAATTGCGGTGGCGCAAAGACATGAAGGTCATGCACCCGTCCCAAAAGACCCATGCTCGTAATGAGTCCAATGAGCCCGAAATAATGATCGCCATGAAGATGCGAGATAAATACGTGATTTATTTTACTGCGACGGATTTTGAATTTCGACATCTGCGATTGAGTTCCTTCACCGCAATCAATCAAAAAAACATGTTCGTCCATCGTAACAACCTGGGCCGTCGGATGTCTGTCGAAAGCAGGTAAAGCTGAATTATTCCCTAGTATTGTAACGGCGAACATTATGCGATTTTAATCTTTTGAATCGGGAGCTAAAACGCCCACCAGGTAAACTTGAGGCTTAGCTGTTACAAAATACCTAATAAATCCTCAAATTAAAAACGCCTAATCGTCCGCAGGATCGATTCCAAATAGGACTTGCCAAAAAGGTTCAAGTGGACCAACAGTGGATACAGGTTGCAGATATCCCATTGTTCGCGATAGTTTTCAGGAAACGGCCAGCTATTTGAATAAGCGTCATAAAAAACGCTGTCGAAGCCGCCGAACAACGTGGTCATGGCGATATCCATGCTCCGGTGTCCAAAATATACTGCCGGATCTATTAATACAGGTGTTTTTTCTGCGCTGCACATATAGTTTCCATTCCAGAGATCTCCATGCAGCAGCGATGAACGGGATTCGTCGAATATTTCCGATAGACGATTAAACAGCTTATCGAACCGATTTGCAGCCCACTGACCTAAGAATCCATTATTCCTGGCAATCTTAAGCTGAGGTTCGATCCGTCTTGATATAAAGAATTCATGCCAATCGAAACAGGGGCGATTAGATTGGAACATCCGTCCTAGATAGTTGTCTTCTTCAAAACCGAAACAATTTCGCCCCAGATCATCAACCCACGCGAGTTGATGAATGGCCGCCAGTTGCGTCCCGAAATATTCCCAGAATGCTTTGGAGCTCACCCCACAGTTGATCCATTCAGTCAAGAGAAATTCGAATGGTCCAATAATTTTATATGAAATTACCTGGGGAGTTCTGATTTTACCTTGGCGTGCTAAATAATTTAACCCGATGGATTCTTTTTGAAGAATTCCAGGACATTTGTCGCCAACATTAACTTTGCAAAACAACATTGGAATGCGATCGACAACAATTTGAAAGGTTCCATCGCGCGAGCCACCTGGTACAAGATTGATTTGTATTGATGAGAAACTTCGATCAAGGACATCGGACACGACTGATTCAATATGGCTTTTCAGTACATTATTCGAATCTTCAACCTTCATGCTGATCTGTCTGGTTTGCGAAAGTCAAAATTTGAGTCAAATCCCGTGGAGGAAGTCAATGTGGTAGGGTTTGGGGAAATTTTTCTCGCAATCTTTAATCCTCGTCAAGAAGGTCTCGTTCGATTTCCTCCATAATTACGAGATCCGTTGCTTCAGATTCAGTAGGGACCGCGTTCATAAGTTCTAGAAGATCTGCCTGCTCAAGGAATTGCTCGACGGGCTTCTGAAGACTGCAAACAACGAAAGATGCATTTTGTTCGTAATGATTCTGTTGTAGACTAACCAGGTGCTCCGCAGCAGCGATGTCCATGGTTTTAATGTCTTTAAGATTCAGTACCAGGTTTTTCACGTCATTTTGCATTAAGGCAAGCAATCGGCTATCCAAATCCGCTGTCATATTAGCAGCAAGTTCCAGTTCGTTGATAGTAATGACATGGAATTTTGCTCTGGTATCAATTTTGACCTTCATGGTAGGTAAGATGAATATCAACACACCGTTGATAAGATTCGGAAAATAGAAATCAAAAATATTCGTTATTATTGTATAAAGCTCAATAACTTAAAAATGGATCATAATTTTTCAGCCCAGGTAAAGGAAATTATATCGTTTAGCAGGGAGGAGGCTTTACGGCTGGGCAATGATTTTATTGGCACAGAGCACTTATTGCTGGGCTTGATTCGGGAAGGTGATAATACAGCGGTTCGCATTCTGAAGAGTTTTAATGTAGACCTATATGAATTGCGAAAGGAGGTCGAAATTGCCGTGAAAGACAAAACCGGAAAAAACATTGCAAATATCAATAGCCTTCCGCTAACAAAGCAAGCTGAAAAAGTGATAAGAGTGACTGTTTTGGAGGCAAAAGCGTTAAAAAGCCCGACAGTTGAGACAGAACATTTGATGCTCTCTATTCTGAAAAACAAGGAAAATATAGCAACTCAAATATTAAATCAGTTTGACGTGGATTACGATTTATTCAGAAATGAACTGGGAGTCGTCAAGAGCAACGAAGTACGGGGTGAATATACCGAAGACAATGACGACGATTTTGATGAGGAGAAGAAATATTCTCAGCAAAAGGCCCGGGCATCGGGAACCGCGAAAAGCAAGACTCCGGTCCTGGACAACTTTGGCAGAGATATCACGAGGCTCGCTGAAACGGGGGCGCTTGATCCAATCGTCGGCCGTGAGGAAGAAATTGAACGGGTATCCCAAATACTATCCAGGCGGAAAAAGAATAATCCCATTCTTATAGGTGAGCCAGGCGTTGGAAAGACAGCTATCGTCGAAGGGCTGGCTTTGCGTATTGTTCAACGTAAGGTTTCTAGGGTATTGTTCGACAAGAGAGTGATTTCGCTTGACCTTGCTGCATTGGTGGCAGGCACGAAATACCGGGGCCAGTTTGAAGAGCGCATGAAGGCGATAATGAACGAACTCGAGAAGAACAGGGATGTGATACTCTTTATCGACGAAATCCATACAATCGTAGGTGCCGGCGGCGCCAGCGGCTCGCTGGACGCTTCAAACATATTTAAACCTGCTCTGGCGCGCGGAGAACTGCAATGTATTGGAGCCTCGACACTGGATGAATATAGAATGTATATTGAAAAAGACGGTGCCTTAGACCGGCGGTTTCAGAAGGTCATGGTCGAGCCCCCGACAGTCGACGAAACTATCCAAATCCTGAATAACATTAAGTCAAAATACGAGGACTATCATAATGTCACATATTCTGATGATGCAATCGATGCCTGCGTCAAATTAAGTGACCGGTACATGACCGATCGTCTTTTACCGGATAAGGCAATAGATGTCCTGGATGAGGTCGGCGCTCGTGTCCATCTGAAAAATATTAATGTACCAGAAAACATCGTTGAACTGGAAAAGAAGATTGAGGATGTTAAAAATGAAAAAAATAAAGTAGTAAAGAGCCAGAAATTTGAGGAAGCGGCATCGCTTCGGGATACTGAGAAAAGGTTGCAGGAAGAGCTTGAAAAAGCAAAAAATGAATGGGAGGAGGAAAGCAAGCACAGGCGCTATCCGATCGATGAAGAAAACATAGCGGAAGTAGTTAGCATGATGACAGGCATTCCGGTTAAACGAATGGTTCAGGCTGAAAGCGAAAAGCTGAAAAACATGGGCGTCGATATGAGGGAAATGGTCGTCGGCCAGGAGGAAGCAATTCAAAAGGTTGTCAAAGCAATTCAGCGGAATCGAGTGGGTTTGAAAGATCCGAAAAAACCAATTGGCACATTTATTTTTCTGGGGCCGACTGGCGTGGGTAAGACTGAACTGGCCAGGGCGCTTGCACGTTACATGTTTGATTCGGAAGAAGCACTGATTCGCATCGACATGAGTGAATATATGGAGAAATTCACGGTAAGCCGTTTAATAGGTGCGCCTCCGGGTTATGTCGGATATGAAGAAGGCGGCCAGTTAACGGAAAAAGTCAGGCGCAAGCCATATTCTGTGATCCTGCTGGATGAAATCGAGAAA
>JAJPJP010000012.1 GCA_021324175.1 Chitinophagia bacterium
CCAAGCTTTTCCATGATGCAGGCGTCATGTATCAAAACGGATTTGCCGAGAAACTGGATGTTGACAAGGCCAATGTGCAGCTCGCCAACCTGCAAACGCAAAAGGTGACCACGCAACGAACCATAAACAACGGATATCTGGCCCTCAAATATTTGATGGGCATGCCGATCAGGGATTCGCTTGAACTGACTGACAAGTTTACAGAGGATGACCTGAAGAGCGGGGTGCTGGATGACACCGCGTATCGCTATGAAAATCGGAATGACTATCAGGATCTTGAAATCACGCAAAAACTGGAGGAATACAATGTTAAAAGATACCGCTACGCCTATTATCCCACGCTAAGCGTAAATGCCTCCTACCAGAAAAACGCGCTGGCGAACACATACAATTTCTTTGGGCCTAACGGGACATGGTATACCACTTCGTTTGCGGGGCTGACCCTGACTGTGCCCATCTTTACCGGCTTTCAAAAAAATGCCAACCTCCAGAAATCGAGGTTGCAGCTGTTTCAAACCCAGAACCAGATTGACAACCTGAAAAATTCGATCGACAATGACGTTACGCAGGCTCAAAACAATTTCCGCGCAGCAATAACCACTGTTGATAACCAGCGCGAGAATATGAAGCTGGCGGAATCCGTATATGATCAGACCAAAAAGAAGTATGAGTCGGGGCTGGCTTCAAATACCGACCTGACCAACACGCAAACCGATCTGATTACAGCACAAACAAATTACATCAGTGCGATGTATGACGCTGTCATCGCAAAAGTCGATTATCTCAAGGCAGTCGGCAAACTCAAATATTAATTCAACTGAACAAACAGAAGTTATGAAAAATATAGCAACCATCGGAATTGTTACAATGGTTTTGATTCTCGCCTCATGCGGCGCCAGCACCCCGTCGAAGGAGGACAACACGTCGCTGGCCGCGAAAAAAACGGAGCTGGCAAAACTCAAAGAACAACAGGCAAAACTGAACAATGACATCCAGTCGCTGCAGAATAAGATCGACAAAGTTGATACCGCCGATGCAATAAAAGAAAAAGCGAAACTCGTGTCAATCGACACAGTTAAAGCCGAGAGATTCACGCATTATATTGATCTCCAGGGAAGGATTGACGCCCTGAATGTGGCTATCGTTACACCAAGAAATGGGACCGGCGGCCAGGTAAGAGAGGTTTATGTCAAGCAGGGTGACCTTGTGAAGAAGGGACAGTTATTGTTAAAGCTTGACGATGCCGCCCTGTTGAAAAACCTGAAACAAACGGAAACGCAGCTTTCCTATGCGCAGGACATTTTGCAAAGAAGGGAAACCCTGTGGAAGCAGAATATCGGTACGGAAGTCGATGTCATCACAGCCAGGAACAACGTGAAAGTTCTGGAGGACCAGCTCGCTTATATGCGTGAACAAGCAAGCATGACCAACGTTTACGCGGATATGGACGGCGTCGCAAATGACGTAAACGTCCGTGTTGGCGAAATGTTTACTGGCGTAGTGCCGGGAACCTCTACACCGCAGATCCGCATCGTGAATACTCAAAACCTAAAAGTAATTGCACAGGTTCCCGAAAATTATCTCGGGCAGGTGAAGGTCGGAACCAATGTTGTTGTTGTTTTTCCTGAACTGAACAATAAAACGCTTAACGTGAAAGTGACTGTCGCGGGAAAGCTGATCGATCCCAACACGCGTAGTTTCTATATTGAAGCAAGAATTCCCGGTGACATTGATTTTCACCCCAACCAAATCGCGCTGGTGAGAATCCAGGACTATACGGTGCCAAACGCCATCGCGGTACCGGTTAGCTCAATTCAAAATGACGAAAAGGGAAAATATGTTCTTGTCGCTTCAAAGGAAGGCGATAATCTGATTGCCCGCAAAAGATCAGTGGAAGCCGGCCGGCTTTACGGCGATAAAATCGAGGTGTTAAGCGGCCTGAAGCAAGGAGACCCCGTCGTTGTCGAGGGTGCGCAGGGATTATATGACGGGATACCGATTACGACTACGGGACAATAACCAAGGCAACCGGGCACACAAAAAAACTAACGTCGAAAAAATCGAAAACATAAGGTATGAGCGTACTAGAATCATTAAAGGGTAAAATCAAAGAATTTGGTCCGACCAGCTGGGCGATCAGGAATAAGACTTCTATTTATTTGGTGATGGTTTTTATGAGTATCGCAGGCATATTTCAGTTCATCAATACCCCAAAAGAACAGTTTCCGGATATCGTCATCCCCACCATTTACGTATCGACGACCTATGTCGGGAATTCACCGAAAGACATCGAGAACCTCGTTACCCGGCCGATCGAAAAACAGATCAAAGCGATCACCGGCGCAAAGATCAATAAACTGACAAGTACATCGGTGCAGGATTACTCGGCGATCACAGTAGAATTTGAAACTGACGTCAAAACTGACGTGGCGCTCGAGAAGGTTAAGGATGCAGTTGACAAATCGAAGACAGACCTGCCAACCGACCTGACCACGCAACCCGATGTTCTGGAGGTAAGTTTTTCTGACTTCCCGATCATGTACGTCAACGTCAGCGGCGACTATGACATGCAGCGCCTGAAAAAATATGCCGATGAAATCAAAGACAAACTGGAAGATGTTTCCCAAATCAATCGTGTTGATGAAGTAGGTGCACCTGAAAGAGAATTCCAGATTAATGTCGACAACTATAAGATGCAAAGCGCCAATATCACTTTTAATGATATTGCCAACGCTGTCGCGGGTGAGAACGTTGACATCACCGGCGGATTGATCCAGGTTGGAAATATGAAGCGTACCCTCCAGTTGAAAGGGCAGTTTCATACGGCGGCTGATATTGCGCAGGTGGTGTTGAGAAATACCTCCGGCGCACCTATTTACCTCAAGGATATCGCTGAGATCAAAGACACGTCAAAACAGAGCGAAAGCTACGCCCGGTTGCTGGGAAAGAACGTCATTACACTGAATATCATCAAGCGTAGCGGAGAAAATCTGATCGAAACTTCTGACACCGTCAAAGGGGTTGTGAAGGCAATGCAGGAGCAGTTACCAAGAGATCTGCACCTGGTGATCACCGGAGACCAAAGCACGAATACCCGCAGTTCATTCAAGGATCTCGTGAATTCAATCGTGATCGGGTTTATTCTCGTGCTCCTGATCCTGATGTTCTTTATGGGCGTGACCAATGCGTTCTTCGTTGCATTATCTGTTCCGTTAAGTATGTTTCTTGCATTCGTGTTTTTACCCGCGGCAGGGTTGATCATCGGGGCGGATGTCACCCTCAATTTCATGGTGTTATTTGCCTTGCTTTTTGGCCTCGGAATTATCGTCGACGACGCGATCGTGGTGATCGAAAATACGCACCGCATATTTATGCAGGGACAGGGCACGCTATCTTCAACGATGTCCGCCCGCATGGCTGCGGGCGAGGTTTTTATCCCGGTTCTCTCGGGCACGCTGACGACACTGGCACCTTTCTTCCCGCTGTTGTTCTGGCCGGGCATCATTGGAAAGTTCATGATCTATCTTCCGGCGATGCTGATCTTTACCTTGTCTGCCTCGCTGATTGTCGCCTTCATCATGAACCCGGTTTTTGCCGTCGACTTTATGAACCGGAGCGAAGGAGCGGGCGCGAAAAAATCAGACATCTTTAAAAAGCCGCTGTTTTGGATTTTTTTAAGTGCAGGAGTACTCCTGGATCTCGGTCACCAGGCATTTTTTGGCAATCTCCTGATCCTTTTAGCCATCCTGATGGTGTTAAACAAATTCATTTTTGACGGGTTGATTCATGCGTTTCAGGATAAGGCGCTACCATGGATCATGGGTCACTATGAGAACCTGTTGAGATGGGCTTTGAAAGGGTGGAAACCGTTCTGGCTTTTGGTTGCAACTTTTGGGTTGTTGGTATTCTCCGTGATGTTTATTGGCATCCGTAGCGTACCTGTCGTCTTTTTTCCTAAAGGTGACCCCAATTTCATTTATGTCTATCTGAAATTACCCATCGGAACCAATGTTGATTATACAGATTCAATTACTCATGATTTGGAAAACCGGGTGTACAAGGTACTCGGAATGGACCCCGATCATGGAAAAGGGAACCCCCTCGTTGAAAGCGTGATTTCAAACGTCGCCATCGGCGCAAACGATCCGAACAGCGGCGACCGGAGCACGCATCCCGAATTGGGTCGCGTCCAGGTTTCCTTTGTCGAGTACGAACAACGGAATGAAAAATCCACCCGGCCTTATCTCGATTCCATCCGTGCTGCCATGAAGGGAATCCCCGGCGCCGCGGTCAGCGTCGACCAGGAACAAAATGGTCCCCCTACAGACCCACCGATCAACATCGAAGTTGCCAGTGACAATTTTGACAACCTGACAAAAACAGGTGTGGAGTTAAAAAATTACCTTGATTCTTTGCAAATTCCGGGAATCGAAGAACTAAAAATGGACGTCGATCTGACCAATCCCGAAATCACGCTGAAAGTGAATCGTGAAAGAGCGATGATTGAAGGAATTTCCACCCAGCAAATCGGGATTCAGATAAGAACCGCGCTTTTTGGAAGGGAATTGTCGAAGATCAAAGAAAACAAGGATGAATATAAAATCCAATTGCGAAATAATGAATTGCAGCGCAATAATCTTTCTGACCTGTTGAACATGAGAGTCTATTTCCGCGATCTCGCGACCGGAGGGTTTAAGAATATACCGATCAGCAACCTGGTCACCGTCGATTATACCAGCACTTACGGAAGCATCAAGAGAAAGTCGCAAAAGCGTATGATCACCCTGTTCTCTAACGTATTAAATGGGTACACGCCGACTGCGGTCAATTCCGACATTAAAAAAGCGATCGAAGCGTTCCATGGAAAGGCGGACGACGTGACGATAACACAAACCGGCGAGGGTAAACAGCAGGCTGAGACGGGTGCGTTCCTTTTTAAGGCACTCATCATCGCGCTCATGCTCATCCTTTTTATTCTTGTACTCCAATTTAATTCGATCAGCAAACCTGTCATTATCCTGACCGAAATAATTTTCAGCCTTATTGGTGTCTTGTTGGGATTTGGGATTTCGAAGATGGAGATATCGGTGGTGATGACAGGACTGGGCATCGTGGGCCTGGCCGGTATCGTGGTCAAGAACGGTATCCTTGTGATCGAATTCGCCGACGAATTGCATAGTCGTGGTCTTCGAATCCGTGAAGCCATTATCCAGGCAGGCAAGACGCGTATTATCCCGGTTATGCTGACCGCTCTTGCAGCAATCCTTGCTTTGATACCACTGGGGATAGGGCTGAACATAAATTTTGTCACATTAATCGCTAATCTGGATCCGCACATTTTCTTTGGAGGATTTAGCGCTGTTTTCTGGAAGCCGCTCG